>JABABG010000045.1 GCA_014238315.1 Alphaproteobacteria bacterium
CGACCGCGAGCATTTTGCGGTGCGAGTTACGAAAACTTCGGTCGATATTCACGAGTAGGGGGGGGGCTATCAGGTTTTTAGATAGGGGGCTATTTGTAGGTCCATTAGGGCTCGGCTAGGGCTCGGCACTTGTAGCTTGCAGTTTGGGGCTTGCAGTTTGGGGCGTGGGGGTTTGTGCAGCGCGGGGTTTTCTTGGCTCTTGGCTAGCGAGAGCGCGGTTGTTAATTAGAAAAGCAGAGACTAGTTTTCCAGTTCTGGTTTTTCGGTTGTGTTTTCTTCGGTTGTGTTTTCTTCAGTTGTGTTTTTTAGATTCTGAATTTCTGTTGCTGCCTTTGCCCTCAATCGATTTTCGCCAATATCTAGACTCGCTTCGAAGGGGCTTAGCAGGGTTATCAGCAGGGTTTCGCTAGCTGAGTCGGGTTTTCCGACATTTATGCGATATTCGATAGTCTTGTCGGCGGGTATTTGTCCTTCGCTTGCGCGGAAGTGGAAATAGCTTATTTCCTCGTCGATTGCGTTGCGGAACGATCCTCGCATTATCGGAGTGTCTATTGGCTCTTGAGTTTCGTTGGCAACGGATGTTGTTATCAACAGGATATCGCGCGAGAGTCGAAACTCGCTTGTTACCTCTACTTTTCCGATCGAGTAGCTTTTAGTCGGCAGCATAAATTTGCTAAATGCGGGCTGTTTGAGGTTTAGCCTTTCGTATAGGTGAATAGCGTTTGGGAATCGAGTTATGATTTCGATTGGGTAGGTGTGCACTGTGTATATGATTGCGGCGACGAATACGCCCCATACTGCCCAAGATATTGCGAAGCTTAGTAGCTCGTTTAGCCTTCGTTCGATGTTCCGCTCTGCGAATCGCAGAGGCGCGAAATGCAGATGATGGGTTTGTGCGTATATTGCGGCGGCGGCCCCTTTAGGTTGGTAAGGGGGAGTGGCTTGCTGTATTGGGCTGGCGATATGGGGAGGTGGTATTGCGGCTTGCCCCCTGTTTTCGTCCCTACCTTTATCTTTGCCTTCACCTTTACTTTGAGTTGTGGCTTTTTGGCTTTGCCTTTGACTAGAGCTAGGTGCTGGAGGCGCTATCGAGTCCGCGGCGGGGGGGGGAGGGGAGAAGGCACTAGCCCTGCTTGGCTCTTCTGCGAAGGCGACCTTTTCGGTTTTGGCGAGGGCTGGCATTTTTGCGAGTAGCGCGCTGGCTTTTGCCAACCATACATTAGAGCAGACGGCGCAATTGACCTTGCGTCCTTTTGCGCCTAGGGTTTGTGGGTTTATTTCGAAGACCGAATGGCAACGGGGACATTGCAAGTACATCGTCAATCGCCTCCAACTTTTCCGAGCGATGAGCCTAGCTGCGAACGAACTCTACATTGTTTTCGCATTTTGCGAGCTTTTGTTATTATAGCCGAGTCTTTACGCAAGTCCTTACTTTTGTCCTTTGTTTTTTCGTTTGCTTTTATGCTTTTGTTTTCGAGGATTTTATCAGCTCTCAGTATCGCCAGGTCGAGTAGGGCGCAAGGCTTGAGAGCAAGACGGGGGGTCCTTATAGCTTGGATAGGAGTCCTTGAAAATTTTCTTAATCCACACTATAACATAGAACATACATAACATAGACAAAGTATGTGTAGCCAGCCCCTAGAGCTGGCGTCGAGCCATCCTGAGCATCGAGTATTTTTGGAATATTTTTTAGGGGGTAATTGTCGCACCTAATTTTTGAGGAATAGTTTTGTCCTTTATTTCGACCCACCTTACGCACCTTCCCTTCCACGCAACGCATCTACAAGTATTATCGGTTTTTGTTCTGATCATAGGGGGCTTGTATTTTTACGCGGGCGAGTATTTTGCGATGGAGATAACGGCGCTTATTTTACTTTGCAGCCTGCTGTTTCTTTTTGTCGTTTTTCCAACCCTAGTCTCCGAGGCATACTCGTTACCGGCAACTGAGCTACTATTAGGCTTTTCTTCGCCTGCGCTATTGACGGTGTTGAGTCTTTTAGTGATCGGCGAGGCATTAGCGAGCACTGGTGCTTTAGGGATAGTCTCGCGCTACCTTTCGCGCTTATCGTCGTTTAACCTATCCTTGCTTCTACTATTGCTTGCGGCGATGCTTTTGAGCGCGTTTCTGAACAACATTCCGGTGGTAGTTCTCTTCATTCCGGTGCTACGAGCGTTGCTTGAACGCAAGCGTCGTGATAGCCGTTGGCCTATGATGGGCATGAGCTTCGCTTCGGTTTTGGGTGGCATGACGACTCTGATCGGCTCGTCGACGAACCTTTTGGTAGCTGGCTCACTTGTTGCGATGGAGCGCGAGACTCTAGGATTTTTCACGGTCACCTTTCCTGGTCTTTACCTAGCGTTTTTCGGTATGCTTTACATACTTTTTGTGATGCCTCGGCTTTTGCGCAGTCCTCGTTATAGTTGGGGTCGTCGCAAGCTAGACAGCGCGTTGCAAGGGAAGCGTTTTGTTGCGCAGTTTATCATAACTGGCGACTCGCCTTTTGTGGGCAAGGTGGCGAGCGTGGCGCTTTTTTCGTCTATCGAGCGGGCGACTGTTGTCCTTGTGCAAAGGGGAGAGATGTCTTTCACGCCGCCCGATCTATCGTTTGACTTGCGAGCAGGCGACATACTTTTGATATCTGCCTCGCGCAAGCGTATAGACGAGCTAGTCGAGACGGAGGAGCAAGGACTTCTGCCGCCGCAACTCAGCGGCGAGAATAGTTCCTCGCACTCAGGCGGAGCACCTGAGGAGACGATACTAGCGGAGTTTTTCATACCACCACAATCGTCATTTGTCGGGCGCACGCTTCAGGGCATACGCTTTCGCTTCCGCTACCACTGCGTTGTCTTGGGACTAGAACGAGGAACTAGGCGCATGCTGCGCAACCTAACCTCCACCCGTCTGCGAGCAGGCGACATCGCGCTGGTACAGGGTCGTGCGAGTGACATCCAAGCATTAGGTCAGCAACGCGACCTTGTAGCCGTTGAGCACTCGATTCATAAACTTCCCGATGCGGAGCGAGCGAGCAAGGCGGTTGGCATTTTCATCCTCTGCATCCTTGCCTCGGCGACCGGTATTGCGCCGATAGCTTTTTGCGCGATCAGCGGAGCGACCGCCATGCTTGCGCTCGGTGTATTGACTCTAGAGGACGCCGTCCGCGCGCTTGATCGCAAGATAGTACTAGTCATAGCCTCAGCCTTTGCGCTTGCAGCGGCGCTACAGGTAACTGGCGGCGACAAGATTCTTGCCCAATGCTTTATTTTTTTGACGCATTTTATAGCCTCGCCGCCATTTATTCTTTCTTGCTTTTTTCTGTTCGTAGCGTTACTCTCGAACATCATTTCGACGAAGGCTGCTGCGGTTTTATTCACGCCGATAGCTGTCGCGATAGCGGACTCTCTTGAGGTTTCGCACATTCCATTTGCGATAGCGGTATTATTCGCGTCTAATTGTGCTTTTGCCACTCCGATAGGTTATCAGACGAACTTGCTAGTTATGAACGCTGGTCAGTATCGCTTTGTGGACTTTGTGCGAGCTGGTCTGCCATTAATTATTGTCTGCTGGCTTTGCTTCAGCGTTTTGTGCTATGCCTACTTCTTCGTCTGATAGTTCTGCATCTCCCTACCGCACGCAACGTTGCGATGCTCTGCGCTTATCGCAGGCTGGCTCCGAGGTTCGCCTAGCGGGCTGGATTTCTCGCAAGCGCAACCATGGCAACCTTCTTTTTATAGACTTGCGCGACCATTGGGGGATTACGCAATGCGTGCTAGAGAACCCTGAGCGTAGCGAAGGTGTTGAGCTTGACGCGCTGCAGCGTGAGCAAGGGTCTCTTTTTTTAGAGATGGAGAAGCTAGCCCTTGAGAGCGTTGTTAGCGTAGCGGGCGAGGTGAGGGCTCGTAGCGGTGATACGGTAAATCCGCACTTGCCGACTGGCGATGCGGAACTAGCACTAAGTTCGCTCGAGGTTCTCTCAGAATCGGACCCGCTACCGATGCCGGTTAATCGCGATGCGGACTACCCTGAGGATTTGCGCCTAAAGTATCGCTTCCTCGACTTGCGGCGAGCGAGTATGCGTGCGAAGATTCTACTACGCTCGCAAGTTATCGCGGACTTACGCGCACGCATGACGAGCGAGGGTTTTACGGAGTTTCAAACACCGATTCTAACCGCCTCGTCGCCTGAGGGTGCTCGCGATTTTCTAGTTCCCTCGCGCTTGCAGGCGGATAAGTTTTACGCGCTACCGCAGGCGCCGCAACAGTTCAAGCAGCTACTGATGATAGCGGGCTTCGAGCGTTATTTTCAAATCGCGCCTTGTTTTCGCGACGAGGACGCACGCTCTGACCGCTCGCCAGGCGAGTTCTACCAGCTTGACTTTGAGATGGCATTTGCCAGCGCAGACGAGATCATGTCCACGCTCGAGCGGGTTTTGCACGGCACTTTTAGCGAGTTTGCCAGCTTCGATGTAGCGTCTCCAAACAGCGTATCAACGCTGCCTTTTCCGCGTATCAGCTACGCGGACGCGATGCTACGCTATGGTAGCGACAAACCCGACTTGCGCAACCCGATTGAGATATGCGATGTCTCGGACTTATTTGCAGGCTCTAGCTTTGCGATTTTTGCAAACGCGGTTGCATCTGGAGCTTGCGTTCGCGCGATACCGGCACCTGGTGCGGCGAGCAAGCCTCGCAGTTTTTTTGACAAACTTAACGCTTGGGCACGCGAGCAAGGCTTGCAGGGTCTGGGTTACATTTCCTACCCGCGTCTCGGCGATGGGCAGGGACCCATAGCTCGTAACATAACGAGCGAGCTTTCGCTCTCGCTTGCCGAGCGCGCAGGGCTCAGCGATGGCGATGCGCTATTTTTTGTCTGCGCCGAGCGCAAGCAGGCGCAGTCTTTCTCTGGTCTGGTGCGCGAGCGTCTTGGACTTGCTTGCGAGAGCATTGCTACGGATATTTTTTCTTTCTGCTGGATAGTAGATTTTCCGATGTATGAGCGCGATGCGGATAGCGGCGAGATTATCTTCAGCCACAATCCTTTCTCGATGCCGCAAGGTGGCATGCTTGCGCTCACTGAGAAAGATCCTTTAGACATCATCGCGAGCCAGTATGACATCGTCTGCAACGGGGTCGAGCTATCTTCGGGCGCGTTGCGCAACCACGATTACGCGAGCCTACAACGCGCCTTTGCGATAGCTGGCTACGATGCTGCCTCTCTGCAATCGCGCTTTCCTGGCATTTTTTCGGCGATGCGCTTCGGCGTGCCTCCGCACGGAGGGGCAGCCCCTGGCATCGAGCGCATAGTGATGCTGCTATCCGGCGAGAGCAACATCCGCGAGGTCACCTGCTTTCCACTAAACCAAACTGGTCAAGACCTTTTGATGGGCGCGCCGAGTTTTGTATCTAGAGAGCAGCTAAAGGCACTAGGCTTGAGACAGCTGAGCGATGACAAGCGCAAGAAGTGAATAGTAGCAGACGGCTTTATTCTACGAAGCGCTGTGTAACTATGCGCCAGAACTATACTAAGCCCCAGAACTATACTAAGCTTAAGCGCAGCCGAGCCCCACTACCTGAGGAACCTTTGTCGATAGGCATCGAGGAATCCGATATTAGTGTCGCTACTTTCCTGTAACCTTTCGACCATCTGGGTTATGGATACGGGTCTGTTGGGGTCGTTTGCTTGGGTGAGGAAGTTGAATACTTCGAGCAACGGCGAGTCTTCGATTGTTTCTGCATAGTCTCTAGCTATTCCGTCGAGGGCTTCTGTTTCTTCTGCTAGGTATAATGTCGCCGCGAGGTATATCAGGAAGCTAGCCTTGCGTTGAGATAACCGCACGCCTTCTTGGCGCGGCGGCGGTCCTAGCAGCCTTTGCAGAGATGCTGCGGCCTTTTCCCAATCGGCGTTATTTCTATGTATAGCGAAGCGCAATAGGTCGGCTACTTCGGACACATCGCCAGCCAAGAGTCGAAGAGCGTAATCGCTTTGCTTCAGCTCGACATGAGCCCTTGCGCGCAGTCGTCGCGCATCGTCTCCGTATGGGGAGCCTTGCGGTGGTGTATTTTTGTCGAGCACATTGAGAGCTTCTTGCGCCTGTCCTGCGAGCAGGAATAGCAATCCAGTTTTGACGATGAGTCGGTCTTTATCGCTTTTGGTTGCATTGTCTACGAAGGCATTTTTTGCAATATCGGCGGCGATTTTGTAGAAACTTCCTTGGCTAATTCTGCCGACTGCGCTTTCTGTTAGCAACAGTCCTTTTTCGCCGGTTGGTATCAGCTCTTTGAAGTTTTCGTGTATGAGGTAAGCCTCGACTGGCGATAGGGGCACGCCTTCGCGCAACAAGAATAGGTCTTGGAACAACTCGACCATCTGTTTAGAGAGCTCTGCGGTTTCTGGGAATAAAGGATATTGAGTTATGGCTTCGCGGTATATTTTCAGCTGTTGGTAGAAGAATCCGTTCAAGCCGTAGGTTGTCCCGAGCTCTTTTTGTATTTGGAAAGCGAGCTCATCGCCGCGCCAAGCTTGGTTTAGCCTTTCGAGTTTAGTCAGCACCTCTTCTTTGGGTGTTTCTTCTATGTCCCTAGCGAGCACGAGAGCGTCGAGGTTTGCACGTACTTGCCAATAGCCTGTTTTTGCCCCACCATGCAATGCTCTAAAGATTTTTAGCGCGCGCTTGTCGTTGCCGCGCTTTTGCGCGAGCGCACCGCGCATATATGCGAAAGCATCTACCTGTCTGCGAGGTATTTTCCCTAGAGCTATTTTTTCGACTCTTTTCAACCAAGCTTCGGCGGCGGCTGTATTATCGGTTGCTATCGCGTTATCGATTCTCCATACGGCTATGGCTGCTTTTACGGGGTCTGGATATAGGTCGAAGAAGTTTCCGGCTTGCTCGAAGTATAGTTCTGCGAGCTGGGCTTGTTTTTTCTGAGCGGCGGCGACCCCTCTCCATAGGTTGGCTTCTTGCAACCTGTCGAAGACGGGAGCGCGTAGCACCTCAATAGCCTCGTCCGTGCGCTCTGCGAGCAAGAGAGCGACCGCGCGCATCAAACGCGGAGTTAGATTATTGCTAGTAAAGGAAGACGAAAATAGGTTGAGTAGCCCTAAGGCTTCTTGCGCCAAGCCTTGGCTAAGGTAGTAGCCGGCTAGGTTCAGATTGAAGCCGCTACGGTTTTCGGAGACATCGCGCAAGCGCATGGAGTTAAAGACTTCGCGACTTTCGCTTAGCGATTTGTCTGGTCTTGCCCATAGGTCGAAGTTCAGTATTGGTAGCCTTATGAGCTCTTCTGGCGTTCTTTCGGAGACGACTTGGTCTACGTCGAATGTTTCTAGTTGCAACCCGTCTGGAGCCTTTATGATGGCTCGACCATCTAGTCTATCGAGCTTTATGTTATTTGCGAGTGGCACGAAAGCCACTCCCTGAGCGCTTTCTAGAATTTGAAATTCGGGGTATGCTCTTGCTCGATTGATCCCTAGGCTAGGATTTTGCACTGGTATTACGAAAATATCGTCTCCTATTTCTGGGTCTCGCAACTGCAATACCTTTCCGTATTTGTTTAGCAAGAAGTTGAATTCTGCCTGGGCTTTAGAGTCTTGGGTTATTGCGGTGTTGATGTTGAAGTATGAATCTATGGGAGTGTCGTGAAATTCGAGCCACCAACTTAGCCCTACTTGCCTTGTGGCGGGGTATAATTGTTGAGCGGTAGTGAATCGCAGTATTGTGAAGTTATCGTTAGGTATCTGCTCGATTCCGCCCAATGCGGTTTGAGCGTTTTGCGTTTGGCTTTGCGTGTCTATTTGGAAAGGTCTATCTGCGATGAACCAGATAAAGCCCGCCCTTCGGAAGAAGGCAGTGGCGATTCC
Source organism: Alphaproteobacteria bacterium (assembly GCA_014238315.1). Classification (GTDB taxonomy): domain Bacteria; phylum Pseudomonadota; class Alphaproteobacteria; order JABAAW01; family JABAAW01; genus JABAAW01. The sequence goes on from JABABG010000045.1 coordinate 7,856, forward strand.
TTCTGGCAGTAGCAATTGGAATTGGAATACTGGTGCGGGTCTTCCGGCGGCTATTTCTTCAGCCGAGGGCAACTTGCTGCCTAGATTTTTTCCTTCCTTGTCGAAGATGAGGGGTTGCGGTAGCGGCGGCGATGTTGCGACGAGAGGCGCGGACACGCCGATGATATCTGGAAGAGGAGTTCGGTCTAGGGTTACGGTATGCAGCACATCGACGACTATTCTTGTCCCGGATACGAAGTGCCGATATTCGTTTTCCTGTGGCAGAGGTATAGAGAAGATATTTCTGTTTGCGAAACGCTGGGTTCTGGCAGGCGCGAAGTTTTCTCGTGGCGAGAATCCCAAGGTTCGCAAATCGAGCGGGTTAGAACGATTGAAGGTTATGGCGAGCCTGCTGTCGGTTCTTTCGATCAGGTATTTAGTTGGCTCGTTATAGTCGAAGATGAATCTAGTGTAGTCTCCGTGCCTGCCGCCGCGCACGGTTACGGCTGGCAATTGAGGCGAGCTTGGCACCGCGCTGGGTTTCGTATCTGGGTCGCTTTGGGCGATGTTACTATCTTTGAGCTGATTGGCGAATAGGTCGATTACGACTCGATTTCCGTATGCGAAGTCGCGCATGGTTACCTTTCTGAGCAGAGGTATTCTTATCTCGCGCCCGTTTTTTTGGAAGCTTGGCGTGCCTAATGTGCCAGCGAGGGCTCTGATTTTTGCGGTTGCATTTTCGATGATCATATTTTTATCGAAGGTTACGACCAGCGTTTCTTGGATGTCTCCCTTTTGGTCTGGCAGTGTCAGTATTTCTGAGCGAAACAGGACATCGGTAGGCCAGGCGAAGGAGATTCTTTGGTATCCTGAGCGCCGTTGAGCTTCTAGCTTTACGAGGAAGGGCGTGTTGTCGGAGCTTTCTATTCTCTCTTCGACTTGCTGTAGCTGCATAGCGGCGGCGGTTTCGCCAGTGGCTCTTTCTGCGCGCGCGCTTCGCCCTGGTATTTTTTCCGATTGTTTGTCGAGCTGAAAATATACGACGATGCTGTCGCGAGTTTTTCGTGTTGAGACGAGTACATTTCGTTTCAAGGCTACGGAGATTCTTTGCCTATCGATAACATTTACGCTTTTGAGGTAAGCCTTTAGCCTTTCTTGGACCTTCCCGACCTCAAAGCGTTGAGCTTTTTGTGCGAAGACGAGCCGTAGGTTTTGTTTTTCGTCGATTTGGCTAGAGAATTCTGGAGCTTTTTGCCAACGAAATATCATGTAGCCAGACTTTTCGGCAAGCCCGCTATCGATGTTGACTATTTGTTGCGCGCTTGCGCTTGTAGAGAGAGTTAGCGCGAGGGTTATTGCGGCAAGGATTGCGGCAAGGGTTGCGACATGGGTTGCGACAAGGGTTTTAGCAATAGCTACGCTACGATTCACGCCAAGACTATTCACGCCAAGACTATTCACGCCAAGATTTTCCACTTGCATCATTCCACTTGCATCATTCCACTTGTATTATTCGGCTTGTATTATTCGGCTTGTATTATTCGGCTTGTGTCATTTTTCGTCATACACGACGATATCCACCCGCCTTGCCAAACGGTCTCGCACGGTTGGGCTAAGACTACGGCTTATGCTTGTGTTGAAGGATGTACTAGAGCGTCCCATTGCCGCGATAGGCACTCGCACGCCGTTAGCCCTCAGTATTCGGAAGACTTCGAGCGCACGCGCGAGCGACAGATGCCAATTTGTCGGGAATCTTTGAGGCACCTGCACGAAGTTTTCTGGCGTTGAATGTCCGATGACCTCGATTCGATTAGCGGAGTTTTTGAGCAGGTCTGCGATACCGAACAGAGTTAGCTTAGCCTTGCTGTCTAATCTACTATCGCCTCTTTCGAAGAAGATACTGGCTGGGAAGCTCATCATGACCCACCCTGGTCCTTGAGTAAGGAAGGCTTCTTTTAGCAGCGGGTCTTCTTCGAATTGGGTTTTGAAGATACGGTATAGGTATTGCGCGGATAGGGATAGGGGAGTTTTTTGTATATTCGCGCTATAGATGTAGTCGGATTGCCCGAACCGCAGATTTTCTCTTTTGCTGAGTATTCGTTTTTCGACTGTTATTTTATCGACATTGAAGAATGCGCTTTGTGCGAAGATGAAGACGAAGAAGGTTAGCATTAGCGTTACCATGTCTGTCATGCTGAGTAGCCATTGAGTATTGCTCCCTTCGTTCGTTTTTTCTTCATCTCCCAGCTCGTAATCCTGCTCGTACTCTTCGGTCAAGTAAATTTCGTCTTCGTCGAACCAGATGCTTGTTTCTGTCATGATGGTATTTGCGCTTGCGGTTTGTTCTTTGCCCTATGGATTTCTTTTATTAATTTTCTTTTGTTTTTTTCGCTATTAATTTTGCTCTTGAGCTTTATTTTCTGTGTTTTCGTTGTCTTTTGGTATTTCGGTTGTCGCAGCCGTTCCAGCTTTCTCGGTTGTAGCAGCCGTTCCAGCTTTCTCGGTTGTAGCAGCCGTTCCAGCTTTCTCGGTTGTTCCAGCCGCCCCGGCTGTTCCGGATTCTATAAGGACTCCTTGCTCAGGTAGCTGTTCTTGGTTTATTGGGTTTTCTGGATTGGGGATGTATCTGACGCTTGGGAAGGTATTTATGCCGACTTGGAATCGGAATACGGTTTCGTCATCGAGGTCTGTGTCGAGTCCCGATTGCACTCGTTGCGGGCTTATGCCTTCTTGCAGAGCTATTCTCCCGAGCTCGCCAGCTCTTCGAACGCTTAGCGGCGGCGCGAAAATGTATCTATCGCTTGTGCTGTAGCTTGTAACGAACGATGCGTGAATGGGCTGTCCGCCGCTGGCGATAGTAGCGGAGATTCTTTTGAGGAGGATATTCATTTCTGGCTTCAGCACTGCTTTATCTTTTTGGAAGAGGGCTTTATTTTTGACTCTCACTTCGAGCGAGCCATCCCTATCGGCGCGCGTAGTTTCTGCGACATGGACATCCGTTTCGACGAGAATTTCTATTTCGTCGAGTATGAAGTCTTTAGTAAAACCGGCTGCCCTGAGATCTAGAGGATTTGAGCGTATTTTGCTTTCGACTGAGATTGGCGAGAATACTTCTGCGACGGAGGACAGTGCTTGTTGCACTTTTTCTTCGACGACCTCCGACAGCACGGTTAGGACTACGAAGAAGGATAAGACGAGCAAGAAGAGGCTCAAGAATGTATAGGCGATAGCGAAGTCGCTACCGGTATCTTCTTGCTGTCTACCAGAGGTATGATTGACCTGAGAACTATGGTGGCTTAGCATGGGTTGTCTATTTTCTTATTAATTTCCGAAGATGCTGTCGATTTCCGCCTGCTTGTCTTTTACGATTATATTTTGCGGTCCGCTGAGTTTATTTTTGTGTAGTGCTTTGTCTTTTTCGCGTTTAGCTTTCATTTCGCCATATCTTCTAGCAGCCTGTTTGTCACCCATGGCGGCGAGGATTCCGTCTACGGAGCACTCTATTTCTTCGATGGAATCGACGATTCTAGTCATTCGCTGCCCGGTTATATCTTGGAATGCGCAAGCTTGAACGACTAGGGTTAGCTCTTTTCGAATTTGTTGCTCCAACCTTTCGTCCAGCATTCCGAGCAAGGCTTGAATATTTTCGGCTGCATTCATGATTGCGTGAGTTGCGGATTCTGCGGTTGAGCGAATAGCGTTGAGGTTTTGGATTATAGCTGGCAGATGTTTTTCGCTAATTTCTCTGGGACTATTACTTGGATCTGCTATTTCTACTATGCTTTCGTTTTCTTGGTATTTCCGCAAACTTGCGATTGTATGCCCTGCGTATTGTCCGGGTAGCTCGCTTTGCACTATATCTTTTACGATTTTTTCGATCTCGTCTCGGAGATTGCTTTTTGTTTTACGCGGGTTATTTTCAGTCATTTTTCACTTTTGGCTTGAGTTTTGTTTTCGGCTTTGTTTTTTTGCATTGATTTTCTAGTTTAGCGAGTCATTGGCTTGATTTAGGCTTTTGGGTTAACAGGTTACTAACTTAGCACGTTACTAACCGAGTACGCTACTAACCGAGTACGCCACTAACCGAGTACGCTTCCGATTTTTGTTTTCAGAGTATCGGCGCTAAAGGGTTTTACGATATAGTTATTGACACCTGCATCTTTTGCGGCTTGTACGCTTGATTGTTTAGATTCGGCTGTTATCATAATGAATGGTACTTTAGCGTTTTCGTTTCTGCTTGCTCGGATATTTTTGAGTAGCTCCAATCCGTTCATGGGCTCCATGTTCCAATCGGATATGATCATTCCGTATTTTTTCGTCTCCAGTCGTTTCAGTGCTTCCTCCCCGTCGCTTGCGTCGTCGATATCTTCGAATCCGATTTGCGCTAGGAGGTTGCGTATAATTCGCACCATAGTTTTGTAGTCATCCACTACAAGAACTGGGGTTCTTGTGTCCATGCGTTTCCTATATTTTTATGTTGTTTGGGTTGTTTAGATTGTTGGGGTTGTTGGGATTGTTGGGATTGTTTAGGTTGAGCTTTCCTCCTTTGGCTAGAGGATTTTTGCGACTGGCTTGAGGCAGTTTTTCACTAGCTATCCTATATTTCATTCGCTGTTCTCCTAGTTTGCGGAAGAGATACAGCCAGCGAGATTGCGGTTTCCCCTCTACTTTTCAGAGGCATTAGCTTTTTGTCTTTCGATTTTACATCGACTTTCAAGCCGCAGACTCTCGTTCTGCAAAGCAGATACTTACAATAGCCACGCCAAGAATTATGCCAAGGATTATGTAAAGAGTTGTGTAAAGAGCCATGTTATCTATCTCCTTCTTGGCTTTCAGCTTTCGCTATTGCTAACCCCCACCCTAGCCCTAGCTTGCGCTTCGGCTACCTCCCCTTCTCCCCTTCTCCCATTCCAGTCCTCTTCCGCACAGCTTTCCGCCGTAGCGACTTCCCCCCCTCCTAACTTTAGCCTCATAACTCCAGTCACTTCTAGCCTCCGCTACCTAATGAGTGCTGAAAAAGGTAACATACTTTTTTTATAGTGTAAAGCCATTGGCAATTGCCGAGGTTAGCGCACTGGCTAGCTTTTGCAGTCGGTTTTTACGGCTATTTTTTCTTTATACTTATTCTACCTTTAGGCTCATTTTAGCATCCCCGCTGTTTTTTTGCAATGTTTCGAGCTGCGCTAGCAGCTTACTTGCGATCGAGCGCATATTCTCGCCTAGCTCTTGGATATGCAAGGAATATGCCTTTTGCGAGGCTTGGCTATCATTTCTGCTTGACGCGAGGCTACTGCTCAGCTCATCGGCCTCTCCCGCCTCCGCCCTCTCTGCTAGCCTCTCTACCGTCGTCACCGCGAGATTTTCTTGGCTGTTTTTTTCGCTATTTTTGTGCGCGATTGCCATTATCGGGGTAGCCTTGTCGCCACTTTCCTGCAAGGCTTGCGATATGGGCAGCCTGCCGAGGAATGGAATTTTTGTCTTTTTTGCGAGCTGCTCCGAGCCACCGCTTCCGAAGATAGGACTTTCTGCTCCACAATGCGTACATTGGAACATGCTCATATTTTCGATGATACCGACCACGGGGATGCGTAGCTTATCGAACATATTTTGGCTTTTCCTGACGTCGTAGAGTGCTACCTGCTGAGGCGTTGAGACGAGCATAGCGGCGTCGATACTAGCATTTTGCGCGAGCGTCAGCGGCAGGTCTCCGGTTCCCGGTGGCAAATCTAGTATCAGAATATCGAGCACCCCCCAATCTGTTCCTTCTAGCAGCTGCTTTAGAGCTCTGCCTATCAAGGGTCCTCGCCATACGAGTGCTTGTGCATCTTTTATCATTGCTCCCATCGATAGGGTTTTGATACCGAAACGTTGTTCGGGTATTATCAAGCTGTCGCTGTTTCTCTGCGGCGGCTTATCGAGTGCGAGCATTTGCACGAGGGATGGTCCGTATAGGTCGGCGTCGAGCAACCCTACTTTCAGTGCTGTTTCTTGCGGCTCTGTTTCTTGCGGCTCTGTTTCTTTCAGCTCTGTTTTTGTCTGCCCTTTTGCGCTACTTTTCATTTGCGCGAGCGCGATGCTTATGTTTACGGCTAGGGTTGATTTTCCGACCCCGCCCTTACCGCTTGCGACCGCGAGTATAGTTTTGACATTTTTTATTCCGCCTTTGCGCGCGCTTACCTTCGGCGGAGCTACTTTAGGCTTCTCGGTGCTCGCTGTGTCTAGGCTACTAGTTATCACTATGGCGAGCTCTCGCCCTGCGAGGAGCTCTTTGAGGTTATCTTGCGGGTTATCTTGCGGGTTATTTTGTAGGCTATGATTAAGATGGGCTTTGACTTGCGCTTCTATTTCTGCCGCTCGCGAGACGAACCTTTGCGGCAGGGATATTACGACGAACAGCCTACCTGGCTCTAGTTTAAGCGAGGTTATGGTTTGTTCACCAAGCTCGGAGAGTAAATAGGGTTCGGGGAGCTTGGCACTAGTTTGGCGTTTTTTTTCAGCGCCACCTAAGTTTTCTTTTTCGCCTTCTTTCTGCTCTACCTTCTGCTCCACCTTGGCGATGGGCGTTTGTAGTAGCAGGCTGCGTATTTTTTCTAGTAATTGATGTTCGTGCATGGGCTGGAGCAAAAAGTTTGTTGACGAGCGAGTTTATTTGTAGGCATGTAACATTCTATTTATAGATTTATCGTAAGGACATTAGAAGAGGTATTATTCATGGCTTGGTCGCAAAATGGCGGAGGAACTCCTGGAGGCAATCCCGGAGGTAACCCCGGAGGCAATCCTTGGGGCGGTACGCCGCGCCGTCCGCGTAGCGGCGGCTCAGGCGGTGCTGGCGGCAGGGGTGGCGGCGGCCAATTTTCGTTCGATGGTATCTTTGCGGATTTCCAGAAGAAGTTCGGTAATTTTTTTGATCCGCAAGGCGACCATATTGCGCGGCGCGTAATTTTAGTCATACTTGGCGTGTTTGTTCTGTGGCTAGCGAGCGGTTTGTACCGCGTTGATCAAGGCGAGGTAGGTGTTCCGCTTATTTTTGGCAAATACTACGGACCACCGCGCGATCCTGGCTTGAACTATAACCTACCCTCGCCGCTCGGACGAGTATTCACGCCGCAGGTTGAGCGCGCGCGCAGGTTGGACATCGGCTTTCGCTCTGCACGCGAGCGCGGCTCTATTCTGACCGATGCCAAGGTAGAGGCTGTGGATATCCCGGAGGAGAGTTTAATTCTGACGAAGGATCAGAACATAGTTGACATCGATTTCACTGTTTTTTGGAAGATTACCGATCCGATCAAGTATCTTTTCAACATCCGCGACCAGCAGGCTACGATCAAGATAGCCTCTGAGAGCGCGATGCGTGAGGTTATCGGTCAGACTTCGTTTGACGATGCTGTGACCGTTGGTCGAGCGCAAATAGAGACGAACACCTTGGACTTGTTGCAGCGCGTTCTGGATTCCTACGATTCTGGAGTTTTGATAGAAAAGATAGACTTGCAGAAATCCTCCCCGCCGCCGCAAGTTATAGACTCGTTCAACGATGTTCAGCGCGCGCGCCAAGATTTGGATAGGCTTAGGAATCAGGCGGAGGCTTATGCGAACTCGATCGTGCCTGAGGCACGCGGAGAGGCGGAGCAGATGCTGCGTCAAGCGGAGGCTTATAGCGAACGCCTTAAAATCGAGGCTGAGGGTGAGGCGGCGAGGTTTACGGAAGTGTTGCGCGCCTATCGCTCAGCACCTTCGGTTACCCGCAGACGCATGTATCTTGAGGCATTGTCTAACGTTTTTGAGAAATCGAACATGGTCATAATAGACAACAACGCGAGGGGCGTTGTTCCGTTCCTGCCTCTGCCTGAGGTGCAGAGACGCTTACGCGCGGGCAGTGCTGGCTCTGGCTCTGGCTCTGGCTCTGGTTCTAGCGGCGGTGGCGGTGCGGCTACGGCTTCGCCATAGACTAGACTATAGACTAGACAGCATGTCGGTATTAGTTTAATCGTGGTCGCTTGAGCTTTGAGTTGCCATTCATTTTAGAGGATAGAAGAGAGAAACTATGGTGAGCTTTGACAGTTTGTTTAATAAAAGGGGTAGGGCTGGTAAAGGTGGCGGCAAGGGTGACGGCAAGGGTGACGGCAAGGGTGCTAGCAAGGATGGCGGCAAGGATGCTGGCAAGGGTGGCGACAAGAGAGGCAAGTTTCCACTACTGCTTTTACTGCCAGCGATTTTAGCGGTCGTTGTGCTGGTTGTTGCTTTTCTGACTCTTTTTACGGTTTTGCAAACGACGCAGGTTTTGATCGTGCGCTTTGGCGAGGTTAGACAAGAGATTTTCAAGCCTGGACTTCACGCCAAGGTTCCTCTGATAGACAACATAGTCGTCTACGACAAGCGCACGCTTGACATAGACCCTCCGCCCTTTGAGGTTTTGCTCACGGATAAGAAGCGTATAGCCGTTGATGCGTTTGCGCGCTATCGCATAGTTAATCCGAAACTTTACTACCAACGGATAGGTACGGAGGCTCGTTTGCGCGACCGCTTTGGCAAGAACATCAACGCTGCGCTCCAGCGAGTTATAGCTACGGTTTCGTTGGACGCGGTTCTCTCTAGCGAGCGCGAGTCGATAATGAACGAGATACGCGAGGAGGTTCGCAAGAGCGCGGATAGCTTCGGGGTTAGGGTTATCGATGTGCGTATAGGTCGCACCGACCTACCCGATGATACGAGTCAGGCGGTTTTCGAGCGCATGCGCACCGAGCGCGAACGCGAGGCGCGCGAGTTGCGAGCGCAGGGCAACGAGAGCGCGCGCAAGATACGAGCTCAGGCGGACAAGGAGAAAGAACTGATCATAGCGAACGCGACGAAGCAGAGCGACATCCTACGAGGCAAGGGCGAGGCTGCGCGTAACAGGCTTTTGGGACGGGCTTTTTCGCGCGACCCGGCGTTTTTTGAGTTCAACAAGTCGCTAGAGGTCTATAGGAAGAGCATCGAGGGAGGCGACACGACAATTATCATTTCGCCCGACAACGAGTTTTTCCGCTACTTCAAGCGCAGTCGCTAGCGGGTTCAAGCGTAGTCGCTAGCGGGCTGGCTCTAGCGGGCTGGCTCTGGCGAGCAATTCCTGGCGGGCTAGTTTTAGGGATGGGCTATGGTTATTGGCTCTATCGAGGGTTATTGGCTCTATTGAGGGTTATTGGCTCTATCGAGGGTTATTGGCTCTATCGAGCTCTGGGTTAAAAACCTTTCCGAGTTTCCAGAGATAATCTATTTTTAGAAAATTTTTCCTCCGACTCCGAGCCTACATAGTGATTTTTGCTAAGATTTTACCGCATTTTTTTTACAGATTTTGCTGTAGCCTTTTTTCGAGACTTCGTTCAGAGTTGCGCTTTTTCGTCCCCTTCTTGTTCGTGGGCACTGGTGGATTTTTAGTCGATGCGTTCAGCCTGATTTTGCTGATAGAGCTCTTTCAACCTGCGAGCGTTGGTGAGACTTTATTCTTGCGTTGTTTTGGTTTTTCGTTGGGCGTTTTATTCACTTGGCTTGGCAACAAGCATTGGACTTTTCGCGATAGGAAGGGTAGTGGCTCTTTACTTTTTTACTATCCTCTGATGGTTTTGGGTGCGCTTATCAACCTCTCGGCTTTCACGCTGTGCCTTTTATGGCTATCGCTAGCTTCTCGTTATCCGGTTATAGCGGTAGCCTTTGGCACTGTTGTTGCGCTGTTCGTCAACTTTGCCTCGATGCGCTTTCTGGTATTTAGACGGCGCACGGGGGAGCGGAGGGGGTAGGGGAAGTAAATAGGGTGCAGAGGGCAGAGGAGAGGTAGCTTGACTGTTATCCTTGACTGTTATCCTTGACTGTTATCCTTGACTGTTATCCTTGGCTGTTATTTTTTGCTGTTAGCAACGGGTAGTTAAGTTCTTATTTTATAACCTTTTTTGAAGAGCGTCCAGATTGTTAGGTATGCGCAAGCGGTTATCAGGAACAGCATGGCTGCGCTTTTCAGTGGGTTGCTTTCGGAGATGTCGGTGAATCCGTAGCGCAAGCCGTCGACTAGGTAGAATAGGGGGTCTATTCGC
>JABABG010000127.1 GCA_014238315.1 Alphaproteobacteria bacterium
CTTGCGCAACAAGCAGCCGAAGAGCAGGCTCGCGCGCAACAAGCAGCCGAAGAGCAAGCTCTTGCGCAACAAGCAGCCGAAGAGCAGGCTCTTGCGCAACAAGCAGCCGAAGAGCAGGCTCGTGCGCAACAAGAAGCCGAAGAGCAAGCTCTTGCGCAACAAGAAGCCGAAGAGCAGGCTCGCGCGCAACAAGAAGCCGAGGATAAGGCTCGTGCGCAAAAAGAAGCTGATGATAAGGCTAGTGCGCAAAAAGAAGCAGAAGAGAAGGAACCAGAACAAGAAGATTTCCTATTCGACGGCGGCGGCGATTGGAATTCTGGTTTTACGCAGACTAGTTCTGAAACCTGGGATCCTCAGTCGTCGGAGTCTAGTTCCGCGCCAGCTCGCTCTGGCTATTCACTCTACGAGGAAAATACTGATGGCACTGAATCTGCAGGCGCTGGCGAGACATCGGGTTTTTGATAGCTAAACTTTAGCTCGGCTGGGCGATAGCTCGGCTGGACATTGGTGGCTGAAAAGTAGGTGGGTGCCGACAAGCCTATGCTATGAGCTATATGCTATGTGCTATCGGCAAGTCTACTCGCCGCCAGATATTTGTTGCTGGTTATTTTGCCTTGCTTGTAGTGGCTGGTTGCCATTAAGCCTCGCTTGTCCTAATCTCTGCGTGTTTGCTACCCTAGACAAGTCTGGGGTAGCCTGATCTGACGATGGGGAGCGGATTTAGGAGGAAGTAGGCGATGGTAGAAAATACAGCGGTAGAGACCAAGCATAGCATCGAAACGCGAGTGCTGGAGATTCATAACGGCGAGAAAGTATATAGTCCTTTCTCGTCGCAAGAGATGGAGCGTAGGCAAAATGCCATGCGTAAATGGATGAGCGAGAATCGCGTCGATGCTTGTCTATTTACCTCCTACCATTGTATTAATTACTACTCGGGTTTTCTCTACTGCTCTTTCGGGCGTAAGTATGGTTGCTACCTAGACGATAGCCGAGCGGTAACGATTTCTGCGGCTGTCGATGGCGGACAGCCTTGGCGCAAAACTTTTGGTGAGAATGTCTCCTACACCGATTGGCGTAAGGATAACTATTTTTTCACTATCAAGGGCTTGGCTAAGGGCGTAGGACGCTTAGGCATAGAGTTCGACCATGCAACGCTCGACTTACGGCGGCAGCTTGAGGAGGCTCTGGGCGAGGTAGAGTTTGTCGATGTTGCGCAAGCCGCCATGTGGATGCGTGCGGTTAAGTCTATCGAGGAGCAGAGTTTGACACGCGAGGGCTCGCGGATAGCCGACCTTGGCGGCGAGGCTTGTCGGGAAGCAATTCACGCAGGCGCGCGCGAGTGGGAGGTAGCTTTGGCTTCCACCAATAAGATGATCAAGGAGATAGCCTCTTCTTTCGACGAGGTCGAGTTGATGGATACTTGGACTTGGCTGCAATCTGGCATCAATACCGATGGCGCGCATAACCCGGTTACTAATAGAGTTATCGAATCTGGCGATATAATGATGCTCAATTGCTTCCCGATGATGTTTGGATACTATAGTGCGTTGGAACGCACGCTGTTTTGTGACAAGATTAGCGATGCTCAACTAGACGTGTGGCAGAAAAATTGCGCGGTGCACAGACGCGGGCTAGAGCTGATGCGACCAGGCGTGCGTTGTTGCGATATAGCGTTGGAGCTAAACGAGATGTATAGAGAGTGGGATTTCTTACAATACCGCTCTTTTGGCTACGGGCATTCCTTTGGCACGCTATGCCATTATTACGGGCGCGAGGCTGCCGTCGAGTTGCGCGAGGATGTCGATACTGTACTACAAGCAGGCATGATAGTATCGATGGAGCCGATGGTAACTATGCCCGAAGGACACGAAGCTACGGGTGGTTATCGCGAGCACGATCTCTTGATCATCGGCGAGGAGGGTGCCGAAAATATCACAAAATTTCCACTCGGACCAGAGCATAACATAGTCGGTAAAAGCTAAGCTGCTCGCAAGAAAAAATTGTTTGCAGGGTAAAATATTTGCAGGGTAAAGAGTTTGCAGAATAGGTTGCTCGCAAAGGCTAAGCTGCTCCTCGACCTGCTCGCGGCAATTGGGTTGAGACTCTGGTTGAGACTCTGGTCGATATTTAGCTTTTCGGCTTATTCCTAGACTTAGTTGTTTTGGGTTTAGTTTTCGTCTTCTATCGCGCCAGCACCACGCAACCGAGATTCTTCACTCGCCGGCACGTAGATGCGCGCCGCGTAGGCTTGTAGCTCTTGCCAGTCCTGTTCGCGCACGGGGCTTCCTCGCGACTTGCCTGCTTGCGTTATAGACCCTATGGGCTCTATGGACCCTACGGACTCTACGGACCCTATGGACGCATCCCGTTCGCTAGACTCTTTTTCGGCATTTGTCTTTTCTTGTTCTTGGATTGTGACTTTGACTTTTTGCGCAAGGTCGCATAGCAGTGCCTCGTTGCTAGCGTCTAGTTTAGCCAAGCTGCCATCTTTTATGGCTATTGTGACTAATCCTTGTGTCACGACTCCTTGTGTTACTTTTTGCCAACTTACCTCGAAGATCAGCCCGTGGCTCCTGCTCGCTCTTAGCAAGAAGGGTAGCAGTAGTAGCGGCGAGAATAGGCTCTCAAGGACTATAGTTCTGGCGGCTAGCGAGGGGGCAAGGTCGCTGATGGCGCAGCCTGTGATTATCGGGCAAAGATGGTTATTGCTTTGGCTGTTTTGTGCGCTCGATTTTGCGA
>JABABG010000042.1 GCA_014238315.1 Alphaproteobacteria bacterium
TTACCCGCTTGGTTACCCGCTTGGTTACCCATTGGGTTACCCATTGGGTTACCCATTGGGTTACCAATTGGGCTACTTATGTCGCCACTATACGCATCCCTCGCCAGCCCTTCCTCATATTGCGAGGGCGGCGGAATCTCGCCTTCTTGTATCTCTGCTTGCAACTCCGCCTCGTCTGGAGAAGAGTCGGAAAAAGAGTCGGAAAAGTCTATCGGGTCGCGTAGAAGTAGCGGTTCTTCGCCAGTCGCTCTCGAAGCCTCGCTCGTATCCGAAGCCTCGCTCGCATCCGAAGCCTCGCTCGTGTTCCAATGTGGACGCTCTCGGCCTTTGCTTTTATCCAGAGTCTTGCTCAAAGCGTAGCCCGTATCGCGCAACAACTCGACCTGTCCGCGCAAAAGAGAAAAAGTAGAGCCGACAAAGCCATAAAACGCGCGCGGCAAACTCGGCGCCGAGGCAAAAAATAAACCCAATGACGCGAAAAAAGCCGTCAATACGCTCGCAAGCGCAATGGTCAGATTGTCGCTATAAGCAACATTGCGCACAGCCTCGCCGACAACCCCCCCGCCACCCGCAGGCCAGGCGTTCGTAGCCTCAGGGTTTACAAGCGCGTAAGCACTCGATGCCAATAGTAAGCTCGAGACCAAGAAAATGTAGCGCAAAAATATGCCGCGCGGACTCTGCACCGAAAAACTCGCTACCACGCAGACGAATAACCAGCTGCCCTTGCCGAACAGCTGTACGAGTAAGTCCGCGACTATCGCACCGCCGAGACCAAGCCAATTCGCAACCTCTAGCGAAGAATCGCTCGCCGTGTTCAGCGAAGAATCTCGCGAATCATACGAAATAAGCGACAAAAAAAGCAAAATAGCCAGCGGCAAAAATAGCGACGCGCGTCTCTCAGAATGCGCGAAATGCCAGAAAGCACTCGCTAGCCGATGCGCTCGACCAGAGCTCCGCTCAGCCCGTAGCTCGTCTGGGGGGTTGCCAAGCATACTCTAACTTAAGACCTACTCAAGACCTACTCAAGACCTGCTCAAGACCTGATCAGGACCTGCTCAAGACCTGCTCAAAACCTAACATAAAACCCAATCATAATCCTAAAACCTTGCGCCGTTTCGTACTACGGCGCGGGCGTAAGCCTAAGCGTAACCTACGCTCTCTAAGCGCATCGATAATCTTCAACTGGTCAAGTCTATTGCCGCGCGACCAGCCGCGAATCTCCGCTCGCGTGCGCTGGCAGCCCTTGCAAAAGCCGCTCGTCTCGTCTATCTCGCATACGGATATGCACGGCGAGACTAATCCCGTGCAACGACCTATAGGCTCGTCCATAATCTTGCCCGTAGTCGCAATAGAGGGCAGCGCAGTGGGGGGAAAGTGGGTTCCATAAATATAAAGAATCATAATTATACAACTTTTGCAAGGAGGCTGATGCAATCAGAGCAGTAAAATACCCTAAATAAACCCTCATGCTATCCTAGCGCGCCTCGTGCTATCCTAGTGCGATGGATAAAGGTGGAAAAACTAAGGTCGATTTCGGTAGCCAGCGCGTAAATACTGCTGAAAAACAACCGCGCGTGCGAGAGCTCTTCGATCGGGTCGCTAAAAAATACGACCTGATGAACGATGCAATGAGCCTCGGGCTGCATCGCCTTTGGAAGCGCGAGATGGTGCGGAAGATGGCTCCGCAAAAACACGAGCTATTGTGGGACGTAGCAGGAGGTAGCGGCGATGTCGCATTTCGATTCCTAAAAGCTGGCGGCAAGATGGCAACCATAACCGATATTAGCTCTAAAATGTTGGAGGTAGGCTATAGTAGAGCTCTGGCAAAAGGGTTGCGCGATAGGAGCGTCTTCATCGAAGACGATATGGAAAACTCAAGCCTCGAATCTCAGCAGTTCCATTGCGCAACCTGCGCTTGGGGGTTGCGAAACGCAACATCGCCAATACGCGCGTTACAAGAAATATACCGCTGCTTGCGTTTCGGTGGCAGGTTCTTCGCTATAGAGTTCGCTCCCGTGCCAGAGGCTGCAATCGCACCCATATACCAGCTATGGTGTTCGCGGGTTGTGCCGTACTTGGGCGCAAAAATAGCCAACGACCGCGAGAGCTATCTCTACCTCACCGAGAGTATTCGTAGATTCCTAACGCCGTCTGAGTTGCAAAAAGCCATAGGCGATGCAGGGTTTCAAAATCATCGCCACGCCTCCTTGGCTGGTGGCATAGCAGGGTTGCATTGGGGTTGGAAGTTGTGAGCGAGTCTTCCAATAGCCGCTCCGCGCGTAGTGGCTCGCGCGTAGTGATGGCATCGCGCAAAAACGCAAAAATTTACGCGGTCGGGCGTTGGGCAACACTCGCAGCATTGTGCAGGTGTCTATATTGTTTCGTGCGCGTGGGGGCAATCTACACGCTGGCGGGCTTAGGCATCATACCTCGACCGCTGGATTATATATATAAAGTAATCGCTCGTAATAACACTAAAGAGCGGCGGGCTGAAAAATTGCAACTCGCAATCGCGCGCTTGGGGGGTAGCTATGCAAAGCTCGGACAAGCCCTATCGGTCCGTCCCGATTTGGTCGGCATCGAAGTAGCGCAAGCTCTCGCGCAGTTGCAAGATCGCATGCCAGCTCTACCAGCGAAGGTTATTCGCGCGGAGGTCGAGAAAGCCTTCGGTCAAAAAATTGGCGAAATATACAAAAGTTTCGAGGCTAAGCCCGCCGCCGCCGCATCGGTCGCGCAAGTACATCGCGCGCAGACCCTCGATGGAAAAGTCGTAGCCGTGAAGGTTCTACGACCGCGCATCGAAGAGCAGTTTAGACGCGAGGTCGCTCTGACAAGGCTCGCCATAAAGTTCATCGAGTGGCGTAAGCCGCGTCTCAAGGAGCTGCGCTTCTCAATCATACTCGATACCTACGCGCAATGGCTCGAAGGGGAGCTAGACCTGCGGCGCGAGGCGGCGGCTGCTTGTAAGCTCGCCGAAAATATGCGAGGTGAGGAAAAATTTCGCGTGCCTGAGATAGACTGGGAGCGCACAAACAAGCGCGTACTAACCCTAGAGTGGGTCGATGGCGTGCGCATCGATGACCACAAAGCCTTGGAAAAATTCGGAATCGAGCGCGAAGAATTGCTCGCTCGCTCGGCGCGTATCTTCTTCAAGCAAACATTCCGCGACGGATTCTTCCACGCCGATATACATCCAGGTAATCTATTCATCGAGCCAGATGGCACCATGGTGCCAGTCGATTTCGGTATCATGGGTAGCTTGTCACTAAAGACTAGGCATCATCTCGCAGATATACTCAA
>JABABG010000041.1 GCA_014238315.1 Alphaproteobacteria bacterium
GCTCTAATAGCTTCGAGAGGTAGTCGTAATAATGATCGATTTTATTAAAAAGCCTATGGTCCTAATCGCCATAGCAGTCGTTGCCGTTGTCGTTGTCGTCGTCGGAATGCGTTCCGGGATGATGGGCGATAAAATGTCAACGGAGGATATGATGGCAGAGCGCGCCAATGTCGCGCCGATCCGTATCCCCATACATAACTGGTCTAGCCAAATAGTCGGGGCTAATATCGTCGGTAAAATTTTGGAAAAACAAGGTTTTAAAGTCGAATATGTGTCCTCCGATAGCCAGGTCGTATATACCTCTATGTGCGAGGGAGATATCGACCTCGTCCACGAAGTATGGCAGGGTGCATTCGGGGTCGCATTCGAAAAGGTCGTAGACGAAGGTTGCGTTGTCGATCTAGCAACTCACGATGCAAAGACTCGCGAAGAGTGGTGGTACCCGGCTCATGTCGAAGAGATTTGTCCAGGACTGCCCGATTGGGAAGCTCTCAACGCTTGCGCTGAGAAATTCGCTACAGCAGAAACTAAACCCAAAGGAAGATTCCTCGCTGGTCCAGTAGACTGGTTGAAGCACGATAACGAACGAGTCGAAGGCTTGGGCGTGAACTTCGAGGTCGTAAATGCAGGTTCCGCCGCCGCCCTATGGGCAGAGCTAGAATCCGCGATGGAGCGTAAAGCACCTATCGTCCTCTTCAACTGGACGCCTAACTTCATCGAAGCTCTATACGAGGGAAAATTCATCGAATTCCCAGAATACGATGAAAAATGCCTCAGCGACGCTTCGTGGGGAATCAACAAAGAAAAAACCTACGATTGCGGAAACCCTAAAGGGGGATACCTCAAAATCGGCGTGTCTAAAAAGTTCCAAGAAGAAAACCCAGACGCTACCGATATAATCGAGCAAATAGACTTCTCTAACCTCGATATCGCTGTGATGGCTAAACTCGCCGATGTCGACAATATGGAGCCAGAAGCCGCCGCAGACAAGTGGTTGGCGGATAACACAAAATGGCAGAAATGGAACTAATCGTCTGTTAGACGGTGTTAGCTGTTTTTGCCTCAACACCTCTCATAAGCAAGACTTACTTGCAAATTCCATTGCAAGTATAAAGAGTCTAGAGTAGCAGACCTCCCCCATCTCCGTGGCGTGATGTAGTTCGCGTAGCGTGAGGGGGGAGGGGCTATTTCTTGGGGGGCTGTCTGGCTTATTTCGGTGTCTCTGCTGTGGCATTAGCCTGATTCGGCTCGTGCGGTGTTTTTGGGGGGGAGCTTGTGGATACGATGGGGAGTAGGTAGGGGGAGGGGGTGTTGTTGAGTGGGAGAACAATCTAGCTTGTGGCTTTAGCAGGCGTGTGGTTTGGGAGTTTGGCTATGATAGATATATTTGGGATAGATATATTTGGGATAGATATATTTGGGATAGATATATTTGGGATATATACATTTTGGATATATATACTTTGGAGATATATGTTTGGGATAGATATAGCGCGGGAAAATGAGGGACAGCAGGTGCAGGTGTCTCTGAATGGGATGAAAACTTGAGCGTGGCGACTAGCCAGCAAGCAGGAGCAAGCGAACAACCTCTGCTTTCTTGTCGCGGACTTTGGAAGGTCTATGGAGCCCTAGAGGCTACCCTAAAGCGCAAACTATCTGCCGAAAAAAAGCTGGATAAGAAAACAAAAACAAACTTTGCAAAAAAAGACTCTAGTAGCAGTTTTATGCCAGAGGTCGAGGCGGCGGTGCGAGACGCCTCGCTCGACCTATATCGTGGCGAAATCCTTGTCGTTATGGGCTTGTCTGGCTCTGGCAAGTCTAGCTTGGTGCGTTGCTTATCGCGCTTGATCGAGCCATCTTGTGGCTCGGTTATCTTCCAAGGGCGGGATTTTCTGGCGGCAAGCAAGAAAGAAACTATCAATATAAGACGCCATAAGATGGGTATGGTGTTTCAGAACTTTGCCTTGCTACCGCATCGCACGGTGCTCGAAAATGTCGCGTTCCCCTTGGAAATGCAGGGCATAGCTCGTGAGCAACGCAACAAGAGTGCGCAGGAGATAGTAGCGTTGGTGGGTCTGGGCGGGCGCGAAGATCACTATCCGCGCGCGCTATCCGGCGGGCAGCAGCAACGCGTTGGCATCGCGCGTTCTTTGGTCGTCAAGCCAGAGCTGTGGTTCCTCGACGAACCCTTCTCAGCGTTAGACCCCCTCATACGACGCGAAATGCAGGACGAGTTCCTCGACCTGCAGAGCAGGCTTAGAAAGTCAATCTTGTTCGTTACCCACGATTTCGACGAGGCGATAAGGTTGGCTGATCGAATCGTGCTGATGAACGAGGGGCGCATCGAGCAGACCGCAACTCCTGAAGAAATCCTACTCGCGCCTAAAACAAAATATGTGCGCGAGTTTACGCACTCCGTTGCGCGCGAGAAGGTGATAACAGTGCGCAGCATCATGGCAGCAAGCGAGGCTAAGGCGGATAAAGAACTCGCGATTGCACAGGGTGAGGTCTTGGCGGATGTCGCCGCTAAGGTTTTGGCAAGCGATAAGCCATGCGCTGTTGTCGACGAAAATAAGCGAGTGGTCGGCAGTCTTTCGCGCGAAGCTCTGATAAAAATCATGTTTCAGTGAGTAAGATCAAAGTAGCCTCTCTGTTAGCTCGATTGCCACTAGTGTTGCTACTTGGCTCGAGTGTTTTTATATTGCTACTGGCAATTGTTCCCGCCTCGCAACCTTATTCCCTGCCCGCTTGGGCTCGCGTTTGGCCGCGCGAGATGGCACTGCCGTTCGTCGATATCATCAATGCAATAGTCGGATTCTTGAAGAGCACGCCGTTGCTATTCGATATAACCTTCCGCGATATAACGCGGGCTATAGCCTCTAGCATCGATGTACCGCTAGATTTTGTCGAGGGTTTGCTAACAGCCGGGTTTCCCTCGCTAGGCTTGCCATCTCTGCCATGGACTACTCTGGTCGGCTTGGCTTTCATTTTTGGTTGGTGGCTCAAGGGTGCGCGCTTGGCTTTCCTTGCTGGCGGTTGTATTTTCTACATGGCTCTATTTGGAAAATGGAAGCTATCGTTGGTGACCTTGTCGGTCGTCTTGGTCGCAGCACCGATAGCGACTATCATTGGGCTCGGCATCGGTATATCCGCAGCTCGCTCATTGCGGGTCGAGCGTATCACTTGGCCGTTGCTAAATGTTTTTCAGTCCCTGCCGCATTTCTCTTACCTGATACCCGTTGCGATTTTTATTGGGGTCTCGCATAAGGCTGGCGTCATCGCAACTATATTGTTCGCATTCCCGCCGATGGCTCGCTTGACTTTGGTCGGTTTGCAAGGCGTGTCAAACGAAGTGCGCGAGGCGGGGTTGATGGCAGGTTGCACAGCGCGCCAGATGCTATGGCGGGTAGAGTTGCCCTCTGCCTTGCAGGCTTTGCTACTTGGCGTAAACCAAGTCGTGATGCAATGCTTGGCGATGGTCGTCATCTCCTCGTTCATCGGCGCGAAGGGCTTGGGGCAGGACTTGCTGTTCCGACTCCAGTCTTTGCGAATCGGGCAAGCCTTGGAGATAGGGGTCGCAATAGTCTTTGTCGCGGTAACACTCGACCGCTTGACAATCGCCTTCAGCCAGAAAAAACCTTATGAGCACAAACTTGTCGGCGCGGTGTGGCAACGCTTTCCTCATTCGAGCGTGGCTTTGCTCGTCGTGGTTGTAACTTTTCTCGCTGCCGCATTGCATCCGTTGGGGCAGAGCTTTCCAGACGAGTGGACGATAACAACGGCTCCTCTATGGGATAGCCTCGTGCGCTACATAACGGTGCATTGGTTCGACGCGCTCAGTATTTTCCGCGAGGGATTTTTGATATATGTACTGATCCCCATACGCAGCACTTTCCAGTGGCTACCTTGGCCGTTCTACTTATTGCTCGTGGCTGCAACGGGATACCGATTGGGTGGCTTCAAGCTCGCCGCGCTCGTGGCCGGGTTCGTGCTATTCATCGTCTTTTCCGGATACTGGGCTCGCTCGACCATAACCGCCTATATGGTTTTCGTATCCCTGCTATGCTGCCTATTGTTGGGGCTACCATTAGGAATTTGGGCTTCCTTCTCAGAGCGGCGCGCGAAGTTCGTTATGCTAGTATGCGATAGTCTACAAACCTTTCCCTCTTTCATATACCTGATACCCGTCATAATGCTCTTTCGGGTTGGCGATGTGGCAGCGATTATGGCGGTCGTCATCTACGCATCGATCCCGATAATCCGCTACAGCATCTTTGGTTTGCGGGGGGTCGCTAGCGAGACCATCGAGGCGGCAATAACCTCTGGCGCTACTACTGCTCAGGTGTTGTGGAAGGTGCGTATGCCTCTGGCACTCCCTGAGATAATGCTCGGCATCAACCAGACAATTATGTTCGCCCTATTCATGGTAACCATCGCCGCCTTCATCGGCACTACCGATCTGGGACAAGAAATTTTTCGCGCATTGACCTTCAACGACGCTGGGAAGGGTTTGGTAGTCGGGTTATGTATCGCCTTTATGGGCTTGACGGTCGATAGGCTCGGCGTTGCTTGGGCGGACAGAAGGAAGAGACAGCTCGGTTTGGTTTGAGGCTGAGGTTCTTTTTTTCTTTTGTTTGGCGTTTCGTTTGACGCCATCGCAACACTCGTAGTTATACTCGTAGTTATTCCTGCACGTCCTCGGCGGGATTCGAACCCACGACCCCAGGATTAGGAATCCTGTGCTCTATCCTACTGAGCTACGAGGACAAAAGGCTAGAACTGCTAAAACTATATCCTATAATCTAACCCATGTGGTATTTTTGGATAGACCGCGGTGGCACATTCACCGACATAGTAGCACAACCACCTAGCA
>JABABG010000039.1 GCA_014238315.1 Alphaproteobacteria bacterium
ACGCAACAATAGTCAAACTCTATACCCTGACCGATGCGATTAGGTCCGCCACCTAAAATAACCACCTTCTCTCTATCGCTCGGCTCAGACTCGCAAACCACAGGCTGACCCTCGGCATAGCTACTATACATGTAAGCACTATGCGCTGGAAACTCCGCAGCACAGCTATCGATGCGCCGATATACAGCTCGAACGCCTAGCGCTTGACGACGTTTGCGAACCTGCTCCTCCTTGCGACCGCCCAGAAACGCTATTCGCGCGTCAGAAAAACCGCAACGTTTCCAAGATAAAATTTGGCTAGCGCGCAGGCGCCGTTTGCCGTGCGCTAAAATCTCACCCTCAACCTCTATCAAACCCGCGATGCGCCGTAAAAACCACGGGTCGATCGAGCTCAAGCGCGCAATCTCCTCGATCGAGACGCCTCGGCGCAAGGCCTCAGCGATAAACAAAATACGCTCAGGGCAAGGTTGCGCCAAGCCTTGCTCGATCCGCTCGGATGCTTCCCTCTCCGATAGGTCGTCCGAGAGCAAAACATTGTCAAAGCCGCTCAACCCTATCTCCATCGAGCGTAGTGCCTTTTGCAACGCCTCATCGAAAGAGCGACCGATCGCCATCGCCTCGCCGACAGACTTCATATGCGTCGTCAGCGTGCGGTCGGCACCGGGGAACTTCTCAAAGTCAAAGCGCGGAATCTTGACTACAACATAATCCAGCGCGGGCTCAAAGCTCGCGGGAGTAGTTCTCGTCATGTCGTTCGATAGCTCGTCTAGGCTGTAGCCGACCGCAAGCTTGGCGGCAATCTTGGCTATTGGAAAGCCAGTCGCCTTCGAGGCGAGTGCCGACGAGCGTGATACTCGCGGGTTCATCTCGATGACCAGCATCGTGCCATCGCGAGGATTGAGCGCAAACTGAACATTCGCTCCGCCAGTATCGACACCTACTCGGCGCAAAACCTCGAGCGAGGCGTCTCGCATGATTTGTAGCTCCTTGTCGCTCAAGGTCAGGGCGGGGGCGACCGTTATCGAATCCCCCGTATGCACGCCCATCGGGTCGAGGTTCTCGATAGAACAGACGATGATCGCGTTATCCTTATGGTCGCGCACTACCTCCATCTCGAACTCCTTCCAGCCGATAACCGATTCCTCGACAATCGCCGAATGGCTCGGTGAGCTATTCAGCGCCAGCTTGATGAGGGAGCTTAGTTGCTCCTTATTGTAGGCGATGCCGCCACCGCTGCCGCCTAGCGTGAAGTCTGGTCTAACTATCGCCGGCAGCCCTACCTTCGCCAGCGCCTCTGCGCTCTGGCCTTCGCGCGAAATACGCACCGCACGAGGACAACTAAGCCCCGCAGCCTCGACCGTCTTCTTGAAAAGCCAGCGATCCTCCGCCGTCTCAATCGAGCTGATCGAGGCTCCTATGAGCTGAACGTTATGGCTTGCAAGGATGCCAGCCCTATCCAAGTCGCAAGCCGCGTTCAACGCTGTCTGACCGCCGACGGTAGCCAGTAAAGCATCGGGCTTCTCTTTGGCGATGATGTTCGTCAGACTAGCTAGTGCCAGTGGCTCGATATAGGTGCGGTCCGCTATCTCTGGGTCCGTCATTATCGTCGCAGGGTTCGAGTTTACTAAAACTACTCGATAGCCCTCCTCGCGCAGAGCTCGGCAGGCTTGCGTGCCAGAGTAGTCAAACTCACAAGCCTGACCAATCACTATCGGACCAGCACCAATTATTAAAATAGTCTCAAGGTCCGTTCGCTTCGGCATAAATAAACTCTAGACGAGCTACTAAGTCATGTCATCATATATTATATGCATTAGTCGCATATAGTAATCGGCATTAGATACCGTGCCGCTTATAGCATTCGTAGACTAAAATCACTCGCTAAAAATAAAACCCTAATAAATAAAATCCTGGTGCAATGCTCGCATCCAAGTGCTTGCGAGTAGTAAGCTCGCGCGTTAGAGTACTCTCTATGGCAAAAAAACCATACCACTTCCAAGACATGATAATAGCCCTGCAGCAATACTGGGCAAGGCAGGGTTGCGTGATCCTACAGCCCTACGATATGGAAGTCGGCGCCGGCACATTTCACTGGGCGACCGCGCTCAAAGCCCTCACCCCCGCAAGCGCTGCAGGCGAAAGCTGGAAAGCCGCCTATGTGCAGCCTTGCAGAAGACCCGCTGATGGACGCTATGGAGAGAATCCTAATCGCTTGCAACACTACTTCCAGTTCCAAGTCTTGCTAAAGCCCTCGCCTAACGATAGCCAAGAGCTATACCTAGAATCGCTAAGGGAGATTGGAATCGAGGTGGAAAAACACGATATAAGGTTCGTCGAGGACGATTGGGAAAGTCCAACGCTCGGTGCAAAAGGCTTGGGGTGGGAGGTCTGGTGCGACGGCATGGAGGTCTCGCAATTTACATACTTTCAGCAGGTCGGCGGATTCCCGTGCAAGCCCGTCTCGACTGAACTAACATACGGGTTAGAGAGGCTGGCGATGTACTTGCAGGAAAAAGAGTCCATCTTCGAGTTGCAGTATAATCAAAATATGAAGTACGGAGAAATATACATAGAGATGGAAAAATCATACGGGCGGTTCAACTTCGAGCTCGCAAATGTAGATAAAATTCGCGAGCAGTTCAGCGAAAGCGAAAAACAATGTATCGCTCTGTGCGATAGGGCGGAAAATAAAGACGACGCTCTGCCAGCATACGACTATTGCTTGAAGGCATCGCACTTGTTTAACTTACTCGATGCGCGCGGGGCGGTGCAGCAGAACGCTCGACCAGATTATGTTCTGCGCGTCAGGCAGCTCGCGCACGCATGCTGTGCCGTCTGGCTCGGTGAGGAACGGCGCGAGGCTAAACGGTAAAGTAATGCGAAAAGTTATAAAAGCGCGCAAAGTCTAATCCTACTAATAATGTAGATATTAATATATCTAAAAGTATGTCAGCGGATACCTCGTTTGGTGAAGAATTGAACTCGCAAAATGTAGATGCGGCGGAGCTTATCGTCGAGCTCTACAGCGAGGAGATACCGTGGCGCATGCAAGAGCCGATGGCACAAAACTTGACGAAGTTATTGCAAGCCGAGTTGCTACGCGCGCTCGGTTTTCACAAGGAGGCAGTACAAGCAAGGAGCTCGCAAGAAAAGAATTGGGAAGAGCCTTTTGGCAAGTCGCAACTCTACTGGACGCCGCGCCGAGTGGCTGTTGCTTTTTACTCTGTGCCGAAAAAAAGTAAGGCTTGGCGAGAGGAGATTAAGGGACCGCGGGTTGCCTCGCCACAAACAGCTCTAGAGGGGTTCTTGCGCAAAAATAATCTAAACTCGGAAAAAGAGTGCTCTATTAAAAAGGATGCTGATAAGGGCGACTATTACGCTCTCGAAATAGAGCATCGGCCGGTCGCGACAAGCGAGCTTTTGGGCGAGGTCGTCTCAGCGGTAGTAAGGCAGATGCAGAAGGAGCTAAAGGTCTCTATGCGGTTCGCCTCCCAGAGTTTCCGCTGGGTGCGACCGCTCAGGCGCATCTTGGTCGTCTTCGACGGATGCCGAGTTAAAGGCTCGATAGGTTTAGGTAGCGAGTTGTGCAACGAGCGGGACAACGGGCGGGGCGAGCAAGAAAAGTTAGATTTTACCAACGAGACGCGCGCGGCTACGCTCACCTCCGCCAAGCCTTTTGCGGTCACGGGTATAAAAGACTATGAAAGCAAGCTGCGCGATAACTATGTAGAGCCGATTTATCAGAAAAGGTTAGAGATGATTAAAAAGGATGTTGGGTCTGTAGATAATAGCCAAAATATAATCATCGAGGAGAACGCCAGTCTAACCGAATATCCATGCGTGCTAAAGGGATATTTCGACGAAGAGTTTCTATCTCTGCCACTCCCTTTAATTCAGGCAGTCCTTAACCACCATCAAAAAATTATCTACAACGCAGGTTCTATAGAGAAAAAAGTCGAATTTTATTTCGTGGCTAATATATCGCAAGCTACGGATAAGGATAAGGTCAGCGGGGGAGTAGAGCGTGTGGTGCGCGCAAGGCTCGCGGATGCTAAGTTTATGTTGGAGCGAGACAAGAAGATTCCTAACTCTGAGCATATTAAAAGGCTAGAGCATATAACCTTCCATCCCAAGCTTGGTTCTATCGCCGACAAGAATAGCCGCGTTAAAAAATTAATGCCTATAATTTTTGATGAAATACAAAAACATAACAACAACATTAATATTTCTAAAAAATATAATAGTGCTTTTGCCGAAAAAGAAGTGGATAAAAATACAATGAGCTTGGCGACAGAAACGGTACGCGAGTTCCCAAAGCTACAATCTATAATTAATAATTCTTTAGAACCGCAAGAACACTATGACGACGACGAAAGCTACCATGCTAGAATCACCAACCTAGCAGATACGATAGATAGTCTAGTATCCTTATGGCTTGCGGGCGAAAGGGCAAGCGGCTCTGGCGACCCCTTCTTCCTAAGACGCTACGCTTTCAGCGTTATAAATATCGTTACTTTTAACAATAACCTAAAATATAGTTACTACCTACCACTATCGATAATTTTTGCTGAGGCAAAAAAAAATATTTATAATCAGGCGGCTAGCATATCTGAAAATATAGACGAGTTATCTGGTCTTGATAATCCACCAGAACCTATTCGTTTTATGCTCACTCGGCTGCACCAATGGTTAATTCATAATCACAAAAAAATAAGAGTAGATTGTATCGAGGCGATATTAACCGAAGTCTCAATTGTCGAAAATTGCAATATATTAGAAATGCTTGAGCGCATAAAAATCTTAAATGGAGAAATGGATAAAAATAACCATCTCGCAGAAATCTTTCGTCGACTCCAGGCGATGCTATCTAGCGACCTAAAATTAGGGTTTCTTGTATTAGACCCAAATGCAGAAGTTAAAAAACTGCCAGAGCCTGAATTATTTGAAAAACCAGAAGAAAAGGCACTCTTTGCGGTCGCGGAGGATATTATAGTGGAAGGCAGTGCTTGGAGCCAGCTGAGCTATCAGCAAAAACTAGAAAGCCTAGCAGAGCTAAAGAGCCCGCTCGACGCCTTCTTCGACAAAGTCATGGTCAATGTCGAAGATAAAAAAATACGGGACAATCGCGTAATCCTACTCTACCGCATCTTTCGCAGGTTCGGAGAGCTTGCTAATTTCGATAAAATACACCATAAAGACCTAGTGCAGAAAAGCAGGCAAAAAAGCCCGTAAAGAAGCACAAGTTATGCAAGAATGGTAATGCAAGAATGGTAATGCAAGAATAGTCATGCAAGAATAGTCATGCAAGAATGGTAATGCAAGAATGGTAATGCAAAAATAGTCATGCAAACACAGCCAGGCAAGAACAGCCGAGTAAGCACGATCATGTCTAGTCCCCTCCCCCACCAGCCCTCGCCAACAGAAAAGCTCGTCTATCGCTTCGCTAAAGAGCATAACGAAGGGAGCGCCGATATGCGAAACCTGCTCGGTGGCAAAGGCGCAAACCTCTGCGAGATGGCAGAAATCGGGCTGAATGTACCGCCAGGGTTCATCGTCTCAACCGAAGCCTGCAAAAAATTCTACAAAAATAACCAGACCCTGCCAGCAGAGCTAGAGCCGCAAATAATCGAAGCCCTCAAGGCTCTGGAGACAAACCTCGGTAAAAACTTCGGCGACGCCGATAATCCCCTGCTCGTCTCCGTGCGCTCAGGCGCCCGCGTATCTATGCCAGGGATGATGGATACAGTTCTAAACCTCGGGCTGAACGATAAAACGCTACTCGGACTCGCAAAAGCCAGCAACAATAGACGCTTCGCGCTCGATTCCTATCGCCGCTTCATCCACATGTACGGAAATGTCGTCCTCAATATACCCCATTATAAGTTCGAAAACCTAATCGAAGAGTGCAAACAAAAGCACGATAAAACCCTCGATACAGAGCTCACAGAAGCGCAACTCGAAGAGCTGGTAGACCTATACAAAGAGCTCGTCGAGCGCGACAGCAAACCCTTCCCCCAAGACCCCATAGAACAACTGCGCCAAGCAACCTCGGCAGTGTTCAAAAGCTGGCTGTCGCCACGCGCAAAAACCTATCGAAAGCTCAACAATATACCAGAAGCCTGGGGCACCGCCGTGACCATTCAAGCCATGGCGTTCGGAAATATGGGCGAAGACTGCCTAACCGGCGTCGCCTTCACTAGAAATCCATCGAACGGCGAAGACTATCTATACGGAGAATTCCTCCTAAACGCGCAAGGCGAAGATGTCGTAGCCGGCGTGCGAACCCCGCAACCCATCTCGGAGAAAGCTCAAAGACAAGAGCTAGGACAAGGGCGAGCACAGATAGCCCCGCTCTCGCTTGAGAAAAGCAAACCCAACATCTTCGCCGAGCTCATGGCAGTGCGAGGCATACTCGAAAAACACTACCGCGATATGCAAGACATCGAGTTTACAGTCGAAAAAGATAAGCTCTTCCTATTGCAAACTCGCGCTGGAAAAAGAACCGCCCAAGCAGCCGTGCGCATAGCCTGCGATATGCTCGAACGAGGACAGATAACCCAAGAAGAAGCAATAATGCATATCGAGCCACAATCGCTCGACCAGCTCCTGCACGCAAGGCTCGACCCTAAGGCTGAAAAAAAACTGCTAATCCGCGCCCTACCAGCATCGCCAGGCGCCGCGTGCGGGACGATCGTCTTCTCCGCAGACGAAGCCGAAAACAGAGCCAGAAACGGACAAGATGTACTACTCGTGCGTACAGAAACCTCGCCAGAAGATATTCACGGGATGTACGCAGCTAAAGGAATCCTCACCGCGCGCGGCGGCATGACTAGCCACGCTGCAGTCGTCGCAAGAGGTATGGGAAGAGCCTGCGTATGCGGGGCAAGCGAGCTCGTAATCGATGCAGAAGATAAAACCCTGCATGTCAAAGATATAACCCTCAAAGAAGGCGACTTCCTATCCATAGACGGCGCAAAAGGCGAAGTCTATATCGGAAAAGTCGAAATGATCCTACCAGAGCTAGACCAATACTTCCACCGAATGATGCAATGGTGCGATAAAGCCAGAAGGATGGCTATACGCGCAAACGCAGATACAGAAGAAGACGCAAAACTCGCGCGAAGCTTCGGCGCCGAAGGAATAGGGCTATGCAGAACAGAGCATATGTTCTTCGAGGGCGAAAGAATTACCGCAATGCGAGCTATGATACTCGCGCAAACTCCGCAAGAACGAGAAGCAGCACTCGCAAAATTGTTGCCGATGCAACGGCTCGACTTCGTCAAAATATTCAAAGCCATGGATAACTTGCCCGTGACTATCAGGTTGCTCGACCCGCCCTTGCACGAATTCCTACCCCATAGCGATGCCGACTTGAAGGCACTGGTCGAAAGCCTTAAGCCAGAGCTGACACTCTCGCTCAGCGACGCTAAAGCGCGCACCGCGCGACTCAAAGAAAGCAACCCCATGCTAGGACATCGCGGCGCAAGGTTGCTCGCTACATACCCAGAGATTTGCCGTATGCAAGCTCGTGCAATATTCGAGGCTACTATAATCGCGCGCGAGGAAGGAGCCACTCCCCTTTGCGAAATTATGCTACCCCTTATCGCCACAAAAGAAGAGTTCGATAAACTCAGTGCAATCGTGCTCGCAACTGCCGAAGAAGTGCGCAAAGAGAAAAAAAGCCCAAAACTCGAGTATAAAATAGGAACGATGGTTGAGCTGCCTAGGGCTGCTCTGCTCGCAGATAAAATCGCAGAAAGCGCAGAGTTCTTCAGCTTCGGCACTAACGACCTGACCCAAACAGTATGGGGCATAAGCCGCGACGACGCAGGGTCGTTCCTGCAAGAATACGAAAGGCTCGGATTCATCGACCACGACCCATTTACGACAATCGACCGCAGGGGAGTAGGCGCGCTGATAGAGCTCGCCGTCGAAAAAGGACGAAAGGCACGCGAAAATCTCAAGCTAGGAATTTGTGGCGAGCACGGCGGCGACCCGCGCTCCATCGCTTTTTGCGAAGAGCAGGGATTAGACTATGTATCTTGCTCGCCCTATAGGGTGGCTATCGCTCGACTCGCCGCCGCGCAAGCTGCGATAGTAAACTCGAAAAAAAATACGCTACGCGAGAAAAATCCGCAAAAGCAAGGCGCGTGAGAAAACCTATCTAAAATGAAAAAAGATAGCCCGTTAGCCCGTAGGTATAAATATAGCCCAACTAAGCTAGCTATAGCCTAGTTGCATAGAGCCTAGTTGCATAGAGCCTAGTTGCATAGAGCCTAGCTACATAGAGCCTAGCCACATAGCCTAGACCGAATAATACAACTGATACTCAAGCGGGTGCGGCATGCTCTGGAACTGCTCGACCTCCGCACGCTTGAGCCCGATGTAGGCATCGATAAGGTCGTCGTCAAAAACATCTCCTCTTTTAAGAAAAGCGCGATCCTCGTCGAGACAATCCAACGCCCGCCGCAAAGAGCCACAAACGTTCGGTATCTTGCTGAGCTCGGCTGCGTCTAACCTATAGAGG
Source organism: Alphaproteobacteria bacterium (assembly GCA_014238315.1). GTDB lineage: Bacteria > Pseudomonadota > Alphaproteobacteria > JABAAW01 > JABAAW01 > JABAAW01. Next base: position 8,528 of record JABABG010000039.1, read on the forward strand.
TCTTGGTCGCGCGGCTCGCCTGGATCTATCTTGTTCGCAATACCATCAAGACCCGCCATAAGCATCGACGAAAATAAAAGATACGCATTCGCAGACGGGTCTGGAAACCTTATCTCAATGCGACGCGCGTTCTTCGAAGAGGTAGGGATACGGCAAGCAGCAGAGCGGTTGCGCGCAGAATACGCTAATAAAACCGGAGCCTCGAAGCCAGGAACTAAACGCTTGTAGCTGTTCGTAGTCGGGTTCGCAAAGGCGTTCAGAACGCGTGCATGGCGCAAAATCCCGCCAATGTAAAACAACGCCGTCTCGGAAAGGTCGGAATAGCCATCGCCGAGAAATGTGTTCTTACCGTCCTTCCACAAAGACTGGTGCACGTGCATGCCAGAGCCATTGTCGCCAAAAACCGGCTTCGGCATGAAAGTCGCCGTCTTGCCATAGGAGTGCGCAACCATCTGCACGCAATACTTATATATCTGCAGGTGGTCGGCTATCTTTAGCAAACGGTCAAAGCGGATGCCTATCTCGTGCTGCGAGGGAGCAACCTCGTGGTGATGCTTCTCAACCGAAACGCCACAATCCTTCATGGTGGTTACCATCTCAGAACGCAAGTCGAAGGCTGCATCAACGGGCGGGACTGGGAAGTAGCCTCCTTTCTCTTTTGGACGATGCCCGAAATTGCCCTCCTCGTAATTGCGGTCGCTATTGTAGGGACCTTCCTCGGAATCTATCGAAGCCATTATGTGATGGCTGTCGGTAGCAAATCGCACATCGTCAAATACGAAAAACTCCGCCTCAGGACCAAAGTAAGCCGTATCCGCGATGCCGCTCGCACGAAGATAGTCGCCGGCGCGAGCAGCAACAGAGCGCGGGTCGCGGTTGTAAAAGCCGCCATTCGAGGGGTCTTGAACCGAACAGGTGAGCACAAGCGTGTTCTGCGCTGTAAATGGGTCTAGAAAATAGCTTGAGGTATCGGGTATCAGTAGCATGTCCGATTCGTGAATCTCCTTCCAGCCAGCTATCGACGAGCCATCGAACATCGCGCCTTCTGCAAAAAAGTCCTCATCGACCGTCGAAACATGCTGCGTCGTGTGATGCCATTTACCTCGAAGGTCGGTGAAGCGTAAATCGACATATTCAATCTCTTTCTCTTTTATCGTTTTCAATATAGACTCTGACATTGGGGTCTCCTATCTTGTCGTTAGGGTTAAATTTGGGGGCTAAATTTGTCGAGCAAAACGCAAATTCGTTATTCGTGAAAAATAGTCTAATCAACGAATCCGCAAACGCTCAATTTTCGCCATCTTGGAGACTCATGCAATCTCTGTCAAGTTTTTTTATTGTCATGCATAAAAAAAATTACCCCGTTTTTGAAAACCATGCATAATTGTTGCGCAGAACCCGATGGCGAGGCGAACAAACAGAAACAAAACTCAAGCAAAAAAGGTGCTCCATGGTTCGTTTGCTAGTCGTTGTAGTCGCCCTATTCCTGCTCTGGCGATTGTGGCAACGGATAAACAGCGATATAGACAAACAAGTAGCCGAACGCTTGCGGCGAATAGGGCTCTATCTCGGCGCAGTTGCGTTGCTCGCATTCGGATTGTGGATGGCAGCCAGCGGTAGGTTGCACTTTGCCTGGATCGGATTGCTCGGATTGCTAACCTTACTACGAAGAGGCATGTTCCTATACCAAATCTGGCGTAGAATAGCCTCCTTCCGACAAGGCGGATTCCATAACTTCTTCCAGCAGGCAAAAAGAGCGGCAGACGAAGCTGCTGGAAAAAGAAGAGCCACCGGGATGAGCAGAAGGCGCGCTGCAAAAATACTAGGGGTCGCAGAAAATGCCAGCAAAGAGCAGATAACTCACGCCTTTCGCCAAAAAATGCGCAAGGAGCATCCAGACATCGGCGGAGATGAAAAAATAGCGCGCGAGCTTAATGCAGCTCGTGATGCTATGTTGCATAGCTAATAGAATAGCTGGAGAATAGATACTCTAAATAGATAGAGTGTCGCATAGAAAATAACCTAACGAGTGTGCTGAGATAAGCGATGGAAATGGCAACAACCGAAGGCTATCGCTTCGATAGTCGATTGTTCGGCGCGCAAGGAATTTTCGGCTCGCTAGAAGACCTCGGGCTCGCAGACGGATACTTCTTGGGAAAGGCTTTGGGCGCCTTCCTACGCTACAAGCACGAGAAAATATACGCTTGTCTCGCCTCAGACAAAGGCGCAAGGGCGTTGCAACTAGAAAGCGAGGTCGTGCGAGGGTTGTTAGAATGCGGAGTGCGAGTGCTGTCTTTCTCAAGCGCGCCAACTCCGCTCGTGCGCTTCGCAGCCATAGAGCTGAACGCGCAGCTAGCCGTTTCGATAACTAGCGAATCTCTGCCCATCGGCTATAACGGCGTAAAGATATTCTTGGAGGGAGCAGCCCTAGAACGCGCGAGAGCCTTGCAGCTACAAAATATCGCAGCAAGCGGAAATTGGCGGACCCGCGAAGGAGGTAAGCTGGCTAAGTCGGATGGATTGGACGCCTATACAACTCGGCTGTTTGCCGATGCTACTTGGGCTGGTGAGGATTTTGATAACCGCCATACTCTTCGCAAAACTCCTCACAAAGCTCCTCACAAAGCTCCTCACAAAGCTCTTGGCAATACTTTGGGTAACATAGTCTTAGCGCAAAGCGAGGAAGGGGCGATGGCTGATGTGTTGACGGCTATCGTTGCTAGAGTCTCGGATGTGTTCGGAGAAATCTCAATCGTCGAGGGCGTGGCGGAGATGCGAAAAGTCATGCAGGGGGGAGCGGATAAAAAGCAGGTAGGATTACTCTTCAATAGAGATGGAACCGCGTTGCAAGTCTTCGATTCCTCCGCTCGCGCTGTGCCTAGCGAGGTTTTATTCGCGCTGCTTCTACGCGATGCGGGTCTCGTCGGCGGGCGTAAAACTGTGCTAGTAGATTCTCTTTTCTCTGATGCCGCGGTGCGTGAGTTGCTCTTTATCGGCGCGAAAGTCTCGCGTAAGGCTGCTTTCGGAGCAGAGCTATTCACTGAAATAGGTAGGGAGAGAGGAGCCATCGCAGCAGCCTCAGGCGATGGGCATATCGCCCTTATGGACAGATACTATGCTTTCGAGGATGCTTGTTATGTCGCCTTGCGTCTGCTCGCTATATTGTCTAGGCGCGAGGCGAGCGAGTGGGATGCTACGCTGTCTCCTACTCCCGTCTATAGATCGGCGGGGGTCGCAAGTGACATAAAGAGGGTCGAGCTCGGCGGCGACGCGGCAAGCAAGGTGGCGGCAATCGCGCGGTTGCGGGCGTGGGTCAAGGCGCAAAAAGGGCTCGCAAGTGCTACCGACAAAGAGGCGCAGGCACTAAAGGACGAGGCACTAAAGGACGAGGGGCAAAAGGACGAGAGGCAAAAGGACGAGAGGCAAAAGGACGAGAGGATGGCGTTGGAGGTCGAGATGCGTTCCGATAACTGGCGATGGATCATTCGCGCGGCAGATTTTGAAAACATCCTATTGATGCGTAGCGAAGGCAACGATGCCGCGGCTATGAAACTCGCGCAAAGCGATTTGCGCAAGGCGATGGAAGATTGTCGAATAGCGGATACAGCCGCGGGAGAGGCGGTCGGTTTTATCTCGCATTTGTAGGTTGAGTTAGGGGTTTTTTGAGTTGTGCCGAGTAAGGTGGTCGAGAGCGGAGGTTTTGCCGTAGAGCATTCTGATATTGAGAAGAGGCTACGTAGGGGGTTGGGGATACTATCTCGTCGGGATGCTGTGCTACGGAAGGCTCTGCGAAGGTGGGGCTATCCGCAAGCTAGGGTCTCGCAAGCTGGATTTCCTACTCTATTGAAGGCGATTGTCGGGCAGCAATTATCTCGGTGGGCGGCGGATGCTATATGCTCGCGTCTAGAGGCGGCGGGGGCTTTCGAGGCTAAAAAATGCGCGAGGATGAGCGAGGCTCGGTTAGCAAAGATGGGTTTATCGGGGCGCAAGGTTAGTTATGCGAAGGGGTTGGCTAAGGCTTTTGGGCGGGGAGAGTTAGGCGCCGATGCGTTGGAGGCGATGGGGGATAAGGAGGCTATTAGCTTATTATGCAGCTATTCTGGCGTTGGGTTATGGACGGCGGAGATTTATTTGATGTTTGGGCATGGGCGGATGGATATTTTTCCGGCGGGCGATTTAGCCTTGCGAGGCGGATTATCCATATTGGGGTTGGGGTCTGGGTTAGGTTCTGGGCAGGACGATAAGTTCGTCAGCGAGCCTATCGCGCGCGAGGTAGCTCAAAGGTGGTGTCCTTATCGAAGTTGCGCGGCTTTGTTGCTGTGGCAGGTCTACGGCGCGGAGCGCAGAGGGGCTGGAAAACCGCTGGCGAAGTAAGGTAACGCGCGGCTAATAATCAATGGTTAGCCGCGCGTTTATGCTTAATAATAAGAGCAAACTCCTTCCCCCAAGCGCACTTTTATGCCCTTTTATGCCCTTTTATGCCCTTTTATGTTAGGTCTCGTGTCGCTAGGAATATAACCCGTGAGG
>JABABG010000096.1 GCA_014238315.1 Alphaproteobacteria bacterium
CAAGGCGCAACTTCTCAAGGCGCAACTCCTGAAGGCGCAAAACAAAATACCAGACAAGCACCAGCTCAAGACCCTCTAGCTCAAGACACTCTAGCTAAAACCTCGCGGAGTCCAAGTAGTAAAAGTAGCGGTAAAAGTAGCGGTAAAGGTAGCGGTAAAAACAGCGGTGAAAGAGACGATGCTAGCAAGGTCATCCCATTCCCCAGCACAAAATCTGATACAAAAGTTCATTAGAAAATAATATCTCCCAGAAACTATCGGCAGAGCAAAAACGCTCAAAGAAGGCAAAAAAACCAAAGTAGTCGAAATCTGGCAAGTAAAGTCTAATCAGCAAATGTAGGCAGGCGAAAAACAGAATAAGCGGAAGCCAAGAAAGCGTAGCCAGCGTAGACAAAACAGCAAAAACAGCAGCAAAAATGAACAAAGAATAATGCGAGGCCTCTAGAACAAAAGGTGAAAAAACATTAAAAACTATCGTGGCTATTGCAAATGAAATGATTAGCGGCAATCTGAATCTGCTCGAAGTAAGGATGCTCTCAATCGCTGAAACCCGAGATTCTACCCAAGTCTTCAAAGGCGAGATAAATTTGTTCAAAGTAAGTCCAGACACGATAACCCTATCCAAGCAACTAGAGGCGGTAAAACAAGGCTAAGCTAAACCCAAAGGTAACGACAAAGCAAGTGGAAATAGGCAAGCAGAAATAGGCAGTGAAAAACAACACTGCTTTTGGTGGTGAAACTAGTATAGTAGTGAAACCAATAACGAAAATAACCGTAGAAGCTCGTAGTTAGAGCTAATCTAAAGCAAAAGTACGGAGGAACTGAAAAATGGCTAATTCGATCGAAAACGCAAAACAGCTGCTAAGAGAACTAGGTAGCGCACTCAAACTCGATAAACTAGAGCTAGACCAAAGCAATACAGCGCGGCTCGTCTTCGACGATGTGCTGACCGTCGATTTCGAGGCGGACCCAGAAGCTCCGTTCTTGCACGCATACGCAGTCCTCGGCGCGCTACCCAGCGAACCGCAAGCCAGCGCAAAGCTGCTCGAAGGCTTGCTCGCAGAAAGCCTCGTCATGCCGGGCGAGTTGCCTGCAAGGGTGGTCGTAGATAGGTCCATTGGGATGATCTTGCTGACCGTCCCCATACCCGTATCCTCGACAGAGTTCGAGCCGTTCGAGCGAAAAATAGGCGCGCTAGTAAACCTGACCGAAGACTGGATGACGCGCCTGCGGAGAGGTGAGTTCGGTGCTAGCGACAAAGGCGCGCAAAGCCAAGATGCCTCCTCCGATGAGGCTGGACATAGAACTATCGCCGTATAAAATCATCACTTGTGCGAGAGGCTCGGCTACATAAAAGCTCGGCTTATAAAAAGCGGCTATCCAAGTGGTTGGCTAAACGGCTATCTAAAGCCTGCTAAACATATGCTGAATATATAAACCAGAATATATAAAGCCAGAATATATAAAGCCAGACGGGCGTGGAGAAAAAAGCATGAGCGAAGCGATGCTGGAAGAGTTGCGAGCATACCTCGCAGCATTTTCCCTCGCCTCCCCTCGCCTGCTCGGCTTCGCTACCATGATACCCTTCTTCAACGGAAAAATACTGCCGCCCGCAGTACGAGGTGCCGTCTTCCTCGCGCTAGTCGTAGTACTGATACCGCCGCTAGCCATAACCCTGAAACAAAATCCTCTGAGCCCCACAACCCATGTCGCATACGCGGTCAAAGAAATGGCGCTCGGATTCTTGATCGGATTCCCCGTAGCTCTCGTATTCCTGATCCCGCAATCGGTCGGAGACTTCATCGATAACCAGAGAGGAGCCGGGGTCGCATCCCTGTTCAACCCTGCCTTCGGCGGACAGGCAAACCTGCTCGGAATCTTCCTAGGCGAAACTTTTATCGCCGTATTCCTAGCCCTCGGTGGCATGGCTATAATGGTCAAAATACTCTACGACTCGTTCATCCTATACCCCGTCCTCGCACCCCTGCCAGAGTTCGACGCGCAAGCCCTCTTCGCGTTCTCAGCCGATTTCTCTATCTTCCTAAAGATGATCGTCAAGCTCGCCGCGCCAATCATCTTCGTTATGCTACTCGCAGAAGTAGGCTTGGGGATGATAGGTAGGTTCGCCCCGCAGTTGCAAGTCTTCTTCCTCGCAATGTCCATCAAAAGCATACTCGCCATATTCTTCCTAATCTTCTACGCCTCCATCATGATGATGGAGACTTGGGACTTCTTCGTAAATCAAAGCTTCCTGCCGATCTTGCAAAAATAATTAAACTAATGGTCTCTAATGCCTGGTGAAAAAACCGAGCCGCCTACTCCTAAAAAAATCAGGGACGCGCATAAAAAAGGAAACTTCTTGTTCTCTAAAGAAGTCGTATCCAGCGCAACCCTGCTCGCAGCCCTGCTGATCCTATTCGTAGCCCATTCCTTCTTCACCAAACCCCTATACCAGCTAATCTCGTACAGCGCCGACGCGGCTACTCAACCCTTCGAGCAATCGTTCGGAAGGTTGCTGAGGCTCTCGGTCGAGGTCGTAGCTCGCGCAGCCTTGCTCGTATATGCCAGCGTAATCCTAGCCTCGATCGCCGCTAACATGGCGCAGGTAGGGTTAGTCTTCTCAGGTGCTAAACTGACAAAAGGCTTCAAGGCACTCGATGCTATCAATAATGCAAAGCAGATGTTCGCCAAAAAAAATATATTCTCTCTATTGATGAATATAGTGAAGGTAGTCGTAATAGGCGTAGCCGTATACTTGTTATTAATAAATAGATTGGTCGAGTTTGTACGCTCGCCGTATTGCGGATTCTTATGTATTATGCAGTTAGGGATATCTACTCTGTTTACGCTCGCCTTTACAGTACTCGCTGTATATTTCCCCATCGCAGCACTCGACTACCTCGTGCAGAGGCACTTCTATATGAAAGAACTACGCATGTCCATCGAAGAAATTAAAGAAGAGTTTAAACAAACCGAGGGTAGTCCAGATATTAAAGCTCAACGAAGGCAAATACACCAAGAAATCCTAACTAGTCGTACCGTCGATAGTGTCAAAAAATCTAGCGCCGTAATTGTGAATCCCACAGAAGTCGCGGTCGCAATATACTATGACGAAAACGAAACTCCGTTGCCTAAAGTCATGGCAAAGGGTAGCGGCGGCTTGGCTAAAATAATACGCAAAGTCGCAGAAGACGAAGGGATTCCCATCTACGAAAGTGTCGACCTCGCTCGCTCGATGAACGAAGCTCTGGAGGTCGGCGCCTTCATAACAACCGAGTTTATCGACCCGGTCGCCGAAGTTCTACTATACATAAAAAATCTGGAGCAAGAATAATACAACAGAGGTGCGAGTAGATAAGTGAAACGGAAAATAGCAAGGGGTGTAGCAAGGGGTGTAGCAAGGGGTGTAGGATGGCTTTCCTAAGTTGGTTCCAAAAGTTCTGCGCCGACCGAGGATTGGGAGAAGTTATGCCTGAGTTAGAGCTCTGGGCTGGCTCGTCTGAGGCTGGAGCAAGTGGTGGAGCAAGTGGTGGAGCTGGTGGTGGAGCTAGTAAAGCCGCTCTGGTAAAGGAGATTGTCGTCGGCGAAGCAGACGATGAAATAGCCGTCAAGTTCGCAATCGAAGCTCAAAGCTCCGCCATGCTACTATCCCTAGAGTGCAAGGTCGCAAGCATACCCTTCAACCCCTTTCGTAAGCAAGCCTTCCTACTACAACGTTTGCGGCTAAACGCTCCGCACGAAACCGGCGGTTGCGGATACCTAAGCACGCGCGGCTCGGAGATTTTCTTCGTGTGCGCCTGGCGCGAGCATCGACAACAAGGAGCGGATAGCAAAGAGCACAACTTGCTGCTCGATAGTTTCCTCGCACGCGCAAGGCGGTTTAGAAAAATATTCTACCAATATACTAGAGAGCAATTGCGCGAGGCGCACGAAGAAGATATTCTCGCGCTAGAACGCGCGCGCGGCAACGAGCACGGGCACGAACAAAGACTCGCTACTCTTAAATTGTAGCAGGATTGTAGCAGGCTCGGTATCAATTATTGATTATTGAGACCAATACGAATTATTAATGCCGATGGTCGATGGTAGTATAATCTATTAATATTTAGTTTATTAATAACCAGTTTATTAATGTTTATTAACCGCCAACAGTGCCAGAGCTGGTGACATTCGCAACCTCGTCAAAAATCTGTTGCGTGTATAGGTAAAAGTCGCCGCCCAGTACCCCTATCATAGCGTAAAGCGTCAGTGCTACCGCCATCAGTTTAAAGGCAAAGGGTAACGTTTGCTCTTGTACTTGCGTCAATGCTTGTAGTAGGCTAACTAGCACCCCTATCAAAGCCGCCGCCATAACCGCCGGCATCGAGGCGACCAATACCAGCTTCAACGCTTGGCTAGTAAAGCCGTATATCGAGGTCAGTTCCATAGTCTCGCTAGCATCCCTACATCGCCTCTATCGTTATAAATTATTAGTCTAGAGCAAAAAACTTAAACCTGATAGCTCAACACCAAGCCCTGTACTAGTTTCGTCCAGCCATCCACCGCCACAAACAAAAATAGTTTAAACGGCAACGATATCGTAACCGGCGATAGCATCATCATCCCCAACGCTAGCAATATGTTCGCTACAACCATATCTAAAGCGATGAACGGAAGGTAGATTAAAAAACCTATCTTAAATGCCTCGCTCAGCTCGGTGACCGTAAAGGCTGGCAGTAGCACTAGGGGTTTAAAGTCGTCCGCGTTAATCGAAACCTTGCCAGCCCACAGCTTCTCGACAGTCGATTCAAAAAATACTATATGCTTGCTGTCGGCGTGCTGTTCTAAAAAAGAGCCGATCGGCTCCGCGATAAAGCCCAAGTGTTGCAGTATCGAACCATGCGCGCTTAAAGTGCTATCGACTCGCTCTAATACCTCGAGACCGACCGGTAGCATTATGTACGCCGACATCGTCATCGCTAGACCATAGATGACCATGTTCGGCGGTATCTGCTGGATGCCTAACGCGTTGCGGACTAGCGAAAAAACTACCGCTATCTTCACAAACGAAGTAACCGAAACCGCGATGAACGGAAGCAAGCCTAGTAAGCCTATGCCGAAAAGAAAGTCTGGCGATACTGTTAGCCCTTCCACGATCCCAATAACCTAGTAGCTATAACTTGGCGACTGTGCGGATTGCCAAGACCGATTGACAGGACGGATTGACAGGAATCGATAATGGCGGTGGCTCACGGCGAGGAACGCTCGCTGAATAGCTTGGTGATGCGAAAGCCTACGCGACCGCCTAGCTCGACAAACTCGCCGTGCGCAAAGGCAACGCCGCCGCTCTTCGCTACAACCCTATCGAGCGAAAGCGAGCCTACCTCGACTACCGCTCCTTGAGCAATGTTTGCTAAAGCCGAAACCGGCAGGGTCACTCTGCCTACCTCGAAGTCAACCTCTACTTCCATCTTCTCGACTGGCGCAAGCGGGCGCGGCGGTTGCGGCTGAGGCAAAAGAGATTCGGGGCTCGTGCTAGCCCCGCCAGCCTCGCCATCGCTAGCTAGAGCTGGCGCGGTGGTCGCACCGCCAATCGCATCGCTGGGCGCATCCATTGGGTTGATGGGCGGCGGCGAACTAGCCGTAGCCTCGTCCGAAGCGACTGGGCTTGCTAGACTGGTATTGGTCGTATCATCGCTCATATACAATACCTCAAAACAACTTCGGCTCTCGCTCTCGACTTCATTTTTGCCCTAACTTGAATCTAAGCTATCTTCTCGGTTACCTTTTCGCGTCTACCTTCCATCCTCGCCCCCTAGCCTGCCCGACTGCCCGACTCCTCGCTAGCCCTACTCCGCTAACCACTCGTGGTAATATACTAAAGTATCGGACTCTTACACTCTACTTATTTGCTGTTGAATAAACAACCATATTTTACCTATAATATGACATGAGTAGAGGAAAGAAAAATTATCTTCTAAATCAGCTTGCAAAGTTGCAATTGTCACCATCTTCGCAGGCGATCGCTGAAGTAGCATATCCTAAACAAAGACCTGACAAAAAACTCTGGCAAAAAACGCTTGTAGAGAAAACGCTGGCAGAAAAAACACTGGCAGAAAAAAACTCTGCAGAAAAAACTCTGCAGAAAATCTTAAAGCTAATACCACTACCGATAATGTAGCTTGTGCAATGTCTATAATGTCTATTCTGAACCGAATCTCCGCAGCACTATCCGGAAGGCAGGATATAATTCTCGCCGTATTCGTCGTCTCCATCATATTCATGCTGGTGATCCCGCTGCCAACCCTAGTCATCGATGTACTGATCGCTCTCAATATATCGATAGCCGTAATACTGCTGATGGTCGCAATCTACCTCGCAGCACCGCTCGATTTCGCAGCCTTCCCCGCAGTGTTGCTCATAACAACCCTATTCCGCCTCGCACTATCCATAAGCACTACTAGGTTGATACTGCTACAAGCAGACGCTGGCGAGATAATACAAACCTTCGGACAATTCGTCGTCGGAGGTAACCTCGTCGTCGGATTGGTCATATTCCTAATCCTAACCATCGTCCAGTTCATCGTCATAACAAAGGGCGCCGAAAGGGTGGCAGAGGTGAGCGCAAGGTTCTCCCTCGATGCAATGCCAGGCAAACAGCTCAGCATCGATGCAGATGTGCGAGCAGGTTCGCTAACCCTCGAAGAAGCTAAAGCTCAACGCAATAATATCCAGCGCGAAAGCAAACTATACGGGTCGATGGACGGTGCCATGAAGTTCGTAAAGGGCGACGCTATCGCATCGTTGATTATCGTCTTCGTGAATATGCTCGGAGGGCTCGCCATAGGTTCGATACAGCGCGGTTTGTCCTTCGCAGAAGCTATACAAATCTATTCCATCCTGACAATCGGAGACGGATTGATAGGACAAATTCCAGCTCTATTCATATCCATAACCGCCGGCATAATCGTTACTCGCGTTACAGACGACGCGCATAAAACCAACCTCGGGCGCGACATCGGACAACAGATAGGAAGGCAGCCCAAGGCTCTGCTGATAGCCGGCGCTATGCTATGCGTCTTCGCTCTGATCCCAGGCTTCCCGTGGGTGGTCTTCCTCGCCCTCGCAACTATACTCACAGCACCAGCCTTTGCCGTAATGTACGCAGAACGCTTGGACAAAAAGAAAACGCTAACCCAACCGCGCTCGCAACTAACAACGCCCGTCGAGGCTACCACTAGCGATATCGATAAGGGCGTCGCAGAAAAGCCAGCAAAAGAGATTTTCTACCCCACAGTGCCGCTGATGCTAGAGCTGCCAAGCCAAGTGCTCGATATAGACGATATCCCTAATATACAAGCCACAGTAAATGGATTGCGAATATCAATATACTATCGACTAGGCATAGCACTGCCAGAAGTCACAGTGCGCATAAATAACGCCTTGCAAGAACAAAAATACCGACTCTTCGTCGGTGAAATTCCCACAAGCGAAGGACGCATGAACGGCGATATGCTGTTCGCCTTCACTAGCAAAGAGACGCTCGACACTTTCGCAATTCCTTACGAAAAAGGTCCAGACTTCATACCGCGCCAAGAAACTCTATGGGTCGGGGTGGAAAATATCGCAAGGTTGCAGGAAGCTAACATCCCTTTCAAAAAACCCATCAACGCAATCGCATACCATTGCGAAGCCATAACCGCCAGATACATCGGGCAGTTCGTAGGGATCCAAGAAGTACGGCACATGCTCGCGCACATGGAGCAAAACTTCCCAGACCTCGTCAAAGAAGCGCAAAGAGTGTTGCCCATACAAACCCTAACAGAAATAATGCGCAGGCTCGTGCAAGAATATGTCTCGGTAAGAGACCTCAGGGCGGTGCTGTCCGCAATAATCGAGTGGGGTAGCAAAGAAAAAGACCCTGTGATGCTCGTCGAGCAAATTAGATCTAGCCTGTCTCGACAAATCAGCTTCCAATACTCCGGCGGTTTCAACCTGCTGCCAGCATTCTTACTGACAAACGAAGTCGAAGATAAAATACGCAACGCTATTAGGCAAACCTCGGTCGCTAGCTACATCTCGCTCGAACCAGAAGCTGCCAAACGAATCGTCAGTAGCATACGCGAGAGGACTAAACAGGAGGGCGAAAGCGAAACTAGTCCAGTGCTCGTAACCGCGCTCGATATCAGGAGGTACGTGCGCAGGCTGATCGAAGCAGAGCTGCCAGAGCTGCCAGTGCTCTCATACCAAGAAATAGTGCCAGAAATCGCCCTGCAGCCACTAGGGCGCATCGGTATGTAATAGAGCAAAACCTTAGAGCAAGCCGATATAGCAAGCCGATAGGGTAGGAATGAAAGGAGAAACTAAGAGGAAAATAAAGTGACCGAAAACCATATCTCTTCTCGAATACTGCCAAGCATCGCCAGTTTGGCGACCGCCCAAGCAGTCAATCGTAGCGCGCAAAATAATCGGATCGTCGCGCTCGCTAACCCCAACGCAGCCTTGCTCGATATGCAGGAAGAAGTCGCATTCGCATTCGGCGAAAAAATGGAGAAAAAAAGCGCAGAAAAAGAAAAGGTCGAAGAGCGAAACGCAAAGCGACTCAAAGAGCTAGAGCGTCTGGTCAAATCCAAGGGCGGCGGCGATGACAAGTCGCAAGAGCAGTTGCAGAAAAAGCTCGAAAATTATTTCAAAGCCCAATTACAACAACAGCAACGGCAGGGACAACTGGCTGGTGGCGCAAAGTTTAGCGGGGCGGCTGGCAACGAGACTCCATCTACGCCTTCTAGCAAAAATGAATCTTGGCAGGAATCTTGGCGAAACTCAATGGCTGCAACGACCGACAAGGCAGCGATATTCCAAGCACTCGGGCAACTCGGTGAAAAAAGTGAGCAAAAAGGAGACAGCCAAGCCGCGAAAATATACCAAGACGCCCAAGCGCGATGCGCGCAAGAGTTCGAGCCGCAAATACGCGCCGCCGTGAATGTGCGGAACGAATACCAAGACTTCGCTAAAAAAAATAACCTACCTGCCGAAAAAGTCCTCGACGCATACCAAAAAACAGTCGCCGACTATAGCGGAATTCTCAGCGCAGCCCTCACACTCACCGAAAAGCTCGGCTTGAAAAACAGCGCCATCGCCGCAACGTTCATTCGCGAAACCGCAAGCAAAGAAATTACAATGCTCAAACCCTCCGTATCGCCCGAAAAATTGCTACACCTGCTCGCAGAGCTAAAGGGCTTGCAGGTCTTGGCGACACTCAAAGAGCAGGTCTCGCAGCATCGCGAGGCTATGGAGCTGAGCGAAAGGCAACTCGAAAACGAAAAGTCTGGCGAAAAATATGGCGAAGCTGGCGGACTACAGACTACCTCGCAGGCTAGCTCGCAAGCTAGCTCCGCCGTGCCCATCAGACCCAACTACGATAAAATTAACCCCGATATAGCGACAGGTATAGCCAGCCTCAGCAACGAAAATCTCGTCACCGCGCTGCTACAAAGCGCCGTCAAGCCGCAAGACTTCCCCCCGCGCATCGACGTGCCAGCCCAAAAAGCCTATGCCGGAAAAATCAAAGAGCTGGTATTGCACATGCAAGGATTGCATAAAATCTTCAAAAGCATACCAGAATACGCCTTCGCAGATAGACTAGGAAAACAAAAGGCTCTGATGCCAGTCGAAAATCGAATCGATAGTCTGATAGCTCGCGAGCGCGAAGCGATGGAGACGAAGGTAGCCTCTCTAAGGGGCGACTGAACGATAGAAGCATGCTAGAGCGCAAGGAGAAGGAGATAGTCGCATGATCGAGCGCGAAAAATGGGCGCAGCTGCTAGGAGTCGATGAACTCGATGCAAGTAGCCACGCAAGTAGCCACGCAAGCAGCCAACAAGCGCACGCAGCTAGCGGCGCGGGCGGCGCGGGGGCGCGGGGATGGGATGCGCACATCTCTAGTCGCGGCATCGTCGTGGCAAACATCGCTACAGCAATCCTGCCAGAAGCCTTCGACGAGACGCTCGGCGCCAGCGCTGAAATGACGGCTAGGCTAATGCGCGTGGTATACGAAGAAGCACCACAAGACCCGCTCGCCTTGCTCGATGCAGCTGACGCCATCGAGCAGTACGCAGAAAAAGCAGAGCTTCCTCTGCCCATATACGCATCCGCCACGCCGAGCGGACGCTTGGTAGCAAACGTCTGCGCCTTCGCATCGTTCGACGAGACAAGCGAGGCGGTCGAATGTCTGCATAAAATAACCCAAAAATCCCTACAAGCTCTAACGCAAGAGCTGACGCAAGGAATGCTGGGGACTAGCTAAAAGCTAGCTAGGAATTAATAGCAATAGGCTAATATAAAAACTCGGCTAGAAAATAGAAAAGCGAAAAAATGGCATTCCAACTACGAATCCTCAGTGGAAAGCATAAGGGCGCAGAGATACGGCTGGAAACTCGTAGATACTCGCTGGGTAGCGGCGAAGAAAACACGCTCATACTATCCGATAGCAGTATCGAAAAAAAGCATATCTCCTTCTTCTTCGCAGAAGGCGAAATCTCGGTGCTCAGTGCGGACGGAGGCTTGCTCGTAGATGGCGTCAAGGTCGACAAACTCCCCATCGATGTAGCTCCTCTGCAGGTGATGACCCTCGCCGTCAAAGAGCACGACGGTAATGCTGCCGATAATGTCTCGATAGCCTTCCGCGAAACTCGCGCCAGCGATAGCGATGCTAATCGCGAGGGCGAGGGCGAGGGAGATAGCGAGGATACAAGTTCTGGGGCTGGAGAAGCTGTAAGAGATTGGCCAGACGATAAAAAAATCGAGGAGCTGCTGCTCAAAAACAGTCAGCAGAAAGACCCTAAAGGCGGTGCGCAGAAAACTCGACAGGCTGAAAAAAAAATCGGCGCGCTCGCGAGGATGGGCTACAAAAATAAAAAAATGCTCGTGCGTAGCACCATCGCCATCGTCCTGATAACCGCAACTATAGCCCTTGTCAGCATCGCAAGCCTGCTATGGTTCGACCCCGTGCGCTGGCAGGCGCAACGCATGAAAAAAGTCGAAAAAAGACTCGAAAAAGAGCTCGCCGCCAAACCACAAAAAAATAGAACCGTGCAAATAGCAGAGCAAAAAGACGGTAGCTTCGTATTGCTCGGATATGTCGAAACTGAAAAAGAACTCGTACGGCTGCGCGGGCTAGCATTCGATTCCGGCTTGCAAATCAGAGTCGTAAGCAAAGAACAGCTCAAAGCCGCCGTCGAAGTTATCGCTCGGCAATACAACATATACGCAAACTTCAAGCTCGTGCCAGTGGGAAAGCCCTCGACCATCGAAACTAAAAACAAAGAAAATAGACCAAATGTCGCAGGAGAGCGCAAAAGAGGCAAGGCACTATACAGTTTCGAAGATTTGCAAACCGATGGCGAAAGACTAGTGAATGCAGAAGAATTCAATGAACTCAGAAAACGCGAAACTCAACATTTTAAACTACGCGTCGAAGGATTCGTCGAGCACGAAAGAAGAGTCGAACCCTTTAGAAAAACAGTACTACAAGACTTGCCTTACATCACAGAAGTCGAAATGGATGTAACTACTAACGAAGTCATGCTCGAAGCTATTCGGGACTCACTATCAAAAAATATCGCCTTCAGCGGAGTGAGGCTAAACTTGCAGCTCGGACAGTTGGTCATGTCTGGCGCAATCTTCGCTAACTTCCACGACGAGTTGCAAGATATTCTACAAAAACAATACAGAAACTTGCCTCACGCGCCAGTGCCCAAAGACCGAATAACCCTCGCGCCGCCTTTCTATGCAAAAATAACCGCTCTGCTGCTCGGAAGGCAGCGCGCGGTCGACCTACGCATGCGAAAAGATGTTGCTCCTAGGCGATACCTAGTCGGGCAGGTGATCGACAACGATAAGCAGATCGTCGCTATCGCTAGCAACGGAATAATCCTAAAGTATAGAGACAAAACGCTCGGATTCCCCATAGCAAATTCAGCCGCAAACTCGCCTAACGCGAAAGTGCCAGCTAGAGAAGTAAATGAAAACAAACAAAGCAGGGACCGACAAAATGAAGACGGGCAAAACGAAGTCGGGCAAAACGAAGTCGGGCAAAACGAAGACGGGCAAAACGAAGTCGGGCAAAACGAAGTCGGGCAAAATACAAGCGACAAAAACAGCCAAAAAATAACTAAACCCAATAGCCAAAATAACCAAAATAGCCAAACAACAGGCGATGCGGAAAACAGCCAGATAGGTAACCAAGGAGATGACTCCCTAAACAAAAACTCGGAAAAACAAGACGAGGTCATACCATGAGCAATATAACTTCTGGCTCCTCTAGCGGCGCGCCAACAATCGAGCAGAGCAAGCAGCAGCAAGCGCTCGAACAAAGTCAAGCTGCCCAACCTAGCGAAGAAAATCAGCAACGCTTCGCGCAAAAATTACAAGGCGAAAAACAAGCCGACAATAAAAAAAAAGCCCAGAAAAACGAAGAACAAAGTAAAGAGGCTAAAGCACTAAAAGACTCGCAAAAAAAAGAGCAAGCAGAGCTAAAAGAAAAATCCTCCCTCGCCTCAACCGAAAAAAACGCAGGGCTGAAGGAGCAAAAAGGGAAAGATAGTCAAGGCAAAGCGGACGCGATCCTGAAAAACCTAGGCAGCGCAGGGCAAGCCGACAGCTCTCTGGCTAGTGCTGGTCAAGCTGCCAGCACTCTGATTAGTAGCAGACAAGCCGACAGCTCTCTGGCTACTAGCGGGACTGCTACACAAGCAACAGCAAATACTCCCGCGCAAGGAACAGATAGGTTGTTCAACGAATTCCAATCCGTCGCCAATAGGGTGATGCTAACAGAAAAAAATCTGCAGCAAGGCGGTAGCATAAGGTTGCAACTCAGCGAAGGAGTCTTGCCAGGCACCGCCGTTACCTTCTCTATGGTCGGCGGCGCCTTGCGCGCTACGTTCAGCGGAAATAACAAAGCAAGTCTCGAAAAAATCCTCAAGCATCGAGACAAAATGACCGAGCATGTGCAAGCAAGTAGCGGCGTCAGAATCGTAGTCGAGGCGAAAGAAGACGATGGGCAGACCGATGCTCAATAACGCAAAAAACGAACCTAACGACAAGTAGCATAAGTAGTGGGTAGCAGCCCGCAGGTAGTAGGCGTGGGTACTAATCGGGTAAAGCGGGCGTATAAAAAGACATTTGGAAAATAGAGGGCAATATGAGCGTAAAAAAAAGCAGTAGTAAAGCGGCGGGCACAAAGAAAGCCCCGAAAAACTTCCCTCTGGCTAATCTTGCCTCCGATGAGCTGGCGCAGGCGGTCGCTGAGGAGCCATCCGTCAAAAAGGCGGGGACGAGTGGAGACGTTGTTGGCAAAAGACTTGGCAAAAACCTTGGCAAAAACCTTGGCAAATCGAATGGCGGGGTTGCAGTTAACGAACTTTCTGGTAGCGGGGTGGCTG
This sequence comes from Alphaproteobacteria bacterium, assembly GCA_014238315.1. GTDB lineage: Bacteria > Pseudomonadota > Alphaproteobacteria > JABAAW01 > JABAAW01 > JABAAW01. Next base: position 13,422 of record JABABG010000096.1, read on the forward strand.
GTAACGGCGGTGCCTGGCAAGACTCCTTCGCTGAGTTGCAACCTTATGCTACCGCCTTGCTGCAGATTTTTTTCTGTTAGCATCACCCTATTGGCGACG
>JABABG010000122.1 GCA_014238315.1 Alphaproteobacteria bacterium
GTAGCTAGACTTGGTGCTAGTTTTGGCTAGCGAGCGAGGCTGACCTCTCACCGAGGTTGCCCTCACTGAGGCTGAACCCTCAGGATTGTTTCTATCACTGGTTAAACTAAAATATAAGGAGATTCCGCAATGAGTAGTACAGTAGATCGAGTAAAGAAGATAGTAGTATCGCAGATCGATGTTGACGAGGCGTCTGTTACGGAGGACGCGCGCTTCATCGAGGATTTGAACTTGGATAGTTTGGACACTGTCGAGCTAGTTATGGCGTTTGAGGAGGAGTTCGGTTGCAGTATTCCCGACGAGGCGGCGAGCAAGATTCTCACGGTCAAGGATGCCGTCACCTACATAGACGAGCATAAGAAGTAATAGCATAAGAAGTAATAGAATGGCGGTCGTGGATTGATATTTTTCGGCTCTTAGGTCACCCTTTGGGTTATTACCTTTGGGGTTACCCTTTTGGCTACCTTCTTGGATATCTTTGAGCCTTTTGGGTTTTTGCGCGCCTTTTTGTCTCACCTATCCCAATTTTGCCAGAGCAGTTTGCCAGAGCAGTTTGCCAGACGAGTTTGCCAGACGAGTTTGCTAAGCAAGTTTATTTGGCTCGTTTGCTAAGCAAGTTTATTTGGCTCGTTTGCATAAACTTATTTACATATACTTGTTTACTTTAGCCAGCTTAGACGAATGCTAGTTACGGAACGCGGAGTTTTTTTTATGCCTTGCAGAGTTCATACCCCGTAGAGCCCCGTAGAGCTGATTTCACCTCTCCGCGCTAGCGATAGCTAACACCGACCATAGTTTCCGCTGATATTGCCTAGCTGTTAACTTTGGCTGCTAACATTGTCAGATTAGGTATTTTTTTATTATTTTAGGATTTTTGGCGTCTGTATAATGGGAGCTATAGGAGAACGGCGCGTAGTTATAACTGGCATGGGCTTAGTTTCTGCGCTTGGTAGCGAGGTTTCTATTGTGATGTCGCGCCTGCTGGCTGGCGCGAGCGGCATCGGTATGATCGAGCGCTTTGCCAATACCGAGCTCGCCAGCCTTGTCGGTGGCGAGGTTTTTCTGCGAGATTCTTCCGCTACTTCCGCTACTTCCGCTACTTCCGCCACTTCTGCAAGCGAGCGAACATCCCCTACGGATGCTCGGCACAGCACGGACAAGAGGTTTTATAGCGATTGCGCGGGCTTGAGCTTGAAGGAGCGTCGACGCATGGATAAGTTTATCCAGTATGCGATATTGGCTAGCAACTCGGCAATATCGGACTCTGGCTACGAGGCGAATAGCTTATCGGCGAGCCATCGCACTGGTGTTTTGCTCGGTTCAGGCATGGGCGGAGTATCGACAGTAGCAGCAGCGCAGCACACCCTGCATAGCGCGGGCGCGCGCAGGGTCAGCCCATTTTCTGTGCCCTATTCGATGATCAACAGCCTGAGTGGCGAGGTTGCACTGAGGCATGGCTACCTAGGGGTAAACTACGCGGTGGTTAGTGCTTGCGCCACTGGTGCCCACGCGATAGGCGAGGGAGCGCGTGCGATCGTCTGCGATGATGCGGACGCTATGATAGTGGGTGGCTCTGAGGCGACGATAACCGACTTGAGCTACAGCGCATTTTGCGCTGCCCGCGCCATGTCTACGGGCTTCAACGATAGGCCTCACGAGGCTTCTCGACCTTGGGATAGGCAGCGCGATGGCTTCGTTATGGGCGAGGGCGCGGGAGTTTTAGTTTTAGAGGAATACGAGCAAGCGCGTCGGCGCGGGGCACGTATCCACGCCGAGTTATTGGGCTATGGTGCTACTTGCGATGGTCATCACATCACGGCACCCGACCCGGCGGGCGAGGGCTCTTATCGGGCGATGCGACTTGCCTTTTCACGCTCGAACTTATCACCAGCAGAGATTGGCTACGGCAATGCGCATAGCACCTCGACCCCGCTTGGCGACGACATAGAGCTACGGACTATCGAACGATTATACGGGGCGGACGCGAAGGGCTTGTGCATATCCTCGACGAAATCGTCGATTGGGCACGCGTTGGGTGCGAGCGGTGCTATCGAGGCGATTATTTCTATCTGCGCATTGCAAAATGGCGAGATGCCACCGACATTAAACCTGCACGAGCTGTCTAGCGCGAGTCCGATCGATCGTCTGGCGTTGGAGGGTAAGAGCAAGCCTTTGCGGGCGGTATTTTCGAACTCTTTTGGCTTTGGCGGTGCGAATGTATGCTTGGTCTTTGGTAAATGCTAGTCTTTGGGCAAATATCGGCTTTCTTTGCCAGCTGGTTTTGCCAGTTTTATCAGCTTAAAATTGGCTTGAGCGTTACACTAGACGCTAGCAGCCCGAACACCTTGTTTTAGGTTTTTTTCTCCAGCTTTTCGCTTCTAGTTTTTTTCTTTAGTTTCAGCTTGGATTGACGATTCCACCCAGACTTTGACCAACTTGTCCCGATTATGAGATTTACTAGACCCCTTCTTTTTACCTCGCTTTTTGCCTTACTTGGACTAGGTTTGCTAGTAGGGCTATTGCTCTTTGAGGTGTTTTGGCAATACGAGCTACCGCATAGGACTAGCGATGCACAGGTGCTGGCTATGGGTAGCGATGAGGAGACAGCAACCTCCAGCCAACAAACCCCAGCCGAGAGCGAATCAACCCCAGCCGAGAGCGAATCAACCCCAGCCGAGAGCGAATCAACCCCAGCCGAGAACGAATCAACCCTAGCCGAGCCAGCCTCCAGCGAGCCAGTCGATGCCGATAATAA
>JABABG010000086.1 GCA_014238315.1 Alphaproteobacteria bacterium
CCGATGCCTAGTTTCTGCGGTGCGAGAATGTAGGCGTGCTCTCCGTCTTCGTACTTCAGTAGAGCGATGAAACAAGTGCGATTAGGGTCATACTCGATGCGTAAAACCTCCGCCTGCTGGTCGTACTTCTTGCGCTTGAAATCGATTATACGATAGCTCTTCTTATGCCCGCCACCGATGTGCCTAGATGTAATCCTACCGCGGTTATTCCTGCCGCCGCTTTTGCCACTCCCTTGCGTAAGAGGCTTATAGGGCTTGCCATCGTATAGCAACTCGCGGGTTATCGCGACGAGCGCGCGTCTGCCCGGAGAGGTCGGTTTGGAGGTCTTCAGTCCCATCGTCTATACCTATGCTCTATCGCTCGTTGCTACTTTGATACGGCGCCCGCGCCGATATCGATGCTTTCGCCCTTCTGCAAGCGTACGAAGGCTTTCTTGCAATCGCTACGTTTGCCGAGCCGACCTCGGAAACGTTTCGTCTTTCCCTTCAAGCGCGAGGTCGTTACCGATAGCACCTTGACCTTGAATACCTTCTCGACCGCCGAGCGTATCTCAGGCTTGGAAGCACCGAGCGTTACTCGGAAGGTCACCTCGTCCCGCTCGGCACCGAAGGTAGATTTTTCACTGATCACAGGTTTGAGCAAGATCGATAGTGCCTTCGCCATCGAAACATCCTCTTTGTTCAGAAACTTCCAAGTCATACCCTGCCCCTCCGCTCGACCTCGCCGATAGCACTTTTCGCTAGCAGTAGCGCGTCGTACTTGATGATGTCGTATACATTTAAACCCTGCTGTGCCACCAGCAAGACTTGCGGTAGGTTCCTCGCTGCTAGTTGGAAGTTGCGGTCTGGCTTCTCGCCAAGCACGATCATTACATTCTTCAGCGCGTCCCAGCTCTGCTGCTTTTGCGCAAATAGTTTAGTCTTCGGGTTTTCCAGCGTTTCTTGCTCGATAACGAACAGCTTTCCGCTACGGCGTTTATCGGATATAGCAGAGCACAGAGCTGCCCTGCGAACTTTATCTTGAATGTCGTGTTCGTGGCTGCGCGGTTTTGGTCCGAAAGCATGCGCGCCGCCGCGGAACTGCGAGACTTTTTTGGTCGAGCGTCTCGCGCTACCTGAGCCTTTTTGCCGCACTAGTTTTCGCGAGCTACCGTTTATCTCTGAACGCGATTTTGCCTTATGCGTACCCGCGCGCCTTTTTGCCAGCTGCCAAGCCACGACCCGCGCGAGTAAGTCTTTGCGCAACGGCGCATCGAAGATTTTCTCGGATACATCGAGCTCGCCGGTTTTCTTGCCGTCTAACGAATGTATTGGTATTTTCACGATCTCTCCTCGGTGACTGCATCCGTTGCGCTAGATGATCCAGAGGTAACCTCTTGGGTAACCTCTGATGTTACATCAGGGGTAACTTCTTGGGTAGCCTCATGGGTAGCCTTATGGGTAGCCTTATGGGTAGCCTTGGAGGAGGACCCTGCACTAGAGCTCGGCAAGAAGGTCGGCTTAGGAGCCTCTTGCGGTAGTATTTTTTTGATAGCGTCATTCACGATAACCCAACCCCCACGCGCCCCCGGCACCGCACCCTTTAGCAAGATAAGATTGCGCTCTGTATCGAGCGCTACGACCCTCAGGTTTTGCACGGTTATCCGTTTGCCGCCTAAACGCCCCGGCATTTTTTTACCCTTAAAGACTTTACCAGGAAACTCGCGGTTGCCAGTCGAGCCCATACTCCTATGCGATACGGAGACGCCGTGCGTTGCTCGTAAGCCTTTGAAGCCGTGCCGTTTCATAGCACCCGCAAAGCCCTTGCCAATCGATATCGCGCTAGCATCGACAAACTGCCCCTCGAGAAAATGAGCAACGGATAGCTCCGTGCCTTTCTCTGGCAAGCAATCTGGCGAAACCTTGAAGCTGACGATCTTGCGCATCGGCGGGCAGTTCGCCTTTTCAAACAATCCCTGCATGGGTTTTGTCAGACGCTTCTTTTTCTGCTCGCCCGCCGCGATAAGGACGTTAAACATAGGCTCGGCGATCTCGGTCTTTGTGGGTTGGTCTGCCTGCTGGTCTGCCTGCTTGTTCTCTCGCACATCGAGCACCCGCGTTGCGACCAGCTGTAGCACCGATACCGGACAATAACTGCCATCGCTCTCGAACAACCTCGTCATCCCGATCTTTTTCGTAAGCACGCCACACCTTCTGCCGGTCGCAAGATTCTGCATATCGCTAAATTTTCACCTCGATTTTGACGCCCGCCGCTAAGTCTAGCTTAGAGAGAGCCTCGACCGTTTGTGGGGTCGAGTCGATGATGTCGATCAAGCGTTTATGGGTTCGTATCTCGAACTGCTCGCGACTTTTCTTATCGACGTGCGGCGAGCGCAAGACGGTAAATCGTTCGATATGCGTCGGTAGCGGAATAGGTCCCAGCACCTGCGCGCCAGTCTTGCGCGCAGCCAATACGATCTCAGAGGTAGACTGGTCTAGCATCTTGTGATCATACGCCTTGAGGCGAATGCGGATATTTTGACTGGGCATAGTTTTTGTCGAGGTCCTATTTGCGTTTTTTATTATCTTTATCGCTCAAACTATCCGTCTTTTGTATCCGCTTTGGTGTCGTTATGGCAAAGCGAGACGGCTACTCAATGACCTTGGTGACTATACCTGCGCCGACGGTTCTTCCACCTTCGCGGATGGCAAATCGTAGACCCTCTTCCATAGCGATAGGCACGATCAGCTCGACGTCCATCTTCACATTGTCGCCTGGCATGATCATCTCCGTGCCCTTAGGCAGGGCAACCTGTCCCGTCACATCGGTCGTGCGGAAGTAAAACTGCGGGCGGTAGTTATCGGCAAAAGGAGTATGCCTGCCGCCCTCGTCTTTAGTTAGGATGTAAGCCTCGCCGATAAACTTTGTATGCGGAGTTATCGCCTTCGGCTTCGCTAGCACTTGTCCGCGCACGACATCCTCGCGGTTGACGCCGCGCAATAGGACGCCGACATTGTCGCCCGCCTCGCCAGAATCGAGTAGCTTGCGAAACATCTCAACGCCAGTGCAAACGGATTTGCGAGTCTCCTTGATCCCGACTATCTCTACCTCGTCGTTGACCTTCACGACCCCACGCTCGATCCGACCGGTCACGACGGTTCCGCGTCCTGAAATAGAGAACACATCCTCGATCGGCATCAGAAAGTCTTTTTCCTTCGGTCGGTTGGGTTGTGGAACGTGCGCATCGATAGCTTTTACGAGCTCAAGTATCTTCTCTTTGCCGATGCCATCATCGCGTCCCTCAAGGGCGGCGAGAGCAGAGCCAGAGATGATAGGAATTTTATCGCCTGGAAACTCGTATTTTGTCAGTAGCTCGCGTATTTCTATCTCGACTAGGTCTAGCAACTCTTTGTCGTCTACTTGATCAACCTTGTTTAGAAATACGACAATAGCCGGCACGCCGACTTGTCGTGCGAGTAGTATATGCTCGCGCGTTTGTGGCATCGGTCCGTCCGCAGCATTCACGACCAGCACGGCACCATCCATCTGCGCCGCACCAGTTATCATGTTTTTGATGTAGTCGGCATGCCCTGGGCAGTCGACATGCGCGTAATGGCGATTCTCGGTTTCATACTCGACATGCGAGGTGTTGATGGTAATACCGCGCGCCTTCTCTTCTGGCGCGTTATCGATCTCTTCGTAGCTTTTGAATGTAGCCCCGCCTTGCTCCGAGAGTATCTTGGTAATAGCCGCCGTGAGCGTAGACTTACCATGGTCGACATGCCCGATCGTGCCGATGTTGCAGTGCGGTTTGTTGCGAACGAACTTCTCTTTAGCCATTTTTCAGTTTCTCCTTTGTCTTTCTAGGTTAGTTTTTAAGGTTGGTTTTGTTTTGTTTTGCTTGGCTTTTCTTTGCTTGGCTTTTTTATAGTTATCATTAGTTATCTTTGCGGGCGAGAATTACAGGCGAGAGGTATCACTAGAGGTACCACATAGAGGTACCACATAGAGGTACCACATAGAGGTATCACTAGAGGTACCATTTGGCGATTGGCGATTGGCGAAAGGTTTGCTCCAGCCGCCTCTATGCTATTTGTATCCCCTCGCTCGTTCTTTTCGCTCTGCTTTACCCTACTTAGTCTTTGCGCAAATTCCATCGGTTATGTTTGGTGGTACTTGTGCGTACGAATCGAACAGCATGCTATATTGCGCGCGCCCTTGGCTCATCGAACGCAAGTTGTTGACATAGCCGAACATATTCGCAAGAGGTACTCTAGCGTCTATTACCCTAGCGTTTCCCCTCTGCTCCATCGCTCCGACCTGCCCTCTGCGAGAGTTTAGGTCTCCGATGATGTCGCCCATATAATCTTCTGGGGTTACGACCTCGACCTTCATTATCGGCTCTAGCAGCTTTGCGCCAGCCTTTGGCATTGCCTCTCTAAACGCGGCTCTAGCCGCTATCTCGAAAGCCAGAACCGACGAATCGACATCGTGGTGCGAGCCATCGAAGAGGGTTGCTTGCACATCTATAACGGGATAGCCCGCGATCACGCCGTTACCCATAGCCTGTCGCAAGCCTTTTTCGACCCCTGGGATATATTCCTTAGGCACAGCACCGCCGATGATTTTGCTTATAAACTGAAAGCCAGAGCCTTTCTCGGCTGGCTCGAAGATGAGGGATATGCGTGCGAACTGTCCCGCGCCACCGGTCTGTTTTTTGTGCGTATAGTCTATTTCGGTCTTTTGCGTAATGGTCTCGCGGTATGCCACCTGTGGAGCTCCGACGTCTGCCTCTACCTTGAACTCCCGCTTCATCCGATCGACGATTATCTCTAGGTGCAGTTCTCCCATGCCTTTTATGATTGTCTGCCCGCTTTCTTCGTCCGATGCGACACGGAAGCTAGGGTCTTCGCTCGCGAGCCTTCCTAGCGCGGTGCTCATCTTTTCTTGGTCGGCTTTGGTCTTCGGCTCTACTGCGACCTCGATGACGGGCTCTGGAAACACCATCCTCTCAAGCACGACTGGATTAGCTCCATCGCACAGCGTATCGCCAGTCGTTGTGTCCTTCAGCCCGCACAGAGCAATGATGTCGCCCGCGCACGCTTCTTTTACATCCTCGCGCGAGTTCGAGTGCATCAGCAACATTCGTCCGATTCTTTCTTTCTTGTCCTTGATGGTGTTCAGCAACTGCATGCCAGCGGATATTTTCCCCGAATAGATTCTAGCGAAGGTCAGCGAGCCTACGAAGGGGTCGTTCATTATTTTGAACGCGAGCAAGGAGGGCGATTCTTCGTCTTTCGCCTCGCGAGTGATTTTTGTGCCATTGCTCTGCTCTCCTTCGACTGGCGGCAGGTCTTTGGGCGACGGCAGGTATTTTATGACGGCATCGAGCAAGGGTTGCACACCCTTATTTTTGAACGCGCTACCGCACAGCACTGGCACATGCTTGCTAGCGATAGTTCCCTTACGAATGCAGGCCTCGAGCGTCTCTTTGTCTGGCATTTCTCCATCGAGGTATTTTTCCATAGCCACATCGTCATTTTCGAGAGCCAGCTCGATCATCGTCTCGCGCGCTTTTTCCGCCTTTTCGCGCATTTCTGCGGGTATTTCTTCCTCGATCACTTCTGCGCCGAGTTTCTCTTCCTTCCACCTCAAGGCTTTATTGTTGACGAGATCGATGATGCCTTGGAAGTTTTCCTCTGCCCCCCAAGGTAGTTGGAGCAGTATAGATGTAGCCCCGAGCCTTTCATTTATCATGGATACACATCGGTCAAAGTCGGCACCCATTCGGTCCATTTTGTTGATGAAAGCCATTCTCGGCACATTATACTTGTCTGCTTGGCGCCATACGGTCTCCGATTGTGGCTCGACGCCAGCTACGGCGTCGAAGACGGCGACCGCTCCGTCTAGCACGCGCAGGGATCGCTCGACCTCGATTGTGAAGTCGACGTGCCCCGGTGTATCGATGATATTTATGCGATGGTCTTTCCAGAAGGTGGTGGTTGCTGCTGAGGTTATGGTTATCCCGCGCTCTTGTTCTTGCTCCATCCAGTCCATGACGGCGTTGCCATCGTGCACCTCGCCGATTTTGTAGGATCGCCCGGTGTAGTAGAGGATGCGCTCGGTGGTCGTGGTTTTTCCTGCGTCTATATGCGCCATGATGCCGATATTTCTATATCGTTCTATTTCTGTCGTGCGGGGCATGATTTTACTTCTGGAGTTTACTTCTTGAGTTTATTTTTTGCTTTGTTCGAGTTGCGCTATTGCTTTGTCTATTTTCAAGTTTACTACCAGCGATAGTGAGCGAAAGCGCGGTTAGCCTCTGCCATTTTGTGAGTATCTTCGCGTTTTTTGACGGCGTTGCCGCTACCATTAGAGGCATCGAGCAGCTCGCCTGTTAGTCTTTGTATCATGGTTTGCTCTGAGCGTTTTCTAGCGGCGGATATTATCCATCGCAAGGCGAGTGCTTGCGCTCTATCGGTTTTCACCTCGACTGGCACTTGGTATGTGGCTCCGCCTACTCTGCGTGAGCGCACTTCGACTTCTGGTTGCACATTGTCGAGCGCGCTGGTGAAGGTTTCGATTGGCGACTTATGATTTTTCTTTTCCGTTGCATCGAACGCGTGGTAGACAATTCGCTCTGCTTTAGATTTTCTGCCTCCGGTCATCAGTTGGTTGATGAACTTTCCAACCACTGTGTTGCGGTATCGAGGATCGGGGATGGGGTCCCTTTTTTCTGGTTTTCTGCGTCTTGCCATGATTTTTACTTTTTGGCTCTTATTTTTTAGGCTTTTATCTTTTGGTTTAAATTTTTATTTTTTAAATTTATTTAGGTCTTTTCACGCCGTATTTAGATCGGCGTTGTTTGCGGTCTTTGACCCCTTGCGTATCGAGCGTTCCACGAATGATGTGGTATCGCACGCCTGGCAAGTCTTTGACTCGTCCGCCGCGTAGCATGACGATGGAGTGTTCTTGTAGGTTATGCCCCTCGCCGGGGATGTAGCTAGTTACCTCAAAGCCGTTAGTCAGGCGTACGCGAGCTACCTTGCGCAGAGCCGAGTTAGGTTTTTTGGGGGTAGTTGTATAGACGCGCGTACAGACGCCGCGCTTTTGCGGACAGGCTTCTAGGGCTGGTACTTTGTTGCGCGCTTTTTTCGCTCGCCGAGGCTTGCGAACCAGTTGGTTGATCGTGGGCATAACTTTATGATGGTCGTCTTTAGGTTTGTTCTGCTTTTTAGTTATTCTGTTATCCGTTAGTTTGTCCGTCCGTTTGTCTGCTCGCTCGTCTGCCTACCTACTCTCTCGCCCGCTTGCCCCTCTTGTCCGCCTGCCCGTCTGTACCGCTTGGAGCATACGACAAAGAGCACACAACGCCCTACCTCGCTAGCTCGGCTGAAAAAACCAGAAGGCTAGGGATGAGGTGCGGGGTGGGGTGCAACCTATGTCTTACGGCTCGCAACAGAGGCTTCTGCATGCGAATCGTGGCTAACTTTAGCTTTTTGAATGAGGTTAGTCAAGCCTGTTTAGTTTTTTATCTATCGCCCATGCTCGCCCTGCGTGTAGAGTATTGAGCAGTCGGCTTATGCGCGTTTTGTGGGGAGCAGTATGGGGAGCGGTATGGTATCCCATCGAGCCCAACGAATAGCAGGGCAAGCAAAGGAATTATAGCTAACTTAAGGGGTTGTAGGGATATGAGAGCATTAGTTTTAACATCGATCGATAAACGCGTCTCCGCCAAGGTGCAAGATTTACCAGAGTCGGACTTGCCCGATGGCGAGCTATTGCTGGAGGTGGAGGCTAGCGGATTCAACTATAAGGACGGTATGGCTATCAAGGGATTAGGAGCGTTGGTGCGCGAGTATCCGCATGTCCCTGGTATCGACTTGGCTGGCAAGGTTTTGGAATGCGCGGACGGCTCTTTCTCACCCGGTGAGCGCGTTATAGTCACCGGCTTTCGCATCGGCGAATGGCATTGGGGCGGGTTCGCCGAGCGCGCGCGGATTCCTAAATCGGCTTACGCCGTTAAGATGCCATCGGGGCTGTCTTCTCTTGCAGCGATGGCTTGCGGCACGGCAGCGATGACCGCTCAACAGGCGATAGCGCGTCTGCAGGAGGTCGGTGTCAATAAGGATAGCGGTAAGATTCTGGTAACCGGAGCTTCTGGCGGGGTCGGCTCTTTCGCGGTGATGTTTCTCGCGCGGGCGGGCTTCGAGGTCGTCGCCTCAACGGGTGGCGATAACGCGGCGTACCTCAAGGCACTGGGGGCGAGCGAGGTTATCTCGCGTGCCGAGTTTGCCGAGCCGTTAGACCCGCGCAAGCCACTAGAGAAGACTCGCTGGGCGGGGGTTGTCGATAGCGTTGGCGGCGCACCGCTCGCACGCGTCCTCGCGCAGACGAACGCGCATGGCGCCATCGCCGCAATCGGCTTGACCGCGGGGGTCGAGCTGTCTGGCACGCTGCTGCCGTTCTTGCTACGCGGGGTGAGCATCCTCGGGGTCGATAGCGCGATGTACCCGAGCGAAAAGCGCGGTTTGTTGTGGCAACGGATAGCCGATGCCTTCACGGACTCTGACTATGCGGCTATTGCGCACGAGCACGGGTTGGACGAGCTGGAGGGGCTGGCAGAGCAAATTCTCGCCGGTAAGATTCGCGGGCG
>JABABG010000034.1 GCA_014238315.1 Alphaproteobacteria bacterium
CTTTGTGTGATACCTTTGTGTGATACCTTTGTGTGATACCTTTGTCGTGATACCTTTGTCGTGATACCTTTGTCGTGATACCTTTGTCGTGATATTTTTGCGTGACTTTTTTGCGTGACTTTTTTGCGTGACTTTTTTCTCATCTCTATTGCCTAGATGGGTTGCCTTATTGCGCGTATGGGAGATATGCGCTAGTATGCGTTTTGCCTTTGACAGATGTTTTATTTTTACTCTGCGGAAATTGCTTCGCTAAAAAGTTAGCCTATGACCATCAAAGCGACCCTTAAACGTCTAGGCGTTTCGGCTACTTTACTAAGGACGTATTCTTTTTCATTTATCAACGAGGTGTTCGTGCGATCTCGGCGCGGTCCTACGACCATTACGCTGATATTTCTTGTTCTAGCAGCCTCTTATCGTATCAACGACCCACCATTTATCGAAGAGTTGCGCCTTCGTAGTTTTGATAGTTATGTGCGCGCTTGGCCGCACGAGGGCATAACTTCGCGTCCGATTGCCATTTTGGATATCGACGAGCGGTCGCTCGAAGTGTTGGGGCAATGGCCCTGGCCTCGCACGGTCGTTGGAGACCTTTTGAAATCGTTACGCAGCTACGACATTGCGGTTCTTGCCATGGATGTTGTCTTTTCGGAGGAGGATCGAACTTCTCCGAATAACTTGGTTCGCCATGTCCTCTACGACATAGACCCAGTCACGCGCGACCGCCTTTCGCGTCTACCAGATAACGAGCTGGCAATGACAAAAATTATGGATTCTGGCTTGCCTGTAGTTCTGGGCATGCCGAGCTCAAACAAAAAGCTAAGTGATGAAGATAGTCTTCCCGCCTCTTCCGTGAAGGGTGCTTTCGGACCAGACCCATTGCAGTTTATACGCGTCAATCGTTTCACAAACCTACTTGCTAACCTCGATGTTTTGAACAAGGACGCGCGTGGTTTCGGAGTCTTTTCCTTTGGCTTTGACTACGATGGCACAGTGCGGCGAGTTCCGATAGTCGTCGGCGTCGGCAATCGGGTGTATCCAGGCTTGGCTTTGGAGACTTTGCGAGTAGGCTTGCGGAGCCAAGGTATATATGTGCGCAGTGCTGATAATTTAGGGATTATCTCGGTCTTGCTACAGAAAGATGACGGTTCGCGGCGCGTAATACCTACGGATACAGAGGGGCGTATTTGGGTTAAATTTGGCAAGCCGCAACGCTACAACCTACCGTACGAGCAAGGAGATAAGAAGCGATTATATATCTCCGCAATTGATGTTTTGCAGAGGCGTGTTCCGAAGGAGTGGCTACAGGATCATTTTGTATTCTTCGGTGCATCCGCATCCGGCTTAAAAGATTTGCGGAACACTCCTATCGACCCCGCTCTGCCAGGCGTCGAGGTGCATGCGAATGTTCTCTCGAACATTTTGTCCGGTGATTCTCTGCTAGTCTCGCCATCGATAGATATCTTTGAGACTTTGGTGATGCTGATAATAGGGATTTTGACGATCATTATTAAAAGACGCTTCTCACTCGCGCCAGCTTTTCTTTTATTTTTGTTTTTCTTAGCACTCAATTTCTCGACGAGCGTCTACCTTTATCTAAACTATGGAATTCTGTACGACGCTTTCTTGATCAGTTTGGTGACATTTTTAATATTCATCATGTTCACACTATTCAACTACCTACGAGAAGCGTCCGAAAAAAAGCACATTCGACGTGCCTTCGAGCAATATTTGTCGCCAGCGCTGATCGAGCAACTCTCGGCTTCGCCTGATAAGTTGAGTTTGGGTGGTGAGTTGCGTACGATGTCTTTTCTCTTCTGCGATGTTCGCGGCTTTACGACGATTTCTGAGAGCTACAAGACTAATCCGCAAGGCTTGACCCTACTTATGAACCGTCTGCTGACCCCTCTTACGAACGAAATCCTGGAGCGCAAAGGAACGATCGACAAGTATATGGGTGACTGCATCATGGCATTTTGGAACGCGCCGCTAACCGACGATCAGCACGCGCAGAATGCCGTTAACTCCGGTCTAGAGATGTTTAAAGCGTTGGACGTTCTAAACGAGGAGCGTAGGCTTGAGGCAAAAAGAGATGGTAAAACCTATTTGCCTCTGAATGTAGGGGTTGGAATTAATACAGGCGAGGCAGTCGTTGGAAATATGGGCTCAGAGCAACGTTTCGACTATTCCGTACTAGGCGACCCCGTCAACCTCGCATCGCGTCTCGAGGGGCAGTCGAAGTCTTACGGCGTCAATATGGTGATTGGCGAGAGCACGGCAGAGATGTTGAACGATCAGTTTGTAGTCGTCGAGCTAGACAGCATCGCCGTCAAGGGTAAAAAAGAAGCCGTTACAATCTACACCGTTTTGGGCGACTCCTCTTACGGGCACCGAGAGGAGGTGGGCGAACTCTTGCCGCATCACAAAAGTTTCTTAGATAACTACCGCAGGCAAAAATGGGACTCTGCTGAAAAATTGGCAAAAAACTGCACTAGCTTTGCACCCTTGAAGCAGCTCTACTATATGTACCTGGAGCGAATTGAAGAATACCGCTCTTCCCCTCCCATCCGTAATTGGGATGGAGTTTATCGTGCCTTGAGCAAGTAGGAGTGACATCGTGGTAGAGCAGAGCAGACAAGACGGAGACGATGATCAGAATGCCTTTGCGCATTTAGTCGGTCGCATAGGCAAGCCGCCGCCATTCTCCGAAGAATGGTTCCAAGAGCTGCTGAAATCTACCGACGGTATTCGCAGGCGAGCAATTTACTACTCGTGCTTTGTCAACTTGACCGCGATAGCAGCGCCTATTTTCACATTGCAAGTCTACGACCGCGTTATCTTCCATTCAGGATTGCAGACTTTGAAGGCATTGGTTATCGGGATATTGATCGTATTGTTCTTTGATTTCTTAATGCGTAAGGCTCGCGCTAATCTTTTTCGCGCTGTCTCCTTGCGCAACGACGTTTTAGTCGGGCATAAGATGTTTCGACATACCATGAACCTGCCCTTGCGCGAGCTAGAACGCCGTCCGACCGGGCAATGGATAGCATTCTTCAACGATTTAGCCGCCGTGCGTAATCGAATGGGGGGACCGATGGCAGCACAGTTCATCGATGTGCCATTCTCGTTACTTTTCCTGATGGTAATTTTCTTCATCGCGACGCCGATCTCTTGGATCCCTGTCGTCTCCGGAATACTATTCTTGATCCTGATTTGGCGGGCGGATGTGAATGTAGCAGCGCGAGTCTCTAAAGAGCAAGAGCAGATAGTAAATAGGAACGGGCTTTTGAATGAGCTACTGCACGCACGCACAACGGTGAAATCTCTTTCCTTGGCTTTGCCTTCCGAAGCGCGTTGGGCAGAAACTCAAGGCTCTTTGATCGAAGAGTCGGTGCTACGCGGCGCTACATACGATCACTACCAAACGCTGAGCTACACCATGACGCAGCTAACAACAATCGCTATGACGAGCGTCGGCGCCTTGGCGATCATCAATCAATCCATGACTATGGGCGCGTTGATAGCTGCTAATATGCTCGGTGGTAGGATGATTGCAAACTTGGGGCAGACCCTGAATTATTGGCGCGGCTATCAGACTTATGTCTCCTCGAAGAAGCGTTTGAGCAACGTTTTTGGTATCGAGACGGAAAAAGTGCGCTCCGAGGTTGCCCAGGAGATGCCGCAAGGCTTGATTTCCTTCTCAGACCTTTCGTTCCGCTACGAAGAGCGCGCGCCTCTGGCGTTAGAGGACGCGAGCGGGAGTATAGGTCCGGGTAGTTTCTATGTGTTGGTCGGTGCCAATGGTAGCGGGAAGAGCACCCTTATGAAGTTGCTGCGCGGCTTATACTACCCTGAAAAGGGAGTCGTTATGCTCGACGAGCGGGATATTCGACAATTCACTAACCAAGAGATCGCTCGTTGGATTGGCTATATGCCGCAGGATTGCACTTTGTTTAGTGGAACCATACACTCGAACATCATCTTTGGTGCCGATCGCTACGACGATAAGGCGATTTTGGATGCTACTAAATATGCGAATTGCCACCATATCATTACAAAGTTTCCAGATGGCTACGAGACCGTAGTCGGCGAGGGCGGCTCGAACATATCGCCAGGCTTGCGGCAAAAAATTTGCCTCGCAAGGCTCTATTTGCGCGACCCTAACATGATCTTTCTGGACGAACCGACTAACCATCTAGACCAGCAAGGAGTTACCGACTTGGCAAAGTCTTTGAAACTACTCGCAACTAAACGCACAGTTTTGGTCATTTCGCATAATCCAGCTCTGTTGCAGCAAGCTGATTATATTATCGTTATGGAGGAGGGGCATGTGAGGCAGATAGCGCCGAAGGATGTTATAGCAAAACAGGCCGCAGAGCGTAGCAAAAAAGCTAAACAACAACAGATCGATGCTCCGAAAGACAAGGGTTCGCAATAGAATGAAAGAGGTTGTGTTATGCCGTTAGAATTTATTGCTCACGATAGTGGAAGTGGCGACGAGGATATAAATCCTCTGCAGCGATTGATCAGCAAGTACCGCTGGCTAGAACGAAATCGCTTGGCGTTTTTATCAACCACATTCTTTTTAATCTTCTTCGTTTGGGCTTGCTTTGCAAAGCTAGAGAAATTTTCAACTCTGCCAGGAAGCGTTATCCCGCAAGAGAAGACGCAAATCATTCAGCATCTGGAGGGAGGAATCATCGAAGATATTTTGGTCAACATAGGGGATCAGGTCGAAAAGGGTGATACCTTGTTTAAAATGGACTTGGCTGGTAGCCAGCGCGAAGAACAACTGCAAGCCGAGTTAGATGGATATGTACTGCGAAAGGTTCGGATCGAAGCTGAGATAAGCGGCGAGGCGTTGGTTTTGCCCGAAGAGGAGGTTCTGCGTCGTCCTGAGATAGCAGCAGCAGAGCGCGGCGCGTACTTCTCTGCTAGAAATCAGCTCGATAGCCGTCTGCAAATCCTCGACGCGCAGATAGAACAAGACCGCCGCAAGATCAGCGAAAACGAGGCGCGGCGCAACACATTTACCAACGACCTAGAAATCCAGCAAGAAACAGCTAACGTCAAGGAAGAGCTCTATAAGCAAGGGTTGAGCGCGCGAGTCGAGTATTTAGCGGCAAAGGCTCGTGTCGAACAAATAGAGGGGCGTTTGAAAGAGCTCGAAGAGGTGATCCTAGCGTCAAGGTCCGTTCTGGTACAGGTCGAGGCGCGACGCGAGGAAGTAATACGCGAATATCAGCGCGGATTGTCGCGCGAGAAACTTTCCGCAGATAATCTACTGGAGCAAACTCGGATCGAGTATACGCGCGCGAAGGAAGCATCTGATCGTAAGGAGGTCGTCGCTCCGTTGCGCGGAATCGTTAAACAGGTATATTTCAACACGATAGGCGGTGTCGTTCGACCAGGCGATCCGGTTATGGAAATAGTCCCTTCGAGCGACAACCTCGTTATCGAAGGACGCCTGCCACCGCACGAACGAGGGTTCGTCCGTGTCGATCAGGATGCCATCGTTAAGATTACAGCTTACGATTTTCTGCTTTATGGCGGGTTGGTCGGTAAGGTCGAACAGATTTCTGCCGATACCCTGCCCGCTCCAGACGGCTCGACTTACTTTCGCGTCGTCATCAAGACCGATAAGAATTATGTTGGAGAGCAACCAGGCTTGCTACCAATCTCTCCAGGCATGGAGGTGACAGCCGATATACATACAGACAACCGTACCGTCATCTCGTATATGATGCGTCCCATTTTTCGCCTGAAGCATAGCGCTTTTCGTGAGTGATGCGCTTGTACTGCTCTGGCGCAACGGATGTTAGACAAAACTGGCTCTATCTATAAAAGTTTTGCCAATCCTTCCAACCCCTTGCGGTAGTTGGGATATAGGAGCCTCAAGCCTAGTCGCTCCTTCATACGCTCGTTGCTCGCGCGCTTATGCTCGCGATGAAAACCTAGAGACATTTTAGACAATAACCCACCCTCCTCAGCCTGCTGGTATGTGACAAACTCTGGTGCTTCGCATTCGAGCAGCTTTGCGGCGTAGAGCATAACCTCGTACGATGGCGCGGGTTCGTCGTCGCAGATATTGAATATGCCATCCAGTTGCAGTTCGACCACGCGCGCAATTGCAGCTACTAGGTCATCGACATGGATGCGGTTGAAAACCTTGTCGCTACGAACAACGGGTTTGCTCTTAGGCGCGGCGATGGCAGTGCTATTCTTGAGGCGCTCAAGAGCATTTCGTCCTCTTCCGTATATGCCGGCTATTCGTAGAATAGACAACTTTGCATTATGCGCTTTCGCCATACTTTGCCATAGTTTTTCTGCCTCTAGTCGTCTTGCCCCGTGCCCGCTCAATGGTAGATGCGGTTTTGTATGTTCGTAGATCCAAGCACCATTATGGTCGCCATAGACAGAAAGGCTAGAGCAATAGCAAAGGTACGGAATATGCCTAATCGCCTCTTTGTAGCGCGTAAGCACGGGGTCGCATTGTGCAAACGGAGGAACGCTACTGACTAGGTGTGTGGCTTTTGCTAATGCTTTGTTTATTTGCCTCTCTTCATCGAAACGGAAGCATTCTATGTCTTTATGTTTTTTGCTCGTCGTTCCGCTAACAGCGAATCCTATCTTTTGCGCGTAGCGGGCGACAGGCAGAACGCTATATCCTAATCCGAAGCAGAATAGAACTGGCATGGTTTATAGGAAGGCGGTTAGTTCTTTTGGTTTTTTGTTAAAGCTCTTGACTGCCGATTGTTTTTGCCAAATTGTTTTTTTCTTGGCTATTTTCATTTACCGATTGCGCGTAGAAACTCGTTTTGCAAAGCACGATCATCTTTGCTTGCGAATGCGCCGCTATATTTACTCGTTACCATTTTAACCTTCGTTTGCTGCACACCACGGGTGGTCATGCAGTGGTGCGTCGCTTCTACGAAGACAGCGGTGCCGCGCGGTTTTAGAGCTTCTTCTAGTGCCCTAGAGATTTGCGCTGTTAGCTTTTCTTGTATCTGCAGCCTTCGGGTGTACATTTCCGTTAGTCGTACCAGCTTCGAGATTCCGACTACTCGTTTGTGCGGCAGGTACGCGATATGCACGACCCCAGTTATTGGCGCCATGTGATGTTCGCAATGCGAGGCGAACGCTATATCGCGCAGCAAGACGATATCGTCGTAGTTTTCTACCTCTTGGAAGAATCTAGTTAGGTAGTCTTCGGGGTTTTCTCTGTAGCCTTTGTAGTATTCTTTGAACGCCCGCACTACTCGAGCGGGAGTATCGAGCAAGCCTTCGCGTCGCGGGTCATCGCCTGCGAATCTTATTAGGGTGCGAACAGCCTGTTCTGCGTCTTCTTCCGAGACAGCGTTGGGAGTTTTTGCTCTCATTTATTTTTCCTTTTAACTTTTTATGAAGTAGCAGTATCTTTTGCTTTTAGCACTTTGTATCTTTGCGCAGTTGCCAGCGCGTCCAAAGTTCGTCGAACGCATCTATTAGCACATCGATATTTTGTTTGTCGTGCAAGGGAGAGGGGGTTAGCCGTAATCTTTCAAGTCCTCGTGGCACAGTTGGATAGTTTATTGGCTGCATATATAGCCCATAATCGCTCAGCAAAACATCGGAGATTTTGCGGCAGATGCTAGCATCCCCAATCATTACTGGTACGATATGGCTACTGCCGTCTATGAAGGGTACTGCAACCTCGCGCAATCTTTTTTTTAAGTATTGCACATTTTCTTTCTGCTGCTCTCGCAAATGTTCTGCACGCGCTACTATTTGCAAAGATTTTCTCGCCCCCGCGACTATCGCCGGCGGTAGAGATGTTGTGAAGATGAAACCGTTTCCGAAAGAGCGCAAGAAGTCTACGATTCTATGCGAGCTTGCGATGTAGCCTCCGAAAGCACCGAAGGATTTCGCCAAAGTTCCTTGTATGATATCGATGCGCTCGGATACCCCGTCTCGCGCTGCTATCCCTGCTCCGCTTGGTCCGTAAAGTCCGACCGCGTGAACCTCGTCGAGAAAAGTCATCGCTTGCTGGCTCTCTGCAACTTCGAGAATTTCTTCTACAGGCGCGATGTCTCCGTCCATCGAATAGACGGATTCGAAAACGACCAGCTTGGGCTTTTGCGCGCTATCTTTTTCCATCGCCACCTTCAGGTCTTGAGCATCGTTATGCTTGAAAATTCGTTTCTCCGCACGAGATTGTCGGATACCCTCGATGATCGAGTTATGGTTTTGCGCGTCAGAATAGATGATCAACCCATCGATTTGCGCTCCTAGTGTCGCAAGGCAGGTCAGGTTAGCAACATAGCCACTAGAAAACAGCAAGGCTCTTTCTTTACCATGATATCGCGCGAGTTCTTCTTCGAGTAGCACATGGTCGCGATGCGTCCCTGAGATATTTCGAGTTCCTCCGCAACCAGCTCCACTTTCCTCTAACGCCTCATGCATAGCCTTCAGCATTTCGGGGTTTTGTCCAATCGCCAAATAATCGTTAGAGCACCAGACGGTTATGTTTTTACGATCTCGCATATCCTCGCGGAACATCGCTGCTCGCGGAAAATCTCCGCATTGGCGTTGTAGCGGAGTGAAGACGCGGTAACGACCCTCGCGCTTAATTGCCTCGAGGCGATTGTCGATAACTTCGCTAAAGGTTTGTGCTATCATTCGAGTGGTAGGTCTTCTGTTAGCCTTGGCTATTAGGGCTGGTAGCAATTAAGCAATTACGAGGTTGGGGGTTATAAAGCTATGGGTTTTCCAAGCCGTTGTAGCGTTGGCGAGACTATTTTACTTTTTGCCTCTAGCATAGGCAAGATTTTCGCGTGAAGGGGTTTTGGCAAAAATCTAAAGTTTCTGATAAACACCTGCTCAAGGCTACGGCTGTAGGTGGTTATTCGCAGTCAGATAAGAAGGCTCGGCAGGATGCTCCCCCTCCTGCTCCCCCTCCTGCTCCCTCTCTTGCTCCATCTCCTGCTTCCTCTCCTGCTCTCTCTCCCCAGAATTCTACCAAGTGCGCGCGTGAGATAGGCGGTCCTCGTGGAGCCGAGCCGACACGCTACGGAGATTGGGAGCGCGGTGGGCGTTGCATCGATTTCTAGCTATACGCGCTTCGAGCAGACGCACTAATAAACTCCTTGGCGGATCCCTTTACAGATTGCTTTGCAGACTCCTTTGTGGTTGCTATTTGTGGTGCCGCTCGAATTTCTTCTAATATGCGTAGCTGCCAGTTCGTTGCCGAGCGGTCGATAAACTCTCGCAATTCGGCAAACTTGCTCTCTTTTGCCATGCGCTTTGCGCAGTTGCGAGCAACGCGCGCAAGCCACTCTCCGTAGCGCTCCCTGCCGCGTTTATACAATAAGCGGTAGAGAATGCCGAGCATGCGAATGTCACGATGGAGGGCGCAAAGATCGTAGTGGTGTTCGGCGCAATGTTGCTCGCGTTGCCGCAAGCGGGCAGCCTCGCAATAGGTAGACCAGAGCTGCTTGCGCCAAGGATCAGGCATATCCCATAGCCCATCTTCGAGTAGCGAAACAACATCGTAACATCGCGGGGCAAAATGAGCGTCCTGAAAATCGATAAACGCGCACGTGCTACGCTCGCTATCGGTAAGCGCGAAGAGATTCTCAATATGAACATCCCCTAGCGCGACCGTGATTTCTGTATTTTGGAATTGCGCCTCGCGGTAGAGCTTTTGCCAAACCTTTTGCCAGCTACTTCGAGAAATGGTCGGTAAAATGCCGTTTGAGCTCGTCTGGCGCGCGTTGTTTGGCGATAGCAGGAAATAATCGAAGAAGGGCGCGGTCTGCTCGACGAACCTCTGCTCGCTGAAGGTTGGGAGCAGGGCTAAGGCTTCTGCACTATCAGTTAGTCCTTGCGCCGTTCGTCCTTGTGTAGCTCGTCCTTGCGTAGCTCGTCCCCGTGGTTGCCCGTTGTAGACCAAGTTGTGGTGGCTCAAGCGCGACAAACTTTGCAACGCGTTGGCAAACAGCTCAAAGCAGTCGCCCATCGTGCGAGTTCGTAGGCATTGAGCGTAGCTATCTTGCCCCAAGTCTTCGACAACAGCGTAGCGGTTTGCAAAGTCGAGCCGATCGATTCGCGCCACGCGCAATCCAACCTCCGTTAGAAATCCCGACAGTTTTTGTAATTTCCACAGGTAGCCTCGCGCTTGCGTGCCCATCGCGCTCGCATCGATAAGGATTTCGCTACAGCGGTCTTTCATCAGGCGGAAGACGCGGCGTTCGGACCCTGATTGCGGCAACAGCTCCGCTTGCGCCTTACCTATGTAGTTTTCGCGCGAGGTAACTATTTGCGACTTTGGCAACTCCGTTTGATTACCCTGCTTGCGGTTTCATTTTTATCGCCGCGATGGGAATCTCTGGCAGACTCGTGCGCCGCTTTTTGCCCTTTTGCGAGGCGCGCTTTTTCTCGTCTCGTTGTAGTTTTTTACCCGCCAGCAAGTCTTTGATTTCGTTACCGCTCAAGGTCTCGTATTTCAGAAGCGCTTTCGCGAGAGAATGTAACTGCTTGCTGTTTTTCTTCAAAATTTTCGAGCAAGCCGTGTAAGCCGTATCGACTAATCGCCGCGCCTCCTTATCGATGGTGTTCGCGGTAGCCTCGGATATATTTTGCTGTCGTGCGATGGAATGCCCCAGGAAGACTTCCTCCTGGTTTTCTTGGTAGCGGATGGGTCCTAGCTCTTCCGACATACCCCATTCCGTAACCATTTTTCTAGCGATAGCGGTCGCTTGTTGGATATCGCTTGACGCGCCAGTCGTTATCTTGTCATCGCCGAAGATCATTTGTTCGGCGATCCTGCCTCCCATAGCGACTATCATATTTGCCTCGAGTTGATCCTTTGCCATAGAGATATGGTCTCGGTCTGGTAGTCGCATAACCATGCCTAGCGCTCGTCCGCGCGGGATGATCGTAGCCTTATGTATCGGGTCGGAGGCTGGGCAATGTATCGCCGCTATCGCGTGACCGCTTTCGTGGTACGCAGTTAGTTTCTTCTCCTCGTCGGACATTACCATCGACTTTCTCTCGCTACCCATCATAACCTTGTCTTTCGCGTCTTCGAGCTCTTGCAAGGTCACTAGTCTCTTGTTGCGTCTGGCAGCTAGCAACGCCGCCTCGTTGATCAGATTAGCGAGGTCTGCGCCTGAGAAGCCCGGCGTTCCTCGCGCGATTTGTCTAGTGTCTACATTTGGCGCTTGCGGTACTTTGCGCAAATGGACGTTCAATATCTTTTCTCTACCATCGATGTCGGGGTGGGGCACCACAACCTGTCGGTCGAAGCGTCCAGGTCGCAATAGCGCAGGGTCGAGAACATCCGGTCTGTTCGTAGCAGATATTAGGATTACCCCTTCGTTAGTCTCGAAGCCGTCCATTTCGACCAGTAGTTGGTTTAGCGTTTGTTCTCTCTCGTCGTTGCCACCCCCTAGTCCAGCCCCTCGATGTCTTCCTACGGCATCGATTTCATCGACGAAGATGATGCAGGGCGCGTTCTTTTTGCCTTGCTCGAACATATCGCGTACGCGAGATGCCCCTACACCGACAAACATTTCGACGAAGTCAGAGCCAGATATTGTAAAGAAAGGAACTTCCGCCTCGCCCGCTACAGCTCGCGCTAGTAGCGTTTTCCCCGTTCCAGGAGGTCCTATCAGCAACACGCCCTTAGGGATTTTACCACCAAGGCGTTGGAATTTCTGCGGGTCTCGCAAGAAGGCTATTATTTCTTCTAGTTCTTCTTTCGCCTCTTCGATCCCTGCTACATCCTCGAAGGTTACGCGGTCGGTCTTCTCGGTTAGCAGACGCGCACGCGAGCGTCCGAAGCCGAGGGTTTTTCCACCCGCGCCCTGAATTTGTCGCATAAAGAATATCCACACCCCCACCAATAGCAACATTGGAAACCACTGTATCAATACATACAGTAAGGAAGGTCCGTCGTCCGGCGGTTCTACGACTATATCGACCTCCGCATCCGTGAGCTTACGCACCAAGTCGGGGTCATCAGGCGAGTAGGTTTTGAAGCGGTCGCCAGTTTTTGTAATGCCGATGATGTTTTTGCCCTCCATGCGCACGGATACGACTTGCGCTGTCGCAACCGAGTTCAGAAACTGCGTATAGGTGATGTTTCTGGCTTCTGCGTTCCTAGGCTTTTTCTGGAAAGAATTGATTAAAAACGCCAAGGACGCGGCGATGACAAGCCAAATTAGTATATTGCGACCAAAGGGTTTCATATATTGGCTACCACTCGCCGAAAGGTTTTTTTAAATCGGGTTTCTTGCCGAGCTTTTTATGAGCCAGCTTATTCTCGCGTGTCTCGCTCGTGAATAGTTAGATGGACTTGAGTGCTAACTCGATTGCTACTTCTAATATGCTAATAGTTCGGCTATTTTTCAAGGGTTAGGATTCGAGTTAAATATAGTATTTTTTTCTATATTTTGTTGCTCTACAGGCTCCCATCTTATCCTAGGTAGCTGCGCGCTTTCTTTTGTCGATAGCCAGCAATTTTTCTCCTCGTAATCTCTTGTAGGAGTTTTTGGCTGTGGAAAGTTTCTGTATATCATTAGCGTTGGCAAAGCCCGTAGTTGATCGTTTTGCCAGAATGCCGGGCAAGCCTCGCGGATGCGAGCGTGCAGAGTTTCGAATAGCCACATCGCTTGCACGACAGAGCTGTTTTTTTGGCTCGCCTTGTTTTTTGTAGCCGCGCGCAACTGCTCGATGCCGTCCCGCCCTAAAAAACGGCAGGTGAGGGCTATCGGTTGCTGCGAGGGTCTAAAAGCTGGAAGGATGCGATAACGCCC
The DNA here is from genome assembly GCA_014238315.1 of Alphaproteobacteria bacterium. Lineage (GTDB taxonomy): Bacteria > Pseudomonadota > Alphaproteobacteria > JABAAW01 > JABAAW01 > JABAAW01. The sequence continues at coordinate 12,795 of JABABG010000034.1, forward strand.
ATCCCAGAGAGGTTTTTGCATCCATATCTTCGTCGGCACGAATCCTTTATGCATGCTAATATCTAGCTCTTCGCTGGCGACGAGCGCGCGGACGATAAAGAAGCCGTTGCTCTTATTAGCGAGCAAGAGCGTTCGTCCTAGCGAGAGCGTCGGCGGTTTGTTTTCTTGTCTCGCGCGAGATTCGATAGCGGACGAGTGTTTTGTATTTGCGAGAAAATGTTCCATTTTTTCTCTCCATAGCGGCAGGATTTGCTTAACCTGCATGCCTCGCACGTGCCTTCCTCCTACTCGCTGAGCTAGCGATGATATAAGGCGTCGCGCGGCTGGTTCTTGTAGCTTTAGGAACTCGCGGCTTTCGATGCGCGCGTAGCCTTCGGGGTATAGAGCGACATATTGCGCCGTGAAATCTTCTAGCTGCTTGTCGATGACGGAGTTTGTCGACCTGATGCGCTCGCAAGTATCGAGAATAGAGCGGACGTTGTTCTTTCCATCGTTATTTCTCCCAACCTCCAACTCGTGCCGTAGCCTATTGCGAGCGTAGCTGTTCGATTGGTTCGACGGGTCCTCAAGCCATGAGATATTTCGTGCAGAGAGCCACTTGCGCAAATCCAGCCGTCTTATCTCTAGCATGGGTCTGATGATGCGCGCGTGCCTTGCGTAGCCTAGCTCTCGCATTGCGCCGCTTCCGCGTAGCCTGTTTGCTCGTTGTAGCAGCAAGGTTTCTACTTGGTCGTCTTGCGTATGACCGAATAGCAAGTGTATAGCAGCGTTTTCTCGACACCATTCCAGACAAGCCTTGAGGCGAAAATGGCGCATATTCTGCTGCAAGTTGCCGCGCTGGTTTGCAAACGATGGCGCGGTGAGGATATTGGCAGATAACTCGAACTGCTTTTCGATCGTCTCCTTCAGCCTTTGGCATTCGCCTGTGCTTTCGGCGCGCGTGCGGTGGTCGCAGATCAGAGCTACGATGTTATGCTCGCAACTTTTCTCTATCCTAATCTTTGCGCGCGGGTGCTCTCTTTTACCAGAGCTACCGTCGTATTTTTTTAGCCACCATTCTTTGCACAGCAGCAGTAATGCGAGGGAATCTCCTCCGCCTGAGCAGGCTATGGCGAGGCGGGGGTTGTCTTCGAATTGCTCGACTTGCTCTAATCGCCTCGAGAGCTGTTCGAGCGGGCAATTGTATTTGCGAATATAGCTAGAAGAAGTATCGGCAGGTGAAGTGTTAGCAGGTGAGGTTTTAGCAGGCGAGGTATCGGTAGGCGAAGTGTTAGCAAAAGGACCCTGGGTGTTTTTTTGCACCTTCTTGCCTTCCGCCTTGATTGGGCTCGGATGAAGTCGATTTCTAACCAGCAGAGCAAGCGTTGGTCGCGATTTCCGATTCGACGATAGCGTCAAGTTGCTCGTCTTTGTTGGCGAAATGCTTTTTGAATTCCTTTAGGACGCGGCAAGCTTGCTTGGTTTTTTTTAACTTTGCTAAGGTTTGTCCAAGTCGTAGTAGTAGCTTAGGCGCGAGCTCTCCCTTGCGATTTTTCTTGTAGCCATTTAGGAACGCGTCCGCCGCTTGTTTGTCGTCCTGCATCACAGAGTAGCTCTCGCCCAAGTAGAACATCACTTGGGCTATTCGTTCGTCGGAGGGATGGTTCTGTACGAATTTCTCAAACGCCGCTATTGCTTGCTCAACCTTTCTGTCGCGTAGCAGATCGTTAGCCTTGTCGAATAGCCCTTGCGCCGACTCCAGATTGCTATGGCCTCTAGCTCCGTTGCCATCAGCACTTCTCCTCCCCCCGAAGCGTTCCAGCTGCTCGGTGCGCGCGGTGAGGTCGGTTAGCGTATGCTCGATTACGCGCAAGCGTTCTTGTAGCTTCGCCATGACCGCAATCCAAGAGGAATTAGTAGAGGATTTTGCATCTCTGCCGCCATCGCCATCCTTAGCCATACCAGCCAAATCTTTAAAGTCTTCGGACAAGCGTTTGACTTGCCCTTCTAGCCTATCGATCCTTTCTCCCAATGGTAACTGCTTGGGTACCTGCTTGGGTACCTGCTCGGTCTCTATTTTATCGCCCTGACCAGGTGGGTTTTCTTGTGTACTAGTTTGCGCGATGCTCTCAATCGGCGCAAAGCTCAAGGATACAGCTACGAGAGCAACCGCCCAAACAGCACTACAACAGCAGGCTGTGCAAGAAAAATGGCTATGATACTTGCTGGGATACTTGCTGGGATACGCGGGGTGGGGGTGGTATGCCGAGGGATGGCTATTCTGGCTTTTTGTGCTCAAAGCAGACGCGCCCACCGCACAAGCTCTCGTGCCACTAATAAGGCGGCAAAAAAGTTGGTAAAAAGTTTGGCGAAAAACCTGGTGAAAAACCTGGTGAAAAATTTGGCGAAGGCGAAAAGCCTTATAGCCGTTGCTCGAAAGCCTTGAGGACTTGGGCCTTGAGGACTTGAGCCTTGAGGACTTGGTCTGAGTTAGGCGAGCGTTGGCGAACGCGAGCGCATGTTTTCCGAACATGTTTTCGCGTCCGCCACAGCTCTGTGATACTTCTCTCAGCGTGCCGTTATTATCTACTTGACGGAGACGACAACATCACGACGGTTCTGCGCCCAGGCTTCCTCGTTGCTCGCCGCGTTAGCGGGGCACTCTTCACCGTAGCTTATGGTTTCAATCCTTGAGCCATCTACGCCCATCGAGACGAGCTTCGACTTCAAGCTCTCCGCACGCCTTTCACCCAAACCGAGGTTATACTCGCGGGTTCCGCGCTCATCGGCGTTCCCCTCGATTCGCAAACGTGCTCTTTTGTTTTTAGCCAACAGCTTTGCTTGCGCATCGGAAATTTTCGCGCCTTCCGCTTTGAGTTCAGATTGGTCCAGGTCGAAATAGACGCGATCACCAGCCGCAGCTAAACCCTTGACGACTCTTCTGTCACCAGCAACTTTAGTCCCACAGCTATCGCTGTTCATCATCATTGCGGCGGCATCGTCTGTTTTACCACCAGAGGCTGCGCAACCGACAGCTAGCGTCAGCGTAAGAGCCGCCGCAAGAGATGTTGTTCCCTTTAAGATCATATTGTTCTCCTTTGTTTTTTTGGCGAACAATCTACGAAATAGCTGTTCGTGTGAAAAAAAAATATTGGGGTATCTATACCACCGTACGAGCTAGGATAAATATGCCATTCGTACGAGCTAAGACGCGCCCTCTAGCGAGCAATGTTACAAATCGATTCGCAATTAGTCAACATAACTATGATAAATAGCTGTTCGCTTATTCTACAAAAATCACACCTAATATAGAGACTATCTCTTCTGGTGAAGGTCTTTTTTGTTTCATTTATTGCTTGTCTTGACAAAGCGAAGAATGCATGCCTTTTTCTAGGTTGCGGACTTAAAACGAATCGAATAATGGGTGTTGGGTAATGGGTGCGGGGGGCTTTTGTAGAGAGGCTCTGGTAGAGAGGCTTTTGGAGATTTAGAGATGTACGTTTTGTCTTTGCGATTCTTGTTGCCGTCGCTTTTTGCTCTGCTTCTGACGACGCTCACCTCTGGCGAGGCTTATGCGCGCGAGCGAATCAGGATCGTCGGATCATCGACGGTCTTTCCGTTTGCGACGGTAGTAGCCGAGCGTTTCGGTCTCACGCGCGGGATAGCCTCTCCGATCATCGAATCGACCGGAACCGGTGGCGGTATCAAGCTCTTTTGTCGTGGCATCGGTAAGGATAGCCCCGATATCGCCAACGCCTCTTCGCGCATGAAAGCCTCGCAGCTAAAGCTCTGTATTAAGAACGGAGTAGCTAGCGTAATCGAGGTTCCTATCGGCTACGATGGTATCGTGCTCACCCAGTCCCTGCAGGGTAAGGCGATGGACTTGACCCTGCGTCATCTATATATGGCGTTGGCGAAAAGCGTTCCCGATGGCGCGGGTGGTTTTGTAGGCAACCCTTACCAAAGTTGGAGTGATATAGACGAATCCTTGCCAGATGCTAATATAGAGGTTTTAGGTCCTCCGCCGACCTCTGGTACGCGCGTTGCGTTTACCGAAATAGTTATGGACGGCGGCGCGCGGAGCTTCCCACAGCTCGCAGCCTTGCGTAAAAGCGACAAGAAAGCCTTCAGAAAAATAGCCTACGCAATACGCGAGGATGGGGCTTACATCGATAGCGGCGAAAACGACAACCTAATCGTGCAAAAGATCAGACGCAATCCGAAGGCCTTGGGTATCTTCGGGTTTAGCTTCTTGGAAAACAACCGCTCGCTACTACGCGGTTTGAAGGTAGATAATGTCGCGCCAGAGTTCGTTAACATCGCCGATGGTAGCTATCCTGTCGCTCGCTCTTTGTACTTTTATTTGAAAGGTGAGCATGTGGGAAAAATTCCTCACTTGCTCGACTATGCGAATAGTTTCGTCAGCGAAGATACGATTGGCGAAGATGGATTTCTCATAGACGAGGGGCTAATACCGCTTTCTGAAGCCGCGATGAAACGCGCTCGCGAAGATGTTTCATCCATGCGGGTTATTCGTGTCTCGGATTTAAAATAGTTATCTCGTAGTAACGACTAGATGGGGATGCTAACCTTTGCGGCAAGCGTTTTTGCTCTTTTTGCGCTAGTCGGATTTGTCCTTTTCTTGCGAACCGTAGCGCGTAGCCGTGCTTTCACGCATCGCGATGCCTACAGCTTTCCGAGTGCTAGTCTGCTGGTAGGATTTATAGCCACAATATCTACGGCTTTTTTGCTGCTTTTGCCTTTTTTGCTCCCGCGCGCCTCGATACCGACAATACTTTTAGGGGCTCATTCGCCGCTGGTGCTAATAGGAGTTTGCGCCTTACTCGGAGCTTGCGCCTCGCTGGGCTTCGTCTTCTACGCTCCGCGTTCTTTTCCCTCGCGCAGATTTGTCGGGGCGAGCGTGCGCGTGATGTTGTTTTTATCCTCGACGCTCGCCGTTGCGACGACGGTCGCAATCGTTGCCTCATTGCTCTTTGAGACATTGCGGTTCCTAGAGGAAGTTCCTCTAGGCGACTTCCTTTTCGGTTTGCATTGGAGTCCGCAGACGGCTCTTTTCTCAGACGACATCGGCTCTTCCGGTGCATTCGGAGCGATACCCGTAGTCTTGGGTACATTTTTGATAACCCTGATAGCTATTAGTGTCGCAGTTCCGATAGGGCTGTTCGCCGCCGTCTACTTATCCGAGTTTGCCCATAAGCGCACGCGCTCTATCGTCAAGCCGATACTAGAGATTTTGTCCGGCATCCCTACGGTGGTCTATGGGTTTTTTGCCGCCCTCGTGCTCGCTCCGCTGATAAGCAAACTCGGCGATTTGATAGGTCTGCAGGTCGCCAGCGAGAGCGCGCTCGCAGCCGGCATGGTCATGGGAGTGATGCTGATCCCGTTCGTCTCCTCCCTTTCCGATGACGCGCTCGCGGCGGTTCCTCGCGACATCCGCGATGCCTCCCTGGCTTTGGGTGCTACGCAAAGCGAGACCGTCGCTCGTGCTGTCTTACCAGCAGCATTTCCGGGCGTGCTGGCGGGAGTGCTGCTCGCTTTCTCGCGCGCTGTCGGCGAGACGATGATCGTTGTTATGGCTGCCGGCTTGGCGGCAAAGATGACCTTCAACCCGCTCGCCGCTCCCACGACTATAACTGTGCAGATCGTAACATTGCTGGTAGGCGACCAAGAGTTTGATAGTAGCAAAACTTTGTCCGCCTTCGCGCTCGGCATGCTATTGTTTTGTTTGACCTTGGTGATAAATGCCTCTGCGCTTTTTGCCACGCGCCGTTATGGTTCGCGCTACGAATGAATAAGACTCTAGACTCTATCGATAAGCACCTTAAGCGTCGTCATCGTGCAGACCGCCGCTATCGTCTCTATGGGCAGTTGGCTATTGTTTTTGCGCTGCTGTTTTTGTTGATGTTTTTTTTCTCGATCATAACGCGCGCCCTGCCGGCTTTTTGGTACCAGACGGCTAGTTTGTCGCTAGAGCTGTCGGCTCGCGTTCTCGGAGGTGAGGCGGGCGACCCCTTGCCGCGCGAGATTTCCGAGAGGCAGGCGCGGAAACTCTTGGATGCGGCACTCGCGCTTGAGTTGGGTCCTTCGAGCGAGCGGGCTATCTTGCGCGCTCGTAGAGCCTTGCTTACGCCGCTTGCCGCGCTTGAACTAAAAAAACTACTGCTGGAGAAACGCTATAAGGACCAAGAAAGAGAGCAAGGGGTAAGAATCGGCGACAAACTGCTCTTGCCCTTCGCATTGAGCTCTGAGAGCGGGAACTACATAAGCTCCTTACGCTACAGCCAACTAGGCTCTAAAGAGGAGGAGGCATCTTCTTTGCCAGAGCCACAACGCCGTAGCCTATCTATTTTGCAGCAGCGCGGTCTTATCGAAAAACGTTTCAACTTTGCTTTTTTCGTGCGTAGCGACAGTCGCACTGCCACCTCCGCCGGTATATGGGGTGCGCTAGTAGGCTCTTTTTGGGCTTTGCTGATAGCCTTCATATTGGCGTTCCCTCTAGGTTTATTCACGGCACTGCATCTGCAAGAGTTCGCGCCGCGCAACCGCCTCACCTATGTTATCGAGGTTGCCATCTACAATCTAGCAGCCGTTCCTTCGATAGTTTTTGGCTTGCTCGGTTTGTCGATTTTTTTGAACTGGTGGCATCTGCCTCGTTCTGCCTCGCTAGTCGGTGGCTTGGTCTTGGCTTTGATGACCTTGCCGACGATCGTTGTCGCTTCCCGCAACGCTCTGGCTTCTGTCTCCGAGGGTATTCGTAGCGCCGGTTTAGCCTTGGGCGCTTCGCGCGAGCAGGTTGTCTTCCACCATGTTCTTCCTCGTGCGATGCCAGGGATTTTGACTGGCACCATCATCGGGATGGCGCAGGCTTTGGGGGAGACGGCTCCCTTGCTGATGATCGGGATGGTAGCCTTTGTCGCGCAAGCCCCGATGACCCCGTTAGAGCCAGCGACCGCTCTGCCAGTGCAAATTTTCCTTTGGGCAGATCATCCAGACCCTGCTTTTTCTTCGCGCTCTGCCGCAGCGATTCTGGTTATGCTCGTCTTTCTCGTAGTTATGAATGCGGCGGCGGTTATCTTGCGCCGCAGCTTTGAGCGGCGCGGTTAGTATAAGGTTATAAGGCAAAGGTCGGGAATAAAAACGTGGAGAATAACCTGCAGCAATCATTGCAAAAGAAGAACGGAAAAGAGCCGTCGAAGATCGTCGCGCGAGGGGTTAATGTCTATTATGGCGACAAGCAAGCGCTCTTCAATGTTGGGCTAGAGGTTCCGCATCGCCGAGTAACGGCTCTGATCGGTCCTTCGGGTTGTGGTAAGTCGACTTTTTTACGCTGCATTAATCGCATGAACGACGTTATCGACGGTTGTCGAGTAGAGGGTTTTATAACTATCGATGGTATGGATATATTCTCGCTCGATGCGGTCGGCCTACGAGCGCGCATCGGGATGGTGTTTCAAAAACCCAACCCCTTCCCGAAATCTATCTACGAGAATGTCGCCTACGGTGTGCGCATACATTCTCTTGCTCGTACGAAAAGCGAGCTTAATGCGATCGTCAATAATAGCCTCAAGCGCGCGGGTCTTGCGCGCGAGGTCGCTGATCGACTGCACGATCCAGCCTATAGTTTGTCTGGCGGTCAGCAGCAACGTTTGTGCATAGCGCGTGCTATCGCTCTACAGCCAGAGCTTATTTTAATGGATGAGCCTTGTTCGGCTCTAGACCCTATAGCTACGGCGCGCATCGAGAACTTGATCGCCGAGCTATCGCTTAACTATACGATTTTGATCGTAACGCATTCGATGCAACAAGCAGCGCGAGTATCGCACCGCACGGTATTTTTTCACCTTGGGCGAGTCATAGAATCCGGAGACACTAATAAAATTTTCACAAAACCGCGGCGCAAGCAGACCGAGCGTTACATCACTGGACGCATAGGCTAAACTGAAATAATCTACCCTGATAAGACTTATGTCGGACGACCCGCACCATATTAATCGCACTTTTGACGAGGAGCTGTCTCGGCTGAACGATATGCTCTTGCGTATGGGCTCGCTAGTCTCTCAACAGCTAGACGCTGCGCTAGACAGTTTTGCGATAACGCACGAGCGAGACGCTCGTGCTGAGCTGATGGACGGCATAGCTCAGCGCGAGAAGGCTCTGAACGATTTGGAACGCCGTGTGCAAGAGATGGCGGTGAATCTGGCAGCTATGCGGCAGCCGATGGCGAGCGACCTACGCACGATCATCGTAGCTATGAAGGTGAGCGACGCTTTTGAGGCTATCGGTGATCACTGCGCAAGCATAGCCGAGAAGGGTAGCGCGTTGATGCATTCGGCTTATCGTAAGCATTTCACAGAGATAGCTAAACCTTGTGCCTGCGCGGTGCGGATGTTGGAGGGGGTGGTCTCTTGCTGTCGTAAGTGGGACGAAGAGCTCGCGCTCGAGGTCTGGCAGAAAGATCGCGATATTAATAACCTGCACGATGCTTTGTTGCAGGAGTTCTCTAAATTTATGGTTCAGAATCCAGATTCGATTTCATCGGTTGTCGACTTCCTCTCGGCTGTGAAGTATGTCGAGCGGCTTGGCGACCGTCTCAAGTCGATCATCGAGGCTTTGTACTACGCGGCGGATGGTGAGATTTTTGCGCCGCCACCTCTCAAACCCATCGGCAAGGGGGTTGGTAAAGGGGTTGGCAAGGGGTTTGGTAAAGGTAGCACTAACAAGGCTACTGCTAACAAGTCCGCTACTAACAAGGCTGTTAGCAGGGCTAGTTAGCTTGTCGAAGCATAGGCGCGTTGGAATTATCTTGAGGTTCTGTTGAAGGCTTTGCTGATACTCGGCGGCAGCGGTTTGGCACGCCGTTGGGCTGGGTCTTTGGCGAGCTTATTAGAACAGCGTGCCGTTGCCGTACGCTTGGTCTATGCGCTAGCAGGGGTCACATCGATGCCTCGCTTGCCATACAAATCCATAGAAGCACATTTTGGCGGTTTTGGCGGTTGGCACGGTCTAAAGCTGTGGTTAGAGAAAAATAACGCCGTTGCGGTTGTCGATGGTACGCATCCCTTTGCGCATGGCATTTCAGCAAACGCGCGCTTGGCTACTCGCGCCTTGTCCTTGCCGTTGTTTTGTCTGACGCACAAGCCTTTCCCGCGAAGTTTCTATGAGCGCCGTTATGAGGCTCTCTCGCAAGGCGACCTGCAGCGCGCCTTCTTTCGACTATCGTCGGCACGCCGCCGCCGCGTAGTCTTCGCCTTAGGCGCACGGCGTGTAGCCGAGGTCGCGCGGCGCGCGCCAGTGCGAAGTTTGCTGCTACGTTCCTTTGCCGACAATGCGGCTATCCGTCTTTTGCGCTTCAAGCAGTTGCGCTTGCGGCGTGCGCGCGTGGTCGATTTCTGCTCGATGGCTAGGTTCTCTGCGCAAAGCGTTCGCCTTGAGGCGCGTTGGTTGCGTGCTAAGCGTGTCTCGTTGTTGGTTTGCCGCGATAGCGGAGCGCGCGAATCTTACGCTAAAGTCTTGGCAGCGAATCTTTTGTCCATCCCTACGCTGATGCTGACAAGGCAGCACTCGCCGTCTGCGCGGATGTCCAGCTCGAACGAGGCTTTTGCTAAAGGCGGGATGATAAACTTAGACGGCAGTCTCGCGCCAGTTATCGAGCTATTGCGATGAAATTTTGCAAATAATTTTTACAAGTAATTTTTACAAGCAAGTTTTACAAGTGAATTTTGCCAATGCTTTTCTTGCGCGTCGGCGATGCTTTGTCTATTGTTGCCTTCATAAGCGGTCTCTGCGCGTAAACTCTCGGTTATGGGGTGATAGATTTTGACGACTCGTTCGGCTCTCATTCGTGCATTGCACCAGCGTCATCCGCGCCTGCCTTTGCGTGATTTGGACGATCTAGTCTCTTCCGTTTTTTCGACCATCACCGAGTGCTTGGCGCGTGGCGAGCGCGTTGAGTTGCGGGGTTTTGGAGTTTTTTTAACGGCTACTCGAAAAAAACGGATTGCTCGTAATCCTCGCACAGGGGAAAGCGTTGTTCTCTCTGCGCGCCGTGTTCCGATGTTTCGTCTGGGCGACTTGTTGCATAAACGCCTCAATAGCGACGATGGCGAGAAGGCTGCTACGAGCGACAGCAGTTCGTCTTCGCTGCAAGATTGAGGTGGTTCTGGTATGCGAATTATCAAACGATTTGCCTTTGTTTTGCTGATCTTAATGGTCGTGCTTTTTGCGATGCTGAACTCTGGTAATGTGCGTCTGAACTTGTTGATAACGCCGCTCGGCTTTGAGCTACCTCTCTCGCTGATAGTCTTGCTGGTGTTCTTTTCGGGCTTCCTCTTGGGCTGGAGTGGAGCGGTTCTACGCAAAGGAGTCTCTAGCCTGCGCTCGCGCCGACTCTCTTCGAGGAAGGACAACGAACAAGAGGCAAAGTAAAAGCTCGTGTCGGCTGGTAGAGCGCTTCCCGATAATTCACAGCGAGGGTTGCTGTTGTGCGGTCATGGCAGTAGGTCGCCGAGCGCGATTGCAGAGTTTGCCGAACTCGCGCGCGCGATAGAAGTCGGCTCTGGTGGCTACAAGGCTTTTGCACACGGGTTTTTAGAGTTCGCTCGTCCGACCTTAAGCGAGGCTCTAGATAGTCTGCGGGCTCGCGGGGTCAAGGCGGTAGACGCGATACCCGGAATGCTGCTCGCGGCAGGGCATGCCAAGAACGATATTCCAGCCTTGTTGCGCAACTACGAGTTAGGGCATGGTATAGAGATTCGCTACGGGCGTCCTCTGGGTCTGGACGCGCGCATGCTCGCAGCTGCTGCGCGCCGCGTTCGCGAGGCTTTGGGCGGTGAGGTCGAGGGCTTTCAGTCGCGCTACCACGAAACATTGTTGGTCGTTGTCGGTAGAGGTTCTTCGGACCCAGACGCGAATAGCGAGGTGAGTAAGCTCACTCGGCTATTGTGGGAAACCTTGGGCTTTGGCTGGGCTATCACCGCTTATTCGGGGGTAACCTTTCCTCTTGTCGCGCCAGCTCTAGAGCTCGCGGTGCGTCTTGGCTATCGCCGTATCTTGTTGTTTCCGTACTTTCTGTTCAGCGGTATTTTGATCGACCGTATCTACGCCGCACTCGATGCAGCGGCTGAAAGGTGGCGCGAGGTCGAGTTCGTAAAGGCTCGTTATTTGGATTGCCAAGACGATGTAGTCGAGACTTTCTTGGCTCGGGCGGCTGAGATCGAAGCTGGTGATGGCGCGATGATGAACTGCGCCTTATGTAAGTATCGCGAGCTTGTCGTGGGCTTTGAGCAGGAGCAAGGAGCGGCACAGGCAAGCCATCACCACCATGTCGAAGGTATCGGTGTAGGTCAGAATGGCGACGCTCAAGCTCCAGACTCCGCCTCAGACCATGCCTCTGCTTATGCGACCGCTGGTGCTCATGGTCACTCGCACGGGCATAGCCACGGCAATGGACATGGACACGGGCATAGTCATGCTCCATACCCGCACGCAAAGCACCCATTGGGACCGATAACTCTACAGACGACCAAACAGGTAACTAAGCGGGTAACTAAGCTGGTAACCAAGCAGGTAACCAAGCAGGTAACTAAGCGGTTATCTGAGCTTGAGGCTACCAAGCCCGCGAAGGATTAGA
>JABABG010000063.1 GCA_014238315.1 Alphaproteobacteria bacterium
ATGCATAAGGAAGGTGCCGCATTTCGTTCCATGATGAACAACTTCGCAATCGCAGTATCCATAGGGCTACAATACGGCGTGCCGTTGCGAGAGTTTGCAGACGCTTTCACATTCACTCGTTTCGAACCTAGTGGAATCGTGCAGGAAAACGCGTCAATTCGGCACGCAACATCGATCCTCGACTATATCTTCAGAGAGCTCGCAATAAGCTACTTGGGACGCGAAGACCTCGGGCAGACCACATTCGAGCTCGCGGTGGATTTCACTGGCTTGGGCAAAGGCAAGGACGAAGGGCGCTTGAGCAAGGAGACCTTGGATGCAATTGATCACTTCACCAAGCTAACGAGTAGTGGCTATGTTCGCCGCATACTTGCTGATCGGCGCAATGGTAAGAAGCAGGGTAAGTGCGCAAAGCAGTCTGTGCCTTTGACACAGCGCAAGGCGAGCGAAGAAAATATGACTCTGGCAGATCGAGCGCACGAAGAAGCCGGTCTCGTGCCAGGGATTGCAGCCGAAGGAATAGGCGATTCTTGTGAGAATTGCGGGCACATAACCCTAGTGCGCAGTGGCTCCTGCCTAGCCTGCACAACATGCGGGGCGACTACCGGTTGTAGCTGAAACTCGTCCACCCAAGAACATCCGTATAAGCTCGCTTGGTCAATGCAACCTATATTAGCCTATCCGCGACAAGGTTTTGCGATAAGAAGGGGACGGTTATTTTGCGCTTATGCGTGAGGCTCAAAGAATCTAGTCGCTCGGCTATCTCGTGATGGGCGAGGAAGCTACGCTCGATACGGCGTAGCAAATAAGGATAGACGCGCTCGTCAACATCCAGTTGACGAACGCGGAAAATCTTCTCAAGAATGCGTGCACTGTCCTCATCGTCGGGGTCGAAGATGCTACTACAAGCAACCGCACGCATGCGCGAACGCAAGTCTGGTAAAGATAGATGCCAGCTCGCAGGTGAAAGGCGAGCGGTGATCAGCAGGGCACTATGCTCGCCTTGTGTAATTTCGTTGTAGAGCGCGTAAAGTTGTTTTTCGAACAAGGCTCCCGCATCAGAAAGGTTGTCATCGCCAGCAACATCAAGCCACAGAAAGTTCTTTGCAAGCGAGGTTGTGTCATGCCTTTGTCGTAAAAATTTTGGTGTTATCGAACTCGCACTAAGCTGCGCTCGCCAAACTTCGCCCAAGTGCGATTTACCAGATTTGGCTGGACCGCAAATCGCAAATACTCGAGACTGTCCGTTCGCCCACGCGCGAGGGTGCCACGCGCGCAAAGAGGCGTAAGCGTTTGCGTTTGCGTTCAGGTGCAAAAAGCTCCCTTCTTCAAAACCCTCGTTGCTTGTCGTAGGCAGGGGAAGGTTGCGTTGACTTCGCTCGAGGCTGTGGCTCATCGAATATATAGTGTGGGTTTATCCGTGCTTATCTATGTGGACTATGATAGCCCTGACGCTAGCCCCAATTGGGAGTGCTAGCAAAATGCCAAGAAAGCCCGCAAGGCTACCTCCTGCTAAAATGCAAAAAATAATCCACAGAGGATGCAGACCGATAGACTTGCCGACAAGCCTCGGTGTAAGAAAGTAGCTCTCTAGCATCTGACCGAAAAAGTAGACCGAAAGGGTGAGGAAAAAAATCGAGGAGAAGCCAAAGTGGACATAGGCTATGATCAAAGCCGTAGTGGCTCCGAGAAAACTACCGATGTATGGCACGACCATCGCCACGCCAGACGCAATGCCGACAGCAAAGCCGTGTGGTAGTCCGATAAGAGTGAGGAGTAGCCCGTAGAACAATGCCATGACCGAAAATACAGAGACTTGTCCGCGAAGCAACGCAGATAGCGTTTCATCGATTCGAGAAAATAGTAGTAATAAATGTTGCTCGCGTTGCGGAATGCGTCTCCTAATGGCTGCAACCGCATCGTCCCAATCTTTAAGCAAGTAGAAAGTTGCAAAAGGGACAAGCGCAAACCACGAAAAAACCGCAAAGATGGAAGAAGTTTGTTTAGCCAATATATTTAATCCTTGCGAGAATAAACGCGAGCCATGAGTAAAGGCTTGGCTGGCAATAGTCTGCCATTGCGATAGGTCGGAGCTGCTCGAACGGATGCTATCCCAATAGGGGAGTAAAATAGGTTGCCATTCCTTTAACCAATAGATATCCGAAGTCATAGAAATTATGTTAGAGGCTAAGGCTTCTAATCTACTTTGTAGGTTGGTGGCAATACGCGGCGCTGCACTAATCAGCTCTAACGCCTCGCTTAGCAAAAAGGGTAGAGTTGCCAAAAGCAACAGAAGCAACACCGCTAGTAGTGCTAAAGTCAAAAACAGAGCTACCACCGCCCGCCAAATAGACGGCGATGAGGAAGGGAAAAGAAGTACCAAGCGTTTCGTTATCTTCTCGCATAGGGGATTGAGTAGCCAAGCCAGCACGAAGGCAGTGAAAAATGGTGCTATTATATCGCCGAGCAATAAGCATGCTACAACTATTGCCGTAAGCAAGCCAAGCCACCAGAGTAGGCGCGAGAGAGCTAATCTAGAGTTTTTTTTTGGTAAATCTTGCTCTAAACGAGGGTTAGGAGGCTCAGCTTTTCCAGCAACTTTGCCTGCTCTACTTTTCGCATCTTGACGCTTATCCATATTCGCAGTTCTAGCCATATCGCTTAAGACTCCCCTACGATTTCGTTTCAAGGCTGACTGTTATGCTGGCGTTTTTTAGCTCGTTTTGCGAAAGCACGCGCAAACCCCTACGTTCAAGCGCAGATATAAGCGAGGCAAGTGAGCTATAGTGGCGAGATGTAACATGCGCCTGCCTCGCCGAAAGGCTCCGCAGATTATAGTCGGTTAGCTCTGGTGTTTGAGCAAGGATATGGCGAATTTCTTGCCATTGCTCGCGCTCTTGCAACTCTGCAATGATACTCAAGCGTTGCAGCTTCGCTGTGTGTGCAGTCTCCTTCTTCCAAATACGATTTAGGCGCGTGAGAGTTTCGTTGCGAGCGCGTAGCAAAAGGGCAGAAAAAGAACTCGTTTGTAAGTCGGCTTGGGAACCCTTTTCGGAACCCTTTTCGACAAGTAGCTCCGATTCTAGTGTAAAGCTAGGAAGCTCGCTCGGAAAGCCAGTTTGTTCTAGCAATCCGCTGACTTGCAGTGTAATCGGCATTTTCACAGGCTGCGCTGTTTCTGTGGTAGTTTTATCAGTAGCCTTATTAGAGGACTCTTCTTGTATCGCCATAGGTAATTCTTCAGCAACCCCTCCCAGCGAAAGCTTGGCGGTAACTAGCGCGATGCCTTGCGCACGATATTGTTCTACCAACAATGCCGCCTGCATCGATTTCGGGTCTTTCAACACATCCAAGATTGCAACCCGCTCGCTCGGGTTCATCTCGATCGAGATGACCGGCACAAGCAAGTCGTTATCGCTGCCCTCGATTTTCCAAGCACTGAGCCAAGAGTTTTGCGGCGGCCATAGGTGCTGAACTCCGTCTATCTCAAGGACTGGAAGTAGCAAAAAAGTCGGGGCGACAGTGTGGGAAATCTTTAGGCTAGCCTTGTGAAGGCTCGCAAACAATTTCTCACGCACAAAACGCACGCTCGCTTGACCATAAAAAGTATTCTCCCTAAAACCCGAACGCTCAAGAAAAAAACCCTCGGTGAGAGAGACGATCTGCTTGTCAGACAATTTCGCGGCAAACGATTTACTACGGTCATCCTCGACGACAAAGCGATTCAGCACCTCCGTGAGGGCTACGCGAAGGGCTATCTTCTTCGCTCGCTCCTTCGCCCGCGCTTCCGTTTCTCCTCTTGCGTTTATAGGTAGAGAGACGAACAGTGCCTCCTCCAAACGATTTTGTTGTGCGCTCGCGCTCGTTAGAGGTAAAGGGCTGAAAATAACAACAGCAAAAGCACTAATAAGAGTGAAAAAACGAAAGGGCATCAAGCAACCAGAGGGTTAAAGGCGGTACAGTCAGAACTTTATATAGATATTATAATACTCTTGTAAAAAATATGTGGATAAGTGAATTTAATCCTTTAGGTTACAATTCTTAGTAAACGATTCTTTGTAAACGATTCTTTTGATTCGGGTTTTTAACGATTTGCAGCCTAATATTTGTAGCCTAAAAAACTGAAGTCAATTTTTATTGGCTATTTCCTAAACTATGAAAACAAGCTGTATAAACAATATATGAAATACAGACAATCGGCTTTAAAGGGCGGTGCTAATGGGCGATAGGGTAGATCCTTTGGGTGATGGGGCAGATTTGTCTTCCGGGTTGAGTTACCTAGAGGCTGGCGTCGATATTGACGAAGGGAATCGATTCGTCGATAAGATGATCGAACCACTCGTGCGAAAAACCTACGAGGTGGTGGCAAAGAAAAACAGATTACAAAATAATTTGCGGAATAATTCACAAGACTCTCCGCGTACTCCGTTCCTTGATGGTTTTGGCGCTTCCCTCGACCTAAAGGCTGTAGGCTTCGATGACCCGATTATAGAAATGGCTTGCGATGGCGTCGGCACAAAGTCGCGAATCGCCATAGAAGAGCAAGAATACGACGGTTTGGGTATCGATTTGGTCGCTATGTGCGTCAACGATTTGCTCGCGAGAGGAGCGTTGCCGATCGCATTCCTCGATTACATCGGTTATGCAAAATTTTCGCAAGGCGTGCAGGAGAAATTGATGAAAGGCATTGCAAAAGGTTGCATAGAGGCGGGTTGTGCGCTCGTCGGAGGAGAGACTGCGCAGATGCCAGGTTTTTACAAAGAAGGGGATTTTGACCTCGCTGGATTCGCGCTCGGAGCTATCGAACGTAATGCGCCGTTTAGAAAATCGCGTCCGCAAGTAGGTGAAAAACTATTCGCCGTCAAATCGAGTGGATTTCACGCTAACGGATTTTCGCTCGTGCGCAAAGTCCTCGATGAGAATCCTGAATTGAAAAAAGACAAAGAGCTCTTGCGAGAGCTTCTGACCCCTACGCGAATCTACACGAAGCTGTTTGCTCCACTAATCAAAGACAACCTTATCTCTGGCATAGCCCATATCACCGGTGGCGGTATCAAGGATAACCTGCCGCGTATCTTGCAAGATGGGCAAAGGGCGAGAATCGATCTGAACAAACTCTCGCGCGACCTGCCGCGCCCTGATATATTCAACCGCATACAGAAGGCGGGTGCTATCAGCGAGGCTGAAATGCGGCGCGTCTTTAACTGCGGGGTCGGGGTTATCGTGTCCGTTGCGCCAGAAAAGGAAGATGCTTTGTTGGAAGCTATTTCACCAGAGCCAGTCTTTGAGATTGGTGTGGTCGAGGCGAGTGGTAAAGAGCAAGCTAAACCTGATGCTTACTTCGTTGACCAAGAGGAAAGCTAAGATAGGCGAAGTAGAGAGCTAATCAGTCTCTCTTGCATAGGGGGTGAAGGGGTGCTCGCTATAAGTAGTGGTGGCAAGGATAGCGTTACTATGGAACTATTAACTTATGGCTTGGGAACTTATGGTTCGGGAACTTATGGTTCGGGAACTTTTGGCTCATGAACTCTTGGCTTAATAACCCATGTCTCAAGGATTCATGACTCAGGGTGTAGATTTGCGAAAATGCCGCGTGGCAGTGTTGGTTTCTGGACGCGGTTCTAACCTGCGCGCCTTGTTAGAGGCTACTCGTGCCGATGATTTTCCAGCTACCATCGATTTAGTGGTGAGTGATCGCGAATCTGACGGTTGCGTTTTTGCTCGCGAGGTTGATATCGAGACTTGTGTTATCAAAATTCGCGCTACCAACGACAAAAAAAATTTTGAAACAAAATTGGACAAATTATTACGCTCGCGCTCTATCGAGTTAGTCTGCCTTGCCGGTTTTATGCCTATACTCTCGCCATCATTTGTCGATGCTTGGCGTGCGCGCATCCTAAATATCCACCCATCGTTACTGCCAAAATTGCGCGGACTTAATACCCATAAACGTGCCATCGAAGAAGGGCATACGGAGCACGGTTGTAGCGTCCACATAGTTACTGAAAAAATTGACGAAGGGGAGATTCTAAAACAGGCTAGCCTCACAATCGAGGCTGGTGAATCGCCCGAAGGTTTGGCTGAGCGCGTGCTCAAACTAGAGCACGAGCTTTATTCGCAGGTACTAGATAGTTACGCTAGAAAAATAATTACTAGAAAAATAGTTAAAAGCGTAACCTCGCAAGAGCAACTAGCGGAGTTGCAGAGTTTAGAACCCCTGCAAGCAGAACCTCTGCCAACAAGCATGGTAGGCAGGCTGTATTAGGCTCGGCTTGGAAAAATACAGTAGCCTATTTTTATGGATGGTAGCGAAAGAAGAAAAAGCAAGCGGAAGAGCAAGGAAGGCAATCCTCTAGCGTAAAAGCGGCACCTAGTTGCGGGTGTTTTTCCATCGCCCAGAGTTTGATTTCCGCCTTAGTTCTTTTTTTGCTTGAACCTTTTTGTCCGATGGGTGCTTGTTGGAAGACGATTAATGCTTCCCGTCTAAACCATCCTCTATCGGCAAATGCCTCTGGTGCCCGCGCGGCTAGTTTCATGTCGTAGGGGGGGCTGAAGAAAGCGAGTGCGATTCTCTGAAAATCATTTTGTGCACAAGCAGGTGGCGTTGTAGGCGTTGGGGGAGCTGGGGGAGCGAGCGCATCGTGGCGATAGATCCTGCCTCGTAGCTGGCTCGCGAGTAAATTCTTTTCAAGAATGAGTGCTGTAGCACGATCGTTTTCAAAAAAATCAGCGTGTCCTCGCCAGCGGCTAAGTGCCTCTATGCCTAACGCGCCACTGCCGGCAAAAACATCGAGGAGGAATAGCTCGTCTTGCTGATGTTTGCCAACCGCCGCTTGAAAATCTTTGCCATGCTGTATCTTGTCGAATAAAGACTTTCGCGCGCGCGTTGCAATCGGGCGCGTTGTTACGCCAGTCGGGGTTTGCAAGACGAGCCCTCGTCTTGCGCCAGCGAGTATGCGAGGGGCTTTGCGCACGCTGTTGTGACGATTAGAAACCTCGGTAGAAAATTTGCTGGTGGATTGGATGGTCATCGGGTGGGCATAATTGGCTATGTTCTATGAGTTATACTTATCAAGGTTATTTTTCGAGTTGTTTTTGCGACCCTTTGTTTTTGCCGACCCTTTGTTTTTGCCGATCTTGGCGCTCAAGTGAATTTTGCGAGGGGAAGTTGCTAGTGCTAGCTAGAATGCGTCTTAGCTCTTTGTCAGAAACCTCTACCAGCGCGCCCGCCTCTAACCTACCTAGTGAGAATCGACCATATTGCGTGCGAATCAAGCGCGAAACCCTATAGCCGAGGGAGTTCATTATCTTGCGTAACTCGCGGTTCTTGCCCTCGCGTAAGCTGGCCTCTACCCAAAAGTTACCGCGTACATTATCCCGCGTCTGAATCTTAATGGTAATCGGGCGGTAGCGAAATCCGTCGACCGTTATGCCTTGTGCTAGCTCGGCTAGTCGCGTCCGTGCGTGGTTAGAGCAATCGCCATGCAGGCGGAGGCGGTAGCGGCGAAGCAATGCGTTGTCGGGATGCTCGAAATAGCGCGCAAGCTCGCCATCGGTCGTAAGTAGCAATAGACCTTCGGAGAGAAAATCCAGCCGTCCAACAGTCTTCAAACGCGCGAGATGCGGAGGTAGAAAGTCGGGCACGCAATGCCGTCCGCGTGGATCCGATCGCGCGGTTAGAACTTCGCGTGGCTTGTAAAACAAATATACTCGCGTCTGTTGTATCGCCGAAAGCGGACGACCGTCGAGCGTAATAACATCGTCCTCCGCAACATTGCGCGCAGGTGAAGTAAGGGGCTCATCGTTGATAGAAACACGACCGTTCGCTATCATCGCCTCCGCTTCCCTGCGCGAAGCTAGACCAGAGCGAGCGATTCGTTTGGCTATACGCATAAAACATCAACCTAAAAAATGTTGCAGAAAGATATTGCGGGCAGCCTTACTAATCGCCTACATCAAGGCTTATACCAAGTTTTATCTCAAGCCTTGCGTCAAGTGAAGGAGCGGAAAGTAACGTGCCCCATTTTTCTGCCCTTGCGAGTCTCGCGCTTGGCGTAAAGGTGCAGGCTAGCATCGGGCATCGATAGATACTTAGGGTAATCACGCCACGCTTCGCCGATTAAATTTATCATGCGCGCTTGCTTGCACGCAGAGGTAGAGCCAAGCTGCCAGCCGAGAATCGCCCGAAGCAACTGCTCAAACTGGCTGGTCATAGCAGCGTCAATCGTCCAGTGTCCAGAGTTATGCGGGCGTGGTGCCATCTCGTTTGCCAATAGTTGCCCATCTCGCGTTACGAAAAACTCGACCGCTAGCAGACCGATAATGTCAAGTGCCTCTAGAATTCTGCGAGTCCATTCCTGCGCACGCGTGAGAAGTTTTGTCTCAATAGCTGCAGGGATACGGCTTTCGCGTAAAATGCCGTCAGCGTGAAAGTTCTCCGTTGCTGGGAAAAAAGCTACTTCGCCATTGCTACTACGCGCCGCTATTATCGAAAACTCGCTTTGCAAGTCTAAACATTTTTCTAGAACAGCAATCGCGCTTTCTTGCCCTACTTGTTCTTGTTTTTGCCGACCTTGTTCTTCTTTTCTACCTGCTTGTTTACCCACAAGACTCTGCCAAGCCTGCTCGGCTTGCCTCGCGTCTTTCAGCAGAAACTGTCCCTTACCATCGTAGCCGCCGCGGTTGCTTTTCAACAGAGCCGAAGTGCCAAGCGCGTCTAACGCCAAGTCTAAATCTTGATTAGAGGAGATGGCTCGCCATTCGCTTGTCGCTATCTCGCATCTGGCAAAAAAACTCTTCTCCGCTACGCGATTTTGTGCGCAAGAAAAAGCTCGCGAGGATGGGTAAAGCGGGGTTTGCTGCTCGATGCTACGAAGTGTCTCCAGTGGGATATTTTCAAACTCGCAAGTTACGACATCGCATCGTTTGGCAAAACGTTGCAGAATCGTCGAGTCGTCATACTCAGCGCGAAAAACAACCTGTGCTGCCTCAAAGGCTGGCGCGAGCGGCTCTGGCGCAAAGATGGCGGTTTTCAGACCTAGGCGAGTAGCTGCTAAAGCTGTCATGCGCGCTAGCTGACCACCGCCAACAATACCCACAACTGCGTTCATAGTTGGATAAAGACGATGTTTTGTTTTAAATGTTAGGCGGCAATAGCCTCTCGCGAGGCTTCTTCAGATACCTTACTCAAAGTAGGTGTCTTTGGCTTGACGCAGAGCTTTGTCGAAACGTTGCATTTCATCTTGGCTAGAATCGTTAGGTAGCAATCTATTTGGCAGTGCGTCGGTCGGTTTTTTGTCGCTTTTCAGAAAGTTGTAGCCTAAGTATAACAGCAGGGCTGAAATTAAGAACTTATCAAAACCGTCAGAGTTTTTCTTGTTGCTTGCTCCATTATTAATGGGGGTAGCAGGGACGCTCGCAGTTTGATTGTCACGATAGGCTTGTAGTTTTTGTTCGATGTTAGCGTCTTTACGCGCCAGCATAGAAATAGCAAATAAGGCTGCGTTTTTAGCTCCGTCAACGCTGAAGGTGGCAACGGGAACGCCGCGCGGCATCTGTGCTATCGATAAAAAAGAATCTAGTCCTTGCATTGCAGAATTGCCAATAGGAACGCCGAGGATGGGAATCAAGGTTTCGGCTGCCAGCATGCCAGGTAGGTGTGCTGCCCCTCCCGCGCCCGCGATGATCGCCTCGATGCCTTTGTCTTCAGCCTCTTGCGCGTATTCGCGCAGTCTTTGCGGCGTGCGGTGTGCCGAGAGAATGCGATGCTCGCAACCTATAGAAAATTGTTCGAGCAAATTTGTAGCCTCTTGCATCGTCGAATAATCCGACTGGCTACCCATAACAACAGCAATTTTAGGGTTACTATCTAGCATGATTCATAAATGTTAGCATTAATGGGGGCTGGCTGGCAATGCAACGCAACTGCGTCAACCCTCTATATCAAATTGTTTGCGCGCGTTATCATCTCCTCAAGGCGTGAGGCGGTGCGGGGGAACTCTTGCGCGTGGCTCAAACCGCTATACAGCAAGCGCGGAGTAGTAGCCTTCGTAGCGCACAGCACGAGCGCGTCTTCCTCGTAGAATAGGTCTATCAAGCGCATGAAACGCTTCGTCTCGTTACGATGTTTTTCGCTGAGCTCTGGAATCTCGGTGAGGAATAGTAAGTCGCAGCAAGCAAGTAGCGCACGATAGTCACGAACGCCGCGCGGAAGTTGACATATCTTGGCAAAACTGCTCAACCCTACGCCGTGGCGAACAGAACTATTATACACATTTTCGCGCTGTAGTTTTTTGTTAGCCTGTTTTTTATTAGGCTCTTTTTTACTAATTTTGCCGTATTGCTCTAGAACTAGCTCTCGCCCTTCGCACAGCACAATCTTATTTTCTTCCAACGAGCCACCGCGGATAGAGAGCGCAAACATAGCGCGAATGCGCTCACCCCCTTGTGAGTGAGAAAACCATAAATCAGAAAATAACGAACCTCGTTTCTCTCTGTTAGCTCCGTCGGGCGTGCTAGCATCGTAGTGCTTGCGTTGCTCACCTTTTGCAAGAGGAGTTTTTGGTGAAGTCTTTATAGTGGCTTTTTTTAAATTCATACTTCGGTAGTCGCACACCGCGTGCAACGCTAGGCTTTGTACTCGCGCGGCTATTATTTTGAGAAAGGGTAGAAAATTATCTCTTTTAAGCCCGCCCTTATAAAGCTCTCGCAAAGCGAAGTTGGAGGTAGCAACAAGCACAACCCCATGCTGCAATAAAGCCTCGAACAATCGTCCGAGTAGCATGGCATCGACTATGTCCTCGACGATAAACTCGTCGAAGCAAAGCAACCTGCTTTGCGTAGCGACACGCCGTGCAAGCCGCGCCATAGGGTTGCGAACTTTGCTACGATTGAGCTCGGCTATTGCCGCGTGCATACCTTCCATAAAGGTGAGAAAATGAATACGCTGTCTCGTAAGCCGATCTAGTCTCGGGGTAGATTCAAGCGAGCGATAGAACAGTTCCATCAGCATAGACTTGCCACCACCAGGCGCGCCCCAAAGGTATAAACCCTGCCACTCCTTATTGCTACGCGCTGGGCCTGTGGAGGGGGTTGGCGCGCGCAATCTCTCCGAAAACACCCTCGGTAATATACCCAGCAGTCTTTCTGGCAGGCTTTTCTTGCCAAAATCCGCAATGAGTTGCTCGCGTAAATCATCGAGTGCCATTGCAGCCCTTCTTTGCGCAGGGTCATCGTTGAGCTCACCCCTAGCGACTAGCCTATCAAACGTGGCAAGGACGCTATTGTATGAGCTATCGGGTGGACCGGTGGGTAAGTCTGTAGATTTAGAAGAAGGGGTCACGGACAACTATCACATCTTCGCGCTCAGGGCTGGTCGAAAGCATCGAGACGGGTTGATGGATCAGCTCTTCTATACGCCGTACATACTTTATCGCCTGGGCAGGTAAGTCTGCCCAAGAGCGCGCGCTACGAGTAGAGGCGAGCCAACCGGGCATAGTCTCGAAGACTGGCTCTATGCGCGCTTGCAAAAAAGGATGTGGCGGTAAGTGAGTCCAATGCTCGCCATCTATCCTATAGCCTACGCAGATGTCTATCTCCTCAAAGCTGTCCAGAACATCCATCTTCGTCAAGGCGATGCCATCTACCCCCGCGATGATGCCCGACTGGCGCACTAGCACCGCGTCAAACCATCCGCAACGGCGTTTGCGGTTCGTAACGGTGCCAAACTCATTGCCAAGCCTGCCTAGCCGCTCGCCAGTATCGTTATTTTGCTCGCTCGGGAATGGTCCTAAACCCACGCGAGTCGTATAGGCTTTCGTGATGCCAAGCACAAAACCTACGCGTCTAGTAGCTACACCGCTGGAGCAGGCAGCCTCGGCTGGAACAGTGCGCGAAGAGGTGACATAGGGAAATGTGCCGTGGTCGAGGTCAAGCTGCACCCCTTGTGCTCCTTCAAAAAGAATTTGCGCATGACGCCTGCCTTCGAACAATTTCCAAACCGGTTGTGCAAAAGATAAGACGCGACTAGCTACCTCCTCTAATGTCTCTAGCATCTCTTGCAGGCTCGGCACTTTGTCTTGCTTATTGGCGAAGAGTGGTGCGTGGTAATCGACAAGAGCAGCTAGCCTCTTTCGCAGGTAAGCCATATCCGCAAGGTCGCAAACGCGCAAAGCACGTCGCGCCGCCCGATCTGCGTAAGCAGGTCCGATGCCTCGTAGGGTCGTGCCGATTCCTCCATACAACGCCTGTTCCTGCAGTTTCTCGATGCAGCGATGTATCGGTAGAATCAGAGAGGCGTTCTCCGCTATAACTAAATTGTCTGGCGAAACTTTAACTCCGCGCGCTTGTAGCTTGTCTATCTCTTGCAATAGGGCTTGCGGGTCGATTACAACGCCACTAGCGATTACCGCAAGTTTATTTTCACGCAATATGCCCGAAGGCAACAAGCTTAGCTTGTGTATCTCTCCGTCTATTACCAGCGTATGCCCCGCGTTATGTCCCCCTTGAAAGCGCACGATGATGTCCGCGCGCTCGGAAAGCCAATCGACTATCTTACCCTTGCCTTCGTCACCCCACTGCGTGCCAATAACCGTAACGCTGCTCATCTTTTTAGAGGTTTTAGCGTTTTGCCTATCAAAAGTGCATTGCAGCCGCTCTGCTCGGCAGCCGTTTCCAACTGCGCAAGATTACATTCTTCTAACGCTTGCACTACTACCGCCCCTTTCGCTCTATGCTGGTCTACGCTCTGCCTAGTAGCATTATATTCTGCGTAGATGCGTATCGCACGAGGTGGACTCTTGACCATTTCCGCAAGGGAATCTAGGTAAAAGGAGCAGCCGATCGCAGGTTCTCGGTCGAACGGTGAGCGATAAACGCCGCCGCGCCCAAGCGCACCGCGCGTATCGCGACAGAGTAAAGTAAAGGCAAAAGTTTCGTGATATGGAAACCCACGATTTTCTATAGGGTCGAGCGTAAGATGGATAGAGTCTGGCAAGTCTAGTTGCCCTAAGGTTTGCTCTAACCTATTCCAAAGCGGTTCTAACTTGCGCAAAACGCGTTGTTGTTGGCTAATCTTTTGTAGAGATTTTAAAGTTGTACTAGCCTCGCCTCGATGTTCAAATAGCGATTGGCAAGCAGTTACCAGCTCGTCTTCGCCAATATCCTCTAGTTTGTCTTTGCTACGCCGCGTGAAGCTATCTAATAGGCTCGCTTGTTGTCGAGCGTTTAATTTTTGTTCCTCGCACAGCAGTTGCGCAAGGTTGGGTGTGGTTATCTCGATGGTTGGTTCAGCAACCTCACAGCGTATCAGAGCTTTTGCAGCTAGCGTGAGAATCTCCGCGTCCGCTTGCGGAGAGTTCGCGCCGAAAATCTCGCAGCCCAATTGCGAGAATTGCCGATGCGGCTTAGCAGGCGTAGTGCGGGTCCGCAGGCTTGCGCCAGCGTAAGACAAGCGTAGCGGGCGGGCGGCGGAGCTGAGACGGCTCGAGGCAATTCTAGCAGCTTGCGTCGTCATGTCGCATCTGATTGCCATCATGCGCTGCGTAGTCGCATCGACTACACGAAAGCAATGACCATTGCGAAAGTCCCAAGGGCTGTGCGCCAGCAACGATTCTTCATACTCGACTAAAGAGGGCGCAATACGGCGGTAGCCGAAACTCGAAAATAACGATAGCAGTGTTTGTTCTAGTGCCTGCTCACGCTCAACCTCTGCATATAATAGGTCGTAAAAACCCTCTGGCAGCAACGAGGCGAGCACGCGCTCGCTCACAATGAACGAAGGTTATCGCCAGCAACCGCGTATCTAGCAATACGCTCTGTCATAGGAGCTGTCGTCAAAAGCGCCTCAACAACAAAGGACAATACTAGCGAAACGTCCGCATCATCAACGTTTGTCGAGAGCTTACCCTCATACGAAAGGCAAATCATTTGACGAGGTGTGATGTAATAGCGCGCAGAAGAATGTAGCTCGATAGATTCCGCGTTAACTTCTTCAATAACCGCTATCGTCTTATGCCTACGAAGACTGCCAGATTCTACCGAGTAGGCAACATAGCCGACAAAACCAAAAAGGCGTAAGCCAGTCTCGTTATGTTTCTCTAACAGATAGCTAGCTTTATTGTGGAAAAAACCAAACAAGCTGTTCTGTTTGTAGACTATCTGTCCGTGAGTGTTGGCGCGCACAGATTGCAGAACAGAAAAAATGCTACCCATAGGGCGCGCCGCGGATTTGCTCGTTAGGGCAGGAGTGAGAGTGCTCATAGTGTTATTATTTTACATCTTCCTTAAATCGATAGATTTTACTTACAGCGGCAACCTTATGACATGCTCTTATAACATGCTATTAGGCTAGATTACGCATCGCATGTTGCGTGTAAATTAGAATTTAAAACCTATTGCAAAAGAGGTATGAGACGTTGTTCCAAGTTTTTGAGTTCGTTTGCATCGACGCTCGTAGTTGCTTTTGCTTGCTCTAGTTGCCGCTTGATGCGTAGCTTGTCTAGCTCGTCAAGCGGAGAGGCTAGCAGAATCGCGATGCTCGTAGCCAGCCAAAATTTTTCATGCGAGAGTGAAGGGTGAGATTTTTCTGCCTGCTCTAGTGCCGCGCGGGCGGCGGCTTTTTCTCCTAATACGCTTTGTGCTCGCGCAAGACGTAGCCAATCTTGTGGCTCGCCGCCGCTCGCGTACAGTCGTTGCGAGAGAGAAGAGACCATCGTTTGAATACGCAACTCGCGCTCGGCGGGCGAGAGGGCTGCGAAAGTTGCTTGCGCCTCGCGGCTTAGAGCGTTGCTATCTACACCGCCCCGCGCAAAGCCACTTTGCGCGAGCTCGTCTTTGCTAGTAGCGGTTGCTACTAAAGGGTTGTCGGCAAGCCACAGCTGACCGATGTTGGCGTATACGGCAAAGGAAGTGCCAGGGAAAAATATACATAGGCTAGCAAACAACCAGCTACTAATGCGCGGGCGCGAAAAGTAAATCGCTCCGAGCAACAAAATATTAACGCAGAGGATGAATAGCAACAAAAATGTCATACTAACCTAAGGTGTCGCGTTAAAATAAAAACAGACTAATAAAATATGCCAATAAAATATATTGGGGTTGGCAACGGTACTGCCAATCGGCATCACTCATGTTCGCAGACTACTATTATACAAGGCTATCACGCAAATTATTACACGTAGCGAATACTACTACTTTGCCTCTAATCTTACCCTCGTGCGCGCGCGCAATACCAGTAAGCTAGCGCAGGCGAGTAGGAGCGGGGCAAGCCACAATAGTGCCGCAGAGCTAAAGCGCGGGCTTAACAACACGCCCTCGCCATAACGAGCAACTAGCCAAGCTAGTGCCTCTTCATCGCTTGCTCCCGCTTCTATTTTCTTGGCTAGCTCTTCTCGTAAAATGCGGCTTAATGGCGCATCCGATTCGGAGATAGGCTGCCCTGCGCATACGGGGCAACGGACTCTTCGGTAGAGACTCTGTAGCCGTGCATCGATGATACTGCTACGCGTTATTGTCCTCGCTCGCGCCTCGTTTAGCAATTCGTCTTGTAGCAATTCGTCTTGCAACAATTCGTCTTGCGCTTCGCTAGTTCGCGCGTCGGTAGTTAGAGCAATGAGCAACAAATGGCACAAAAATAAAGCTACAAATGTGAAGTTAGGTGTCGGTTTAGTAGCGATCTTAGCCATAAGCTATTATTGGGTTCCCTTCGTAGTTCCAGTGAGGATGCTAGCCAAGCCAAGTTGCATGCTCTCGCGAGTAAGAGGTCCAGCGTGGGTGAAACGGACTACCCCACTATCATCAAGAAAGAAAGTTTCTGGAACACCGGTAATACCCCACTCGATGCCCGCAACGCTATTTTCGTCTATTCCGATCATAAAAAATGGGTTACCATGCTTTACAATCCAAGCTCGCGCAGCCTCGCTACTATCATTCCAAGCAATGCCGAAAATGCGAATGTCGCCATTCTCCGACATCTCCATCAAAAGTGGATGCTCCGCGATGCAGGGTTGACACCAACTCGCAAAAAAATTAACAACAGTTGGTTTGTCGAAAGAACGCAAGACCGAATCGCTCATAACCCCTCCCATACTGCCGAGAGCCTCGCCCGTGAGAGCTTGGATACGGAAGTTTGGCATTTTTTGAACTTGCGATTCTATCGCTCCACGATTGGTAAGGTAGCGGGGCTCCGACAAAAATATGTAGCCGAGAGCAAAGATAATGACAGCAAAAGCAAGAATTGGAATTACAGATAATCTCATGGCAGTCGTCTCCTCCCGCTAGCTCTATTTGGCAGCAAAGATAAAATGCCTCCAAACACGGTAATACCAGCCCCGATCCAAACCCAAAACATCAGAGGCTTTAGTTGAACGCGCACCGACAAGCTATCGTCAAGTTCTGAAGATGGCTTACTTGCGTTTCTCTTTATTGTAGCAATTGTTATATAGATATCTCTATAAATATTGCGGTCGATGGCAGCCTCTGTAGTCTCGATTTTGCTGGGATGATAAACCCTGCGCGAGGGCGATAGGCTCTTTCCGTCCTTCTCGATAAAGGCAAAGCGCGCAACGCGTTCTTGGTAGTTAGTGCCAGTCCGAGCGAAGATGTCTTGTAGCTCTAAAGTCGTCGAGGATAACGCGTTGTTGATTGTAATGCGCTCGCCAAGGCTCATCTTACGAAACTTTTCAATGTCCGTAAGGCTCGCGCAAGCAACGGCTATCAGCAAAATAGCGATGCCCGCGTGCGCAAACCTCGCACCGCGCGCGTGCTTCGAGCTACGCGTGCGTAGCGCACCGACCAAAGCCCAAAGGCCTAGAGCAACAGCGATAGCAACAGTAGCACTAGTGCGCGCAAAAACTAGCATCGCCAATCCGCCTCCGCAAGCAATCGGAGCTACCCAAAAAATATATCGTTTGACACGCGAAAGCGAGCTGCCTCCCCAACCCAAGACCGGCAGGAGTCCCAAGATTGCTACTAAAAGTAAAAAAAACGGGGTTAGGACATTCGCATAGTAGGGCGGTCCCACCGATAGCGTGTTGCCTGTAAAAAACTCGAAAAATAGAGGGTATAGGGTTGCCAGCATAACTAACGCACAGCAGCAGCTTAAAAGCAGTATGTTTAAGAACTGACCAGCTTCTCGCGAAAGTAGAGAGATGCGTCTATCGGAGGCTGGCTTATCCTCTGTGCTAGCAGTCTTGTCTCCATCCGCTAGCCTGCGCCAGGCAAAAAGGCATAGCGAGCTGCCAGTGATGAGGCTAACGCATAGCAAAATTATGATGCCTCGCAGGGGGTCGCTCGCAAAGCTATGTACCGAGACGAGAACGCCAGAGCGGACAAGAAAAGTTCCTAGAAGGCTCGCGCTGAATGCAAGCAAGACCAACAAGATAGCCCAAGAGCGAAGGCTATTAGTCTTAATGTACGACATAAGTGCGTGCAAGCCCGCGCTCGCTAAAAGCCAAGGCATCAAGGAGGCGTTCTCGACAGGGTCCCAAAACCAAAAGCCGCCCCAACCAAGTTCCTCGTAAGCCCAAAAAGCTCCAAGCGTGATTCCTGCGCCAAGAAAGCTCCAAGCGACAAGAGTCCAAACGCGAGTAGACTTTGCCCAATCCGTATGCAAGTCGTTCAATATCAGTCCTGCCAAGGTCGTGCTGAAGGCAGCCGAAAGACCTACATAGCCCATATAAAGAAGAGGAGGGTGGATGGCTAAGGCCGGATGCTGCAGTATCGGATTCAAACCCTGTCCGTCTAGTGCCGATGGATAGAGGCGTGCAAAAGGATTCGAGAAAAAAAGCGTGAAAGCTAGAAATAACGCGCAGATACCGCTCTGTATAGCAAGCGTCAATTGATTAAGACGCGTGGTTCTAGAGAAAAAAGCTATTAGGGCAGCAAAGGTACTTAACACAAGAACCCAAAGTAACATCGAGCCTTCGTGATTACCCCACATGGCAGCGAACTTATATAAATCAGGTTTTT
The DNA here is from genome assembly GCA_014238315.1 of Alphaproteobacteria bacterium. Classification (GTDB taxonomy): domain Bacteria; phylum Pseudomonadota; class Alphaproteobacteria; order JABAAW01; family JABAAW01; genus JABAAW01. The sequence goes on from JABABG010000063.1 coordinate 17,968, forward strand.
GCGAGTGGGAGTGTTGCCAAACTAACAGCACAGAAAAGTTGCTAAGCAAAAAAGCTCGGATTAGCATCGCGTTCGCAAACAAGCACAGCAAGAAGAGCGCACATGCCAAAGGACGCGAAAGGGCATAAATAGGGCTCATGTCAGGATTAGCACTAATCGAGGGTTGGGCAGAGTCGTTTGTATCTTTCTTCGAAAAAAACCCGCATAGCTCTAAAGATGGTAGAAGCGCAAGCGCACTCGCTACGCAAAGAGCTAAGACTAACGCGTAGTGACCTATCTCGACCGTCATGCCCCTAGTCCCTTGCCTCTATGTTAGTGGTAGCTTTGTCTATGGTTGTTCGCGCCAGAGACTGCGCTTTTTCAAGCTTTTCTCTAGTCCTCGTGGCATATAGTATTCGTCGTGCTTCGCTAGCACGCGTTCGGCACGGAAGGTTGCTCGCCCGCGCTTGTCGGGAGCGCGCGAGGTGATCTCGCCTATCGCGACAACGCCTTGTCCCTCGCGGAATAAATCGGGCAAAAGACCGCGATAGCTAACTGCAACTCGTGCTTGTCCGTCCGTCAAAGTAAAGCTAACCTCGCCGCTCGTGGCATCCTGCATCAGGCTACCCTCTACGACCAAACCGCCAAGCCGAATGCGTCTGCCAACCAGGCTCTCACCATTGCCCTTACCTTCGAGCTCATCCTCGCTTGCTTTGATCGGTGCTATGTCCGATGGGACGAGGAAAAAGACGATGTTCTCTCGCAAGGCACTTAAAATAAAAAAAACGCCTAAGCTCGCGCAAGTCAATAGCATCGCTATTGCTGCTAAGCGGCGTATCATCCTCTTATGTATCCTTCCTTTCATAAGTGCTTCTTATCTATCAGCCTTATCTGTCAGTTTTATCTTTTGGTCTCGCGCTAGACTTTTCCTCGATTCTAACGCGTAGCCTACGCCGCTGGGCGTATAAAATACTCGCGAACAGGCATAGAGCTAGAAAAAAAATTATGTAGGCAAGCAAAACTAATGGCGGGAGCGAAAGAGCAAAACTAAGCATAACGTAAAGGAAGTGATGAGGGGTGTTGGCGAAAGTCGTAACAGCATCAGAATCTGCTTGTCGGTTAATATATCTGCTACATACACAGATGGTTGTCGCTAGCTAGAGTTGGTCGACTCTAGACGCCGAAGGCGCATCGATAGGGAGATGTTGTCGTAAGTCATAAAGGTTGCCCAAGCAGCAAAAAAACTTGCTCCGAGGATAGATAGTAGCAGAGGTTGCAAGATATCGGGATGGATAGTGCTACCTCCTCGTCGTAGTAGGCTCGCAGGTTGGTGTAGGCTATACCACCATTCGACCGAAAACTTGATGATCGGAAGGTCTATAGCCCCAACAAGAACTAGCACAGAGGTCGCTATACGAGCTCGTGCGCGTTCGTTAAAAGCGTCGTTGAGTGCGAAGTAGCCGACATAAAGAAAGAAAAGAACAAGAAGCGAAGTCAGACGCGCATCCCAAACCCACCAAGCTCCCCAGCTAAGTTTGCCCCATATAGAACCCGTGGCGATGCACAGAGCCGTATACAGCAAACCTATCGGGGCGATGGCTTGGCATAGCAAGGCAAATGCTGGCAGGCGTGTAATCAAAAAAACCGCAGAAGAGACCCCCATTGCACCGTAAAGAACGCTCGACAAGATTGCGCTTGGCACATGTAGGTAAATGATGCGTACAGACTCGCCTTGTAAGTAGTCGGCAGGCGCAAATAACGCACCCCAAGCTATTCCCAAGCCACCGCACAGAACCGCGCATAATAGGCAAAAGCCACGCAGGCTATTGGACAGAGTGCGCACAAAAGTGGGGTTGGTCAGTCGCAGAAGTCTTTTCATCATCGTAGATAGTAGCTCGTTTCGTGCCTCGTCCTCAATTTGTCGAATCGAGTAAGAAAGCCGTGATCGGTAAAAGTGCGAGGGCAAGAAAACTCGTGCCGCAGAGCAGAAGTAGCGACGGTAAGAAGGTTAGAATTACATCATTAGCTTGCGATAAAGAAGACGATAGGCAAGCGATGGTGAAAATTAATGGTGCAAGGAAAAGAGGCAAACTCAAAAGCAACGCGTTCTCGGAGCGTGCGTCTGCCTGCAAGGTGAGGGCTGCAACAAATAGTCCGATCGAAGCAATAGAAACTAAACATAAACATAGTATCGGTAGGGCTACGAAAAAAGAAGATAAAGGCGAGAGGCTAAGGCGCGGGTAAAACAAAACCGCTAACGCAACGCTCAAGGCTGTAGGAATTCCTCGTAGCAGGAGGAAGCTCAAAAATTTACCACAGACAAATAATAAAGTTCCGTATTCGCTCAACCCATATATTTCTAGTGCTTCTTTTTCCGAATCACGCGAAAACCACCCGTCCAAGGCAAGCATGCAGGCAAAGCAAAGCAGCAGACCGCTGTTCGCTGAAAATAAAACAGAAGGCGCAAGAGAAAATGGAGGTAAGGATAAGGGAGATAAGGCAAAAGCAAGTATCGCGCTCGATAAGGTGACAAAAGCGGGCGTAATCCACAGCGCGCTACGCTCTCTTCGCGCGAATCGCCATTCGCGCAAAAGCAACGCTCGCAAGATTGATATAAATCTAAATGACTGCAAGTTAATCAGATGTTTTGCTATTCGTGCTATTTGCTTTGCTCGCTCTATTCACACAGAGTCAATCTATGCTGCGCGATGGCGGAAAGGTCTTCGTGGCTGGCGACAATCGCCATTCCTCCGTTGTTAAGATGATTCTCGATACAACGTTTTAGGCAGGCTCGACCATCAGAATCGAGCGCGGCGTGCGGTTCGTCGAGTAGCCACAGGCTCGCTTGCGGTTTCAGTGCGAGCATCGACAAAGCTCCGCGTTGCCTTTGCCCAGCAGACAAACGCCAAGTTGGCTCATGCCAAAAAGAAGCCAAGGCGAAGTTAGCATTCGCGTGTTTTAGATTGTCTATACCTATTCTCGCCTCTGCTGCAAGTATATCAGACCAGAATTGTAAATTTTCAAATAGGCTCAGGCTAGCTAAAAAAGGTACTTTATGACCTACGCGCATGCAGTCTTTCGCAAGCTCGGATAAAGCGATGGGCTGCTCGTCCCAAAAAACGCGGACACCCGCGCGGACAAAATTGTCACAACCGCAGAGGCTACGCAAAAGACAACTCTTGCCACTGCCATTTGCACCATAGACGGCTAGAAACTCGCCTTTGCTAAGCGTAAAAGAACGAGCAGAAAATAATGTTTGACCACCAGCTACGCAAGCAATTCCATTTACTGCAAGCTTATGCGAAAATTTCTCACTAACCCTGACTACCACCTAATTTTGCACCTAATCTTGTGCGCTCGCGCCGCTTTCAATGTTTTTAAATACCTCGTGGATGTCGTTGCGGTTCTTCGCACGCCGAATCTCGTTCTGGACATCACGCCGCGACATGATGCGCGAGATATGCGAAATCGTCCTAGCATGTTGTGCGCCGCCAGCTTTGTCAGCTAGCAACAAAAACAATAAATCTACCGCCCTGTCGTCTGGCGCGTCAAAGTCTATCGGCTTTGCTAGGCGTGCAAAGCAACCAACAGCCCCTTCGATATCCTCGATTAAAGTATGCGGTAGGGCTACTCCGTTACCAATCGCCGTAGAGCCAAGTTTCTCGCGCTCGACTAAGAGCTCTAACGCGTGCTCCTTCTCTATTGGGTAGTTCTCTGCGACCTTATCTAGCAAGCATTCTAGCGCATGGCGAAGCGAGCGAGCGTGCAGAGGCACTAGAATCGCGTCAAGTTGCAGTAAATCTTCGATCAAAACCATATTTCGACTCTTGTGATTAACCCTTGTGGTTAACTCTTGTCGCTAAAAAATTTCAGCAAAATAGTATGGTATATGTCGCTCAGCGATGAGAGCTCACTCACTTGGATGCTCTCGTCGATAGCATGCATTTGCGTGCCGACTGGACCGAAATCTAGAGTCGGGCATAGGTGGTGGATGAAACGAGAATCCGATGTTCCCCCCTCGGTAGATAGCTGTGGAGTGACGCCCGTTACTTCGGAGATAGCATCCGCAACTAAAGCAACAAAGCGATTCGGGTGCGTGTAGAAAGCTCGTGCACCAGATAGGCGTTCGATAGTAATTTGCGAACCATCGCGCTCAAACTTGCGGCTCTTCTCCTCTAGCAGTGCTAATAGGCTCGATTCATCGTGCTTGGTGTTGTAGCGGATGCTGATAACTGCCTGCGCCTTGCCGGGTAGCATGTTTGATACAAAGGTGTCGGTTGAAAATCCAGAGATTTGCAAGTTCGAGGGCTCGAATGTAGCGCACGAAGTTTCTTTGTTAGAGGCAATCGAATCGAGATTGATGCCCGCTAGTTCGTTTAACAACGCTAGCAAAATATGCGCAGCGTTGCGCGCGTATTGCGGGTAGGCACTATGTCCAGCCTTGCCGCGCACCTCTATTTGCAAGCTCAGCGAGCCGCGGCGTCCGATTTTTATTCTGTCGCCCAGAACCTCCGCGCAAGTTGGCTCGCCCGTAAGGCAGGCATCGAAGTCTTTTTCCTCATCGCGCAAAGCTTCCAGCAAAGCTTTTGTGCCAAATGTTGCTCTACCCTCTTCGTCGCCGGTTAGCAGAAAAACTATAGAGCCGTTAGGTTGAGCGTTTTTTACTCGTCCCTTATGCGCTAGATAGCGTTGAGTAGCCGCGATGAAAGCGGCAACCGAGCTCTTCATGTCAACGCTCCCTCTGCCCACTAGCAAACCGTCCTTGATCAGTCCTTCGTAAGGAGGCGAAGACCACAGCAACTCTTCTCCCTCTGGCACTGTGTCTAGGTGCCCGCAGAAGGCGAGAACTGGCTTGCTCGAGCCGATACGCGCATAGAGGTTGTCGGTCGCCTCATCGCCTAAGCCTAGGCGATGTAGCTTGCAATAAAAACCCAAAGTCTGTAGCCAATCTTGCGTTTGCGCGAAGATCGCTCCTCGCGCAGGTGTCGGGGTCTTATGGCGCAACAACCCTTGCGCTAAATTTACGGGGAGAAAATCTTGCGGACAATTAGCAAGATCAGAGCCGTCCGCGAGAGCCTTCTCAAGCATGTTCGTTCGCATCGCGCAGAAGTTTAGTAATAGAGGTCTTTGCCTTAGTCTTCGCATCGACTTTTTTAACGATAACAGCACAGGCAAGGTTAGGCGCAGGGCTTCCATCGGGCAAAGGATTCTTGGCAGGTAAGCTACCAGGCACGACTACAGAATAGGCTGGCACGCGACCGAAATAAATCTCACCGCTCGTGCGGTCGATGATGCGTGTAGATTGCCCTAAAAAGACACCCATGGCGATAACGCTACCCTGCTCCACTAAGACGCCTTCTGCTACCTCGGCGCGTGCGCCGATGAAGCAATCGTCTTCGATAATAACAGGGCGAGCTTGCAGAGGTTCCAGAACTCCGCCGATACCAGCTCCGCCAGAAATATGAACTCGGCTACCTATCTGCGCACAGCTGCCAACAGTGGACCAAGTGTCGATCATCGTCCCCTCACCTACATAAGCCCCTATGTTGACAAAGCTCGGCATAAGAACAACATCGCGCGCAATGTAGGAGGCATGCCTGACTATACAGCCAGGAACAGCGCGAAAACCCGCCGCGCGGAAATCTTGCTCGCTCCAGCCTTTGAACTTGCTATCGACTTTATCCCACCAGCGACCGTCATCGGCAGCACCAGCTATGCTCCGCATGGGATTGAGGCGGAAAGAAAGAAGAATCGCCTTCTTAACCCACTCGTTGGCAATCCATTCTCCATCTCGCTTTTCTGCCGCGCGTAAGGTACCTGCATCTAGCTGACGCAAAACTTGTGCAACAGAGGGGCGCGCATCAGAGTTGCCTGTGAGGTCATCGCGTTGTTGCCAAATGGCTTCGATTGACTCTCGCAACTCTTTGCGCGGCTCTTCGGGCAGAGTAGCTTGCCTTGATCCTGCAGACGCTATTTTGGGTGATGCCGTGAGGGGTTCTATTGGGGATTCTTGCATTCTCGGATGGAATCTATACTGACTGTATCTTGCTTCTACCGATGGGTAGGATTTGCAACAAGCGCACAAGGATTCTGCTCGTTTGCCTTTAGAGAGTCAATGTGTAAAAAATAGCTGGGGGATAGTCTCAATATGAGCCAAGAATAGCACCTTCAGAACAAGCTTCGATGAAAGCAAAAACTTTATGACAGAACAGTTGCTTGCGCGCTTCGAGCGTGAATGGCTAGCTTCGCTAAACGACAAGCAACGTGAGGTAGTAGAAAATCTACAAGGACCGCTGCTCGTTCTTGCAGGTGCGGGTACAGGCAAAACGCGAGTCCTAACAGTTCGCCTCGCAATGCTCGTGATAGAGAAATGTGCGTACCCATCGCAAATCTTGGCTGCAACCTTCACCAACAAAGCAGCACGCGAGATTGTGCGGCGAGTCGAATCGCTATTAGGTGCAGACGCTCATCGCATGGCCTTAGGGACTTTTCATTCCTTATCGGTAAGGTTGTTGCGCCGATACGGCGATGCCATAGGAATACGCCGTGATTTTACCATCATCGATACAGAAGATCAGGTGCGTCTGTTGAAAGAAATCTTGCAAGATATGTCGTTAGTAGCAGAGCGATCATCGGCGCGTGGCTTGGTTTGGTGTATCCAACGTTGGAAAGACCGTGCATTGATTCCCAATAGCGTACCAGAAGAGGAAGCGCAGATGTTCGCCGAAGGACGTGCGCGCGAAGTATATCGAACATACCAAAAAAGGCTGCTCGCGCTAGGAGCATGCGATTTTGGCGACCTCATCTTGCAATGCGTCGAGCTACTACGCGAGAACAACCATATTTTACAAGAGTGTCGAGAGAGGTATCGCTATTTACTGATCGACGAGTATCAGGACACTAACATAGCGCAGTACCTATGGATGCGGCTACTCGCCGAAGGGCATAAAAATTTATGCTGTGTCGGGGACGACGACCAATCTATATATGGCTGGCGCGGGGCGGAGGTTGGAAACATTCTACGCTTTGAAAAAGACTTCCCGAACGCGCATGTCGTGCGGTTGGAGAGAAACTATCGCTCACGACCGCATATTTTATCGGCAGCAGCGGGTTTGATTTCCAGTAACAAACAGCGTATGGGAAAAACTTTATGGACGGAAGAAGATGAGAATGCGAGCGGCGGTATTTGCGGAAATGCGCAAGAACTCGTCTCTGTAAGAGGTTTCTACGACGGTGAGAGCGAGGCACGATTCATAGCAGAGGAGATAGAAGCTCTCAGAAGACGAGAACAAGCAACCTATGGAGAGGTGGCAATACTCGTGCGGACAATCGCTCAAATGCGCGTGTTCGAGGAAGCCTTCCTATACCACGACATACCATATCGAGTCGTAGGAGGGGCGCGATTCTACGAAAGAGAAGAGATTCGCGATGTGGTCGCATACTTGCGTAGCTGTGCACAAAGCGCAGACGATTTGGCTTTTGCGAGAATCGCCAATAAGCCCGCGCGCGGAATCGGAAGCGTCTCTCTACGGAAGCTGAGCTACTTCGCGCGGGAACGCGGAATGCCGATGCAGGAGGCAGTCGATAGCGCAATAGAAGAAGGCATAGTTAAGGGGCGCGCAGCAAATGCTCTCGCAGAGCTGAAAAATAAGCTCGAAGGATGGAGAAACGATATCGAGCGCTTGCCATTACGACAGCTCGCAGAAAAAATAATCGAGCAATCTGGATACTCGTATTACTGGGAGAATAAGACAGACGAACAATCGCGCAAAGAAAATATTCGCGAGTTGTTTTCTGCCTTACACGAGGTTGAAAACTTGGAAAATTTTCTAGAGCATGTCGCATTGGTGGCAGACGGCGAGGATGGCAGCGAGGAGGGTAGGGTTGGCGTTATGACTATGCACGCAGCAAAAGGTTTGGAGTTCGACGCGGTCTTCCTGCCAGGCTGGGAGGAGGGTTTGTTCCCCATGCAGCGAAGTCTGGAAGAGAAGGGAGAAAAAGCTCTGGAGGAAGAAAGGCGATTAGCGTATGTTGCGCTCACGCGTGCGCGAAAGTACGTGATGGTAGGGCATGCGCAAGCACGGAGAATCTTTGGACAGGTGCGTAGCAACTCACCATCGCGCTTCATTACAGAAATACCTAAAGAAGTCGTAGAAATCAGCGACGAGCGCGAAGTCCGTCTCTCAATAAAATACGACAGCAGTTATCAGCATAAAATGCACTCTGCCCTATCGCATCAGCAAGAGGAGCTCTCAAGCGGACACATTGCTAGACAATCTGTTCAACAGGTTTTCGCAGAATCTAGAACAAAAAATAGCATCAAGCGCAAAATAGGTATTTTCAAAGCTGGTGATCGTTGCAAGCACGGACAGTTAGGCGAAGGGCGGGTGGTCGCGGTTGAAAAAAATTCGCTCACGGTCGCCTTTCCCAATAAGGGAGTATATTACATAGACCCAGATTATGTCGTTACCATCGATTAGTAATATCAAAATCTTCGCAAATCCATACTTGAAGGAAAACTTTCGACGAGCAGTGCCTATAATTATAGGACACGCAATGATAGCTATGCTCGGGGTCGTCGATACAGCAGTCGCTGGACGAATGCCAGGAGCAGTTTTTCTAGCAGCCGTAGGTTTGGCTAGCGCGTTTGCGCATTTCGTCTTTTGGCTATTCGGATTCTTGCGTATGGGAACAACGGGCGTTACAGCGCAAGCTTTAGGTAGGCTCGACCCTAGAGGTGTGCGCCTATCTCTACTGCGCGGAGCAAGTTTCGGAATAGTGTTAGGGTTGCTACTATTGGTAGTGTCTCCGTTGTTGTACTGGATAGCCGTGGAGGTATATGCGCAGGAAGAAAACCTAGCGCAACCCTTCTTGCAATACCTCCGAATAAGATTCATCGGTGCGCCATTCGCACTGGCAACATACGCTTTCTATGGGTGGTTGTTAGGGGTCGACAGAAATTCCCTGATGCTACTGATTCAGACAATAGTGATTCTGGCAAACATAATCATTAGTCCTGCATTGGCTCTCGGATTGGGCTGGGGAGTCGAGGGTATAGCTTGGGCTACCGTAATCTCGGAGATACTCGGAGCTGGGCTTTCGCTAATGTTCGTGTTGCGAGTGCTACCAAGATTGACTCTAAAGCCCTTGCGAGTAGCCTTGCGGTTAACCGATTTTTTCGATATCGCAGAGATAAGGAGATTCTTGTCGATAAATACTCATATTTTCGTGCGCACGCTCTGCATGCTACTCGCCTTTCAGGTTTTTTGGGTGTTGTCCGCAGACTTGGGGATAGTAGCACTTTCGGTCAATGCGATCCTGTTGCAGATGCTGAGCATCGCTTCATTTGCGCTCGACGGATTCGCTCTTGCGGGCGAAGCGATGGTCGGAGAAAACCTCACTCGCTTTGCTAGCAAAAAACGAACATCCGTTGCCATAGGAAAAGTTGTCGAATCGGTGCTGGCTTGGTCTTGTTCTTTCGCGCTGTTATTTACTATCACATACGCGTTAACCTTTAATGCAATCGTGGCGGGATTCACCAATCTGCAGGTCGTGCGCGAAGCGGCGCGAGAATATCTTTGGTGGGCGGCACTCGTTCCTAGCGTAGGCGTCTGGGCATACGCTTGGGATGGAATTTTCTTAGGGCTTACCTTGACAAGAGCTTTTATGCTCGGAACCTTATTCGCATCGCTGAGCTTCGTCATTTGCGCATTACCATTGGTAAAAATATTGGAGAACCATGGCTTATGGCTAGCGATGTACGTTTTCTTTGCCTTGCGCGCTCTATCTTTGTACGCTTTCTGGCGGCGGTGGCGCAAAGATTCGCCTAGAAGATAAGCGTAAGAATAGGTAAACTATGGATACTAAGGATAGGCGGGAAATAGTAGCTACAAGTAGCTCTAAAGAGAGGAAAAATGCGTGAGATCGTTTTGGATACGGAAACTACAGGGCTAAAACACGAAGACGGAGACAAAATAATTGAAATCGGCTGCGTAGAACTGCAGAACAGACTGCCGACAGGTAGGGAATTCCATCGCTACCTAGACCCAGAGCGAGATATCCCGGAAGCCTCGCAAGAGATACACGGAATCGACGAAGAGTTTGTCAAAGGAAAACCTATATTCAACTACATCGCAGACGAGTTATTAGAGTTTCTAGGCGATGCGGTTCTCGTCATTCACAACGCGCCTTTCGATCTAGGGTTTTTAAACGCTGAGCTTGAAGCTTGTGCGAAACCTCGATTGTCGCCAGAGCGCGTGTGCGATAGCCTCGTCTTGGCGCAAGAAAAATACCGCGCCGAGCGCGTAAGTTTGGACGCTCTATGCAGACGCTATGGGATAGACCTTTCTCAAAGAAAGCAGCACGGTGCTTTGCTCGATGCTCGCCTGCTCGCAAAAGTATATCTAGAGCTAATCGGCGGAAGGCAGAAAAGGATAGGGCTCGTGGATGAAAAACCGCAAGCGTATATTAATCAAAACGTCCTTATGCCGAGAAAATCCGCTACTACGCGCGCACCACTGCACGTCATAACGCTTAGTGAAAGCGAGAGTGCAGCGCACGTCGCGTTGCTAAATAAAATCGACAAAAACAAAAAAAGTAACTAGAAACGATAGCTTTGTAGTTAGGAAGGTTTAGCTGGAGGTTTGGTTGCTTTCTTGCTCACGCGCTTAAGTTGCTTCGATACCTTCTCTAATGTTTGTGCGGGCGGTTGTACTATACCGAATGAAAAAACCATCTTGACCGCGTCCTCGACCTTCATATCGAGATCGATCGTCTCCTTTTTTGGAAAAAATATGATAAAGCCAGATGTCGGGTTAGGAGTTGTTGGTACGAAAACTACTCGCATCTTCGAGTTATTTGTTTTTTGCGATACTTCTGCGATACTATCCGCTGTCAAAAAGCCGATAGTCCAACTACCTTTGCGCGGATATTGGACTAAAACCGCTTTGCGAAAGGCACTCTTCTTTTCTGTGTCAGGTTGGAACAATGCTGCGAAAATTTGTTTTGTAGTAGAATAAATTTTCGGTAGCAGAGGCATATGATGCAGGATGCGCTCGATGCGCCCTAAAATCCACGCACCGATTAGTCCACGAGCGAAAATGCCGAGAATCATCGTTGCTATGAAAAAAATTACTATGCTAACCCCAGGAATCTCACGCACAGGGTCGATGCCGATATGCTCTAGAGCGAATTGTGAAATTTGTTTAGGAACTAGAGGAACTATACGAGTGTCGATAAAAAGGACAAACCAGCGGACTATCAGAAAAGTCAGCAAGAATGGCATCATTACTATTAGACCAGCAAAAAAATTACGTCTCATATAGGAGCCAAGTCCCATAGAACGTTGGGTTTCAGCTTTAGAGTTCTTTTTGTTTGCTTTTGCGCTCATTTTTTGTCGTAGCTATCGTAGGTAGGCATCTAGTTATCTAATCTAGGAGGGTTTCTTTTGGGTGATTTGTAAAAAGACCTCTTCGAGGGATGGTTCTTTAGTGGTCAAATCGGCTATGGTGATGCGGTTTTTCTCCATAATCGCGAGAAGTTGTCCGATGGGCACTTTTTGCGGATTGTAGCAAATTTCTAGGTCCTGCTTTGTGCTCGCTATTAGACGCGCGTGTTTGGGTAGGTGTAAATTGTCGGCGAGGTTATTAGGAGCCTTGCCGTGGTGATGGATGATCAAGGATTTTGTTGCCAAGCGTTTTAGCAGAGTCGAAGTTTTGTCGTAAGCAACGATCTTACCCTGGTCGATGATCGCTATCTTGTCGCACAAAGCCTCCGCTTCTTCTAAATAGTGGGTAGTGAGCAAAATGGTCGTTCCACTCGCGTGCATCTCTTGGACGAAAGACCATAGATGCTTGCGCAAAATTAAATCTACCCCCGCTGTAGGCTCATCGAGGACAAGGACTGGCGGGTGGTGGACTAATGCCTTGGCGACCATAAGACGCCTCTTCATGCCGCCAGAGAGCGTGCGCGCGTAAACATGCTTCTTGTCGCCCAATCCCAGTTGCTCTAAAAGATTGTCGTTCCAACGCTCGGACTTCTTTAAGCCGTACAAACCAGCCGTAAGCTCTAGCATAGCGTGCGGAGTAAAGTAATTATCCATGTAAATTTCCTGCGGAACGATGCCGATTGCAGCACTCGCGTTGCGAGGTTCGATGTCTATGTCGCGATCCCATATCGAAACGCGACCGCTATTCTTCAGAACAAGACCGCCTAAAATGTTGATCAGAGTCGATTTACCCGCACCATTCGGACCTAGTAAGCCGATAAAAGCACCCTGCGGAACTCGCAAAGAGACATCGTCCAACGCTAGCAACCTATCGCGAGACTTCGTCTCGTAGCGTTTCGTTGTATGCTCGATGGAAATGGCTGCCTTGACTTTGCGCATATACCCTAACCCGTTAGATAAAAAATTATTTCAGGGCAAGGTTTTGCTCTCTTGCGCCTATTATCGCTAATAGTGCACATTGCGGGAGTAATTATGCAAGGATTTACAAAAATTTTTACAAAAATATCTACGCAAGGCCAAAGAATTGTAGATAGAACGTAGAGGGAAAATTAAAAAGTGCGAGGTAGGGTAGTGATAAAAGAAAAAGAAGACGACCAAGTTGAAAAAACACGAGAAAAGCGAGTCTGTTGCAACGGCGGAAAAAGAGGTAGCGGGCATCCATCCGTATACCTTTCTATCAACCTTGAAGGTTTTGTCGTATGTCCATATTGTTCGCAGCGTTTCGAGCTAGACGCCGAGAAATGAGCGCGGGTATGGTATGGGCTTAGGTATGGGTTTGGGTATGATAGTGGGTATGAACTACGAAAGAATGAGTTACAGCGTGGCATTCGCACGATACTCGAATAGGTAGCAAAAAAAATGCAAAAAACAGCAAGGCGGTTCGCAAGCCTAAACGCATTATGCTACGAGCCAGATTCTGTTGGGACAGACTCTGTTATGCCAAGTGAGGTGCTAGTCCTCTTTCACGGCTACGGCGCAAGCGCGCAGGACTTACTACCCCTCGCACTACCCCTCGCTCAATTTTTACCAACAGCCCGCCAAGTTTTTCTCGAAGCACCAGAGCCATATCCAGATGCCTCCCTAGTGGGTGCTCGTGCTTGGTTTCCCCTGCAAGAGCTGTCAATCGAGAAAATAGTAAAAGGCTTACAGGCGGTCGAAAGCCTCGTAGCGGAAGCTATAGAAGCAATTAGCAACGCATACCGACTACCATTCTCACGCATCGCCTTGCTTGGTTTTAGCCAGGGAGGAATGGTCGCTCTGCAGGCGACTTGTTCTACAAGACATAATAAAGTGCCATCTAATTTTTTGGCGAGCGTAGGAATCGCAACTAGAGCCGTCGAAACAAACAGCAAAGATGCTACAAATACGCCTATTTTGATGATACACGGAGACGAAGACAAGGTGGTGCCCTTTGCGCAAGGGTTGCGTACGGCTGAAATGTTGCGAAAACAAGGGTATAATCTTAAATGGCACGAGCGTAGGGGAATGGGACACGAGATTGATCAACAAACACTACAAGTAGCAGGTGAGTTTCTCGCCCGGCATTCAAGGATACAGAAATAATGCAGAAAGAAAGCGCAATCGGTATATCCGCGAGCAAAACCAAAACGGCTAGAGCCGCAGGCGATACGCGCCTGCTATCCTTTACTCCCGATGTAGCACTACACGCAGAAGGCTCCTGCCTAGCATGCTTTGGGCGAACTCGAGTCTTATGCAGTGCTAGCGTCGAGGATGGAACGCCAGCATTTCTACGAGAGCTCGACGAAGGATGGATCACAGCAGAATACGCTATGCTGCCGCGTGCGACAAGCGCGCGTAGCAATCGCGCGCGGATGCTCGCATCTGGGCGTACGCTGGAAATACAGAGGATGATTGGACGTTCGCTACGGGCAGTCGTAGATCGTAGCCTCTTCGCTAAACAGCAAATTAAAATAGATTGCGATGTCTTGGACGCAGACGGAGGAACGCGAACCGCAGCCTTGAGTGGTGCTTGTGTAGCTCTGGCTATAACCTTTCGAAGGTTGTTGAAGGTGGGAGCCATCGACAGAGACCCTCTGCTAAAAATAGTAGCCGGCCTGTCATGCGTCATGCGTAATGGCAAGATGCAGCTCGACCCAACATACCGACAAGATTCGCAAGCAGACGCAGATGCAAACTTCGCAATTACCGAAGAAGGAGAGCTGGTCGAAGTGCAACTAACAGCAGAACGTAAGCCAATTACAGAAAAAAATTTGCAAGATATGCTTGCGCTCGCAAAAAACGCAACCGTCGATATAACTCGACTGCAACGCGAAGCGGTCGAGCGCGCGCAAGAGTGAAATAAAAATAAACGAAGCTGAATAAGAAAAAATTAATAAAAAAAAGACCGCGAAAATAAGTTCGCGCTCGTAATCCTCGGTGAAAAATAGATATGGCAATAAATACGAAAGGGTGGTTCTTTGCAACGGGTGGAGCATCGCACATCGTGCTGGCAACGAAAAACAAAGGCAAGCTGAAAGAGATAGCCGTATTGTTACGCAAGCGTATATCGGAACTGCGTCCCCTGAGCGATTTTAATAGCGCAGAGATAGAAGAAACAGGTGCGAGCTATCGTGAAAACGCATTGATTAAAGCTCGTGTTGCATTCCAGTCGAGCGGTTGGGCAAGTCTCGCCGACGACTCAGGCTTTGAAGTAGCGGCATTAGGCGGACAGCCGGGATTGAACTCTGCACGATGGGCTGAAAAAGAAGATGGTAAAAGAGATTTCGCTTATGCTATCGCGCGCATAGAAAAAGAGCTTGAGAAAAAAGTCGTGATTGAAACGGATGCGAAATTTGTATGCGCTCTCGCGTTAGTGCGATGCGATGGTGAAGAACGCGTGGTGCAAGGAGAAGTGAGGGGCAAGGTCGTGTTTCCTCCGCGTGGCACTAACGGCTTCGGTTACGATCCGATTTTTGTCGCTGAATCCGAAAAAATTACCTTCGCTGAAATGGACCCAAGCGCAAAAGAGCGCATCAGCCATCGTGCGAAAGCCTTTAAAACATTATGCGACAAGTGCTTCACGCAATAGGCATAAATAACCCCTCTGAAAAAGCAGCTTATAAGGAGATAAGGAGTGCTGCTGGAAGGTTGACTGTAAGTAGCGAAGAGGAAAGCAAGACAAACAGCCTCGCGCCAGAGGATTTATCGTTATACATTCACTTTCCCTATTGTGAGCGAAAGTGCCCTTATTGTGATTTCAACTCGCACGCGCTACGCACAAAAATACCTGAGCAAGAATACCTAGCGGCTATTCTATGGCGCTTGCAGAGGCAAGCGGAGCGCGTTGAGAATCGTGTGTTGCGCTCGGTTTTTTTTGGTGGTGGCACGCCATCGCTACTATCGCCGCGTGCGGTCGGAATTATCATCGATGGGATCGGGAAATATTTCTCGTTGGCGGAAGATTGCGAAATAACGCTAGAAGCAAATCCTTCTAGTGCCGAGCGGAGAGGTTTCCGCGATTTAAAGACAAGCGGGGTCAATCGCCTCTCGATCGGCGTGCAGTCGTTCGATGACGCAAACCTGCGATTCTTAGGGCGAGTGCATAACGCAACGCAAGCAAGGGTAGCATTAGAGCAGGCTATGCGAATCTTCGCTCGAATCTCGTTCGACCTGATCGTAGCGTTGCCAGGGCAGAAAAACGATGAGTTGTGCGAAGAGATAACTCGCGCGCTAGAATACGAAAGCGAGCATCTATGCGTCTATCAATTGACCATTGAAAAGGCGACTGAATTCTACCGACAAGCCACGCGCGGACTCTTGCAAATACCAACACCGAGAAGGGCGGCGGAAATATATCTACTAGTCGAGCAGCAACTGAGAGCGAAAGGTTTCGCGAACTACGAGATTTCTAGCTATGCTCGTTCGCAAGAAGCGCAAGCTCGACATAACCTCGTATATTGGCGGTATGGGGATTTTATCGGAGTAGGACCAGGCGCGCACGGGCGTATAACTCTCGCTGGAAAAACATTCACAACCCTCGAGACGCGAAAGCCTGAGCGTTGGCTCGCGCAGGCTCAAAGCGAAGACGAGCAAATACAAAAACAAAAAGAACTCTCCGCGCAAGAAAAATTTGAAGAGAGCGTCATGATGGGGTTGCGTCTAGCAGAAGGATTGCCGATACAAATATTCAATAGGCATGCGCGCGAGCTGATAGACGATATGCGTGCTATAGGTTATTGTGAAAAAAAATCCTCGCGGGTATGCTTAACTATAGAGGGGCGTTTGCGGCTCGATACAATCGCAGCAGAGTTGCTCGTCGCTTGCGAGAAAACGCGCGAAAAAATCCCCATAAAGGGCGAGAGCATGCAGAGCATGCAAGGCGCAAAAACTAACAAGGTGTGAAAACTAAAAAGCGTGAAAACCAATAAGGTCGCAACTAATGGCTGATGCGAGAAAAGAGAAGAGCGCAACATCGTTGTCCGCGCAAAATAGGTGCGTATTCGAGCACGCAGAACTAGTCGCTTGCGGTGAAGGGCAACTGTTCGGAGCAGGTAACGCACAGTTGCCTTTGCCGCCTATGCTAATGTTCGATCGCATCTCTATGATGTCAAGCGATGGAGGGGAGTTCAAACGAGGCTTAGTTCAAGCAGAGCTAAATGTCGTTTCAGACTTATGGTTCTTTACATGCCATTTTCACAACGATCCAGTGATGCCAGGATGCTTGGGGTTAGACGCGCTTTGGCAGATGTTAGGATTTTATCTAGCTTGGCTCGGGCATAAAGGGCGTGGCAGGGCACTAGGGGTCGATGGGATACGCTTTCGTGACCAGGTTCTGCCAACCAGCAAGCGTGTCGTCTACGAGTTGAATATTCGACGTGTAATATCGGGAAGGCTGGTCATGGGTCTCGCCGATGGTATAGTGCGAGTCGATGGAGATGTCTCTTTGTCGGCTAAAGGTTTGCGCGTTGGATTATTTTGTTGATAAACGATAGTTCGATAAAATATGAGGAGGTAATAGAATGAGGCAAGTCGTAGTTACAGGAATTGGAATCATTAGCTGTATTGGTAATGATCAAAAATCGGTCGTTACCTCTCTGCGTCAAGCTAAATCTGGTATCGTGTTCGCACCAGAATACGCCGAGAGAGGTTTTCGAAGTTGTGTCCATGGCACGATTGATATCGATATAGACTCTTTGGTAGAGCGCAAATGGCGTCGGTTTATGGGCGACGGTTCTGCGTACGGTGCAATCGCAATGCGGGCTGCGCTAGAAGATGCAGGACTCGAGGAGAAACAGATAGTAGACCCGCGTATCGGAATCATTACTGGCTCCGGCGGACCCTCAACGGCAAATCTAGTTTCATCGTTTAACAGCCTTGAGACGCACAAAAGCACAAGGCGCATTGGACCATTTATGGTGCCTCGTACTATGTCCTCGACAAGCTCTGCCGTGTTGGCAACAGCTTTTGGAATCCGCGGCGTCAACTACACCATAAGCTCAGCTTGCTCGACCAGCGCTCACTGCATCGGCAACGCAGCAGAATTGATACAATGGGGAAAGCAGGATGCCGTCTTCGCTGGTGGCTGCGAAGAGATACATTGGTCGATGAGCTGCTTGTTCGATGCTATGGGTGCTCTATCATCGAAATATAACGAAACTCCCAATAATGCATCGCGGGCGTTCGACGCCGATAGGGACGGATTCGTGATAGCTGGCGGTTCGGCTATACTATTGTTAGAGGAGGCTGAACGCGCAAAAAAAAGAGGTGCTAAAATCTACGCAGAGCTTACCGGCTATGGAGCTACATCCGATGGGCTCGACATGGTACAGCCTTCTGGAGAGGGGGCAAGGCGCTGCATGCAACAAGCGTTAGAAACTACGCGTAATAAGGTCGAATATATAAATACGCACGGCACTTCGACGCCAATCGGCGATGTCGTCGAGTGTGGGGTTATCAACGAATTGTTTCAAGAGAGGCAGCCGAACGATCTGCCATTCATATCCTCGACAAAGTCTTTAACAGGGCATTCGTTGGGGGCAGCTGGCGCGCAGGAAGCTGCCTATACTCTCTTGATGATGGGAAACGATTTTATGTGCTTATCGGCGAACATAGAAAATCTCGACGAGAAGATAGCCGACAAACCCATAGCCAAGGCTATTTTGCGCGAAAGACGAGATGCTCCATTTTCTTGTGCCATGAGCAACTCTTTTGGGTTTGGAGGAACTAACGCAACGCTCGTTTTTGAAAAGGCATAGTCTATACTATTTTTGCCACGCTAGTTTTCGTAGCATAAGTTTAGTCGTCCTTCGCGCGCGGATGCGCTGAGCGATGTTGCTCGATGACATGCGTTAAGTCTACCTCCGTATAACGCTGAGTCGATTTCAGAGAGCTGTGCCCCAGAAGTTTTTGGATACCTCGCAAGTTACCCCCTCCTTGCATTAGGTGCGTTGCGAAAGAGTGTCTCAATGCATGCGGTGTTGCTTTTTGCTCTAAACCCAAGTTGGCGCGAAGAACGCGCATGCGTTTTTGCACAACGCGCGGGTGTAGTCGCTCGCCACGCAGGCCTAAGAAAAAGTATCGAGAGAGAGGCTGCGCAGCGTTCGCCCTCGCATCTGTTGAATCACCCTCTGTCTCATGAGCTCCTCTTTTGTAAGGGCATAGGCACTTATATTCGACTAGAGCCTCGATAATTTTTGGCAGAATCGGTAGCAAGCGTTCCTTGTTGCCCTTGCCGAGAATTCGTAGCAGATGGGGCTCTTCTTCTGTCATACGCATAACCTCGTCAAAGGAAAGCTCTAATGCCTCGGAGATACGCAAACCCGCGCCATATAGCAATGTGAAGAGCGCAACATCGCGAGCCTTTATCCATAACGGTTGCTCTTGCGTCTTGCCCGCTGCTGTGATTAGCTCGCGCGCGGCTGTTTGCGAAAGTGGATGCGGCGGTGGATTCGGATGCGGCGGACGCCGAACACGAAAGGCAGCAGGACTGGTGATGGTGTAGAGCTTCTCTATGCGTCGTAAGAAACCGCGTAGCCCTGATAGCGCGCGCGAAACCGACTGCGCTTGCTGACCTCCTTTACGCAAAGATGCCATCCAAGCGCGCAAATCTTGCTCGCTCAACTCGTTCCAAGACTCTAGCGGCATCGCGCCGCCACGATGCTCTAGCAGAAAGTTTTGGAATGAGGTGAGGTCGCGTCGGTAGGCGGCAACGCTATGCTCGCTCAAGCGTCTTTCGACCGTGAGATGACGACAATAGTCCGCAAGGGCTTGGTCAAAACTAGGTGCTTTGCCAGACTCTCCATCGGAGGCTTGTTTGCTAGGCACAAATGTTGCCGTCTCTCGCTAGAGGATCGATTGCTTGCTTTCTCGCCAGTCGCTCAAAAATGCCGCTAGACCGGAATCCGTAAGGGGATGCTTGTAGAGTGCGCGGAAAACCTTCGGTGGTAGGGTTGCAATGGGCGCACCCATTCGGGCACTAGCAATCACATGACCGATGTTACGAACAGAGGCAACCAGAACCTCTGTGCTAAATTTGTAGTGACTGTAGAGCTCTAGAATTTCCTCGATTAGCTGCAAGCCATCATGCCCAATGTCGTCCAGCCTGCCGATAAAAGGCGAGACAAAACGCGCGCCAGACTTTGCCGCGAGCAAGGCTTGCGCGCTAGAAAAACATAGGGTGACATTAACATCGATTCCCTCAAGGCTAAGAGCATGGCAGCAACGCAAGCCAGACTCCGTAAGAGGAACTTTCACCGCTACATTCTTCGCTATCTTTGCCAGGCTCTTGCCTTCTTTGTACATCTCTGGAAAGTCGGTAGCTGTGACCTCAGCACTAACCGGACCATCTAGCAAAGCGCAGAGCTCGCCAATTCTCGTATGAATGTAGCCGCCAGAACCTTTGTCAGCCATCGCGCTAGACTTCTTTATTTCCTTGGCGATCAAAGAGGGGTTCGTAGTAACCCCATCGACAAGCCCGCTTTTTGCGAGTTCGCGAACTTCATTTACATCGGCAGAGTCGATAAAAAATCTCACAACTCGTGTTGTGCAATAGCAGAGAACGAATGTCAAGAAGAGGCTATAGTACTTGTTATGCAAGGCAAGGTCTCCATCGATGATACAAGTGCTAGCGATCAGCGCGTATTTGCGGAAACAAAGGTTGGCAATGAGACTAATGGCGAAGAAGAAATTCTCGTTGCACGCGTTTTACTACTAGGCGCACCGTTCGACTGTTACTTCGACTACGCTTGCCCGAAAGAACTGTACGATGCGGCAAAGCTCAAAGAAGGAGACCTGCTACTCGTGCCTTTTGGTAGAAACAAGGCAGAGAAAAAAAAATTGGGTGTTTTATGGTGCTGGAGATCAGCCTCCAGCGTGCCAGCAACCATTAAGCTTAAGACGCTCACAGACTCCATGCGCCAAGATGTGGTCGCGTTGGATGCATGCTTTCGTGCCTTTTTGCAAGCGCTTGCAGAATACACCATGACGCGGCGCGGTTTGCTACTACAAAGCGTTTTTGCACCTCTGCTACGCGCAGGCAAGTTGCCCGTTGTAAAGACTGCTCAAGCCTATCGCCAGACTTCGCAAGGCGCACAACAAAAAACAAAGAAAGCGTCTAAACGTGCACGCTTACTCGCGCTACTGGCAGATAAAAAAATCTGCTCGCGCGAGTATTTATTGCAGCAAGGGATAACCCCCGTTGTTTTGCGTGCCGCGTTAAAGCTCGCGCTGGTCGAGCCATGCGCTACAAGCCTTGTGCAACAACAGCAGGCTGGTAGGCGAGAAGAGCATTCGAAAACCGCATTGCCAATAGAGCCTCTTGTCATTTTGCCTCGCGCAAAAACCCTCAACGAAGACCAAGAAAAGGCAGCGCAAGGATTGACAGAACTTGTACGCGCGGAAAAATTTGTAGCAACTCTGCTGGACGGGCAGACTGGCTCTGGCAAGACAGAGGTTTACTTCGAGGCTATTGCAAATTGTCTGCAGCAGGGCAAACAAGCCCTATTACTATTGCCCGAAATAGCACTGTCCTTACGCTTCACAGAGCGTTTTCGCGAGCGTTTTGGTTTTGCTCCTCTTCTATACCACTCTGCAATCAGTTCTGGAGAACGGCGTAAGGTCTGGCGGCAGTTGGCAACGGGGCAAGGGCGTGCAGTTTTGGGTGCCCGTAGCGCGCTCTTCTTACCTTTTCAAAAATTAGGTGTCATAGTCGTCGACGAAGAGCACGATAGTGCATACAAACAAGAAGAGGGGATAGTCTATCACGCGCGTGACATGGCAGTGCTACGCGCGCAGAAAGCTGAGTGTTTGGTGGTGCTCGCAAGCGCAACCCCATCGCTAGAAAGCTGGAATAACGCGCATAACGGTAAGTATAAGCATATCGTTTTGCCTCTACGTTTCGGCTCTGCTTCTCTGCCTTCGGTGAGAATCGTCGACATGCTGCAAGAATGCTCGACGGACGGAGGCTTGGACAGCGGGCGGTTCCTAACGCCAGTGCTATGTACGCGAATCGAGGCTGTGCTCTCGCGCGGCGAGCAAGCTTTGGTTTTTCTAAACCGCCGCGGCTACGCGCCGTTGCTGCTATGCGGAAAGTGTGGTGAGCGTTTGACTTGTCGCTATTGTCGAGCATTCTTGGTCGAGCATCGTGCGCGCAATCGTGTTATTTGCCACCATTGTGATTTTTCTGTGCCGATACCTCGCCAATGCGCTACTTGTAGAGCAGAGGGGGCTTGGAAGTCTTGTGGCATAGGCATAGAGCGTCTTGCTGAAGCATTACGAGCTCGTTTTCCTAGTGCAATCCTGAAGACACTTAGCTCCGACACAACAGACCCGCGTGCGGTAGTGCAGGCGATGGAAAATCGTGCTTGCGACATACTTTTAGGGACACAAATGCTCGCGAAAGGATACCATTTTCCGTATTTGACGCTCGTTGCTATCGTCGATGCAGATTTAGGCTTGAGCGGTGGCGATCCGCGTGCTTTCGAACGTTGCTACCAACTCTTACACCAAGTAGCTGGACGCGCGGGGCGTGCGGAATTAGATGGCGAGGTCATCGTGCAGACCTTGGAGCCGAAATCGCCAGTCCTACGTGCTTTGGCGAGCTTTGACCGCGATGGCTTCTTCGATAGCGAAAACGAATCTCGACGCAAATACGCTTGGCCTCCGTTCGCACGTCTTGCCGCTGTAATCTTGAGCGCACAAGACGAGCGCACACTCGCCAGCTTCGCTCATCTGCTACGCAAAGAAATGCCTAAGCAGTGCGGTGTCGAGTGTTTTGGTCCTGCGGTGCCGTTACTCTCACCGTTACGAGGGCGGCATCGTCGCCGTTTCCTAGTGCGCGCACCGAGCAATGCGCTACTACAACCTTTTCTAAAGCAGTGGTTAACAGCCCCTGTGCCGAGCGGGTTGCGAGTCAAGGTCGATATCGACCCTTATGGCTTTCTATGACCGAGCGGCTGGCTAATCGAGCGCGGTAGCACTCACATCTGTGCTACCAAACTTGGCGATTTATCGCAACAGTGCTCTTGTCTGTGTCTTATTTTGCTTGCCAAGCAAGCCTACGACCTACCCGCTAGCACTCTTGTCGTCACCCATCATTGTGGACATCCCTTGTCGGTATTCCTTGCAACGCGTGGGCGATGACAGGCTCGAACTGCCGACCCTCTCGGTGTAAACGAGATGCTCTACCAGACTGAGCTAATCGCCCTATCTACATGCACTAGTTGCGCAAAAGCTCATCAATTAACCGCGTCTTTCAGAGCTTTGCCAGCTTTGAACTTGGGCTGGTTGCTCGCAGCTATTTGGATAGTTTCCCCTGAACGCGGATTGCGACCGCTACGCGCCGCACGGCGCGAGACAGAGAATGACCCAAAGCCTGCAATCTTTACTTCTTTACCGCTTTTTAAAGCTTTCGTTATGCTAGAGAAAACAGTATCGACTGCTGTAGTCGAATCTGATTTCTTTAAGTTTGTTGCTGATACGATTTCATCAACAAGTTCGCTTTTGTTCACTATTCTGATCCTTGTCCTATGTTGCTGATAGCCGTTAAAACTTTCGTTGTATTCTAGCAATAGGAGAAATCAAAGTTGGACAAATCTTATCCCTAAGAAGTTCTTCTATCGCTAATTCACCCTCCCGTTTCCCCCTCCTCCATCACGCTACACTAGCAGAATTTCAACACAAGTAAGGAATTTTTAACGAAAAAAATATTTATAAACTAAATAAAAAGGAATTTGCAATTTTAGCGTATTAGTGGGGAATACGCTCCTCTAATGGGTCTTTCTTTGCCGTGGAAGCGGTATCCTTAAGTGGCAGATTGGACTCTACAGCCTGTGGCTTGTCCGCGCTTCTTAGCTTTTGCTGCAACGAAATGGGCTGCGGCAATGGAGTAAGTTTATGTTTCAGTGCCAACTTTAAAACCTGATCGACCGAATCTACCGCAACAATCTTCAACCCTTTTTTGACATTGTTCGGAATTTCCTCCAGATCTTTTTCGTTGTCAGCAGGGATGATGACAGTTTTGATGTTGCCTCGTAAAGCGGCAAGCATTTTTTCTTTCAAACCGCCGATCGGCAAGACCCTTCCACGCAAGGTAATCTCGCCGGTCATCGCAACAGTGCGGTCAACGGGAATGCCGGTTAGCACAGAAACTAGAGCCGTAGCGATAGCTATGCCAGCAGAAGGACCATCTTTAGGGGTTGCTCCCTCAGGGACATGCACATGCAGGTCGATCTTTTCAAAAACATCAGGCGTGATGCCGAAATTCCAAGAGCGGCTTTTTATAAAGTTTTCCGCAGCGTGAATCGATTCCTGCATAGTATCGCCTAACTTGCCAGTTCTGCGGATGCGACCCTTGCCGGGAACGGTAACCGCCTCGATCGTAAGGAGTTCTCCGCCAACCTCAGTCCAAGCCAAACCGGTGGCGATTCCTGTCAAGTCTTTGCTTTCAGCTTCGCCGAAGCGATACTTTCTGACGCCAAGAAAATCTTGCAGATTCTTCGAATCGATGGTGATAGGCGGCGTCTCCTTCATTGTAATTCTGCGAATCGATTTGCGCGTTATGCGAGCAATCGAGCGTTCCAAATTCCGCGCACCAGCTTCACGCGTGTAGTAACGAACGGTGTCGCGTAAGGCACTATCCTGCAAATCAATTTCTCCTTCCCTAACTCCACATTGTTCGAAAGTTTTAGGTAACAGATGACGCTTGGCTATCTCGATTTTTTCGTCTTCGGTATAGCCAGGCAGACGCACTACCTCCATACGGTCGATCAAGGCTTGTGGCATATTAAGAGAATTTGCCGTTGTGATGAACATGCACTCCGATAGGTCGTAGTCGACCTCTAGGTAGTGATCATTGAAGCAGTTATTTTGCTCAGGGTCTAGCACTTCGAGCAACGCAGAGGTAGGGTCGCCACGCCAATCGTTACCTATTTTGTCGATCTCATCGAGAAGAAAGAACGGATCGCTCACCTTAGCTTTTTTCATGCCCTGCAGAATTTTGCCCGGCATCGCGCCAACATAGGTGCGCCGATGCCCTCTGATTTCCGCCTCGTCCCTTATGCCACCGAGAGAAATGCGCACGAAAACGCGCCCTATCGCGCGCGCAACCGACTTGCCGAGAGAAGTTTTGCCAACTCCGGGCGGACCTACTAAACAGAGGATAGGACCCTTGAATATTTTCACACGGCTCTGTACCGCAAGGTAGTCGAGGATACGCTCCTTAACCTCGTCGAGCCCGTAGTGATCTTCGTTAAGGATTGCTTTACAAGCCTCCATATCGCTGTTGATCTTAGAACGTTTTTGCCAAGGCAAGGAAACTAGCCAATCTAAATAGTTTCGCACAACCGTAGCCTCAGCCGATAACGGACTCATCTGCTTTAGTTTCTTCAGCTCCGACTTAGCTTTCTCACGCGCCTCCTTACTCATGCGCAACGAGCTTATTTTCTGTTCAAGTTCCGATATTTCATCGCCACCCTTGTCGCCCTCGCCAAGCTCCTTCTGGATCGCCTTGATTTGCTCGTTCAAGTAATATTCGCGCTGGCTTTTTTCAACTTGCTTTTTGACGCGAGAGCGAATTTTGCGCTCAACCCGAAGCATGCCAATCTCGTCTTCGAGAATCTCCAAAACGCTTTCGAAACGCTCTGAAAGCGAGGGAGTCGCTAGTAGCTTTTGTTTTTTGTCCAACTGCACATAAAGGTGTTGCGCGATTAAATCTATCGCCTGACCATGATCTGTCGTCACCGTAAGCGTGCGCATGATGTCATCGGGAATACGACGGTTGGTTTGACAATACTTCTCGAATTGATTCATCGTCGCGCGCCGTAGGCTCGCTAAAGTTTTGTCGTCCCTATCGGTGTCTTCGATTTCCTCGTATGGAACTTGCAAGAAATCTTCATCGTCTGGAGGTAAATGCAGTTGCGCACGATTCTTACCTTCTACCAGCACCTTAACAGTGCCATCAGGCAGGTGGAGCATCTGTAGCACTGTGCTGAGCACTCCAACTTCGTAGAGGTCTTTCGGTTGCGGCTGGTCGAGAGATGCGTCCTTTTGTGTCGCTAGAAGGATGCGACCGTCTTGCTTGCGAGCCCGTTCGAGCGCACGCACCGAGCGTTCGCGACCGACAGACAAAGGCACGACCATGCGCGGAAAGACGACTATATCGCGTAAAGGCAACAGCGCACAGAAAGGCAACGCAACCTTGTCGGAGGGTTTTGACGAAGATTTCGCGGGAGATTTCTTCGAGAGTTTGTCAGAAGTTTTCTTCGTAGCGGAAAGCTCTTTTGCTGTATCAGGAGTTGCACTAGCCTCGCCGACGCTTGTATTAGCATCGACCACTTCGCTAACCTCGCAACTAGTAGCCTTTGGCAATGCGCTGGTATTTTTAGGGCGTTTGAACATAATTGAGAGGTTATACCTTTTCTATTTGCCTGTCTCTATTCTTGTGCAAAGTATTGCTGGGTAATTTATTCTAAGCACTAGCAGCGGAGGGCTTGTTCTCTCGCCGTGATTTCGACAAAATTTTCAAGGGTGCGCTCTTATCTTCAATGGTCGCTCGCTTGATTACCACTTCTTCAATATCTTTGCGGTCTGGCACCTCATACATGGAATCTAGCAAAACTTCTTCTAAAATGGCACGCAACCCACGCGCGCCAGTTTTGCGCTCGCTCGCCTTTTCTGCAATAGCCTCAAGCGCGTTAGTGGCAAAGGTTAGACGTACATCCTCAAGTGAAAATAAGCGTTGATATTGTTTGATTAAGGCGTTCTTGGGCTCGGTCAAAATGCGCACCAGATCATCCTTTCGAAGGCTGTCTAGCACCGCGACAACCGGCAAGCGTCCAACGAACTCAGGAATTAATCCATACTTGATCAAGTCCTCTGGCTCTAGATTTTGCAAAATTTTGGAGTTTTCGTGAGTCTCGTGCTGACGCAACTCAGACTCGAAACCAATAGTCGTGCCTTTGCCGCGCGCAGCGATGATCGATTCTAGTCCTGCGAAGGCTCCGCCACAGATAAAAAGGATATTTGTAGTATCGACCTGTAGAAACTCTTGTTGCGGATGCTTGCGTCCGCCTTGCGGTGGCACGCTCGCGACAGTTCCCTCCATTATCTTCAGCAAAGCCTGCTGTACACCCTCACCAGAGACATCGCGTGTAATCGAAGGGTTTTCCGACTTGCGACTAATTTTATCAACCTCGTCTATATAGACGATACCGCGTTGGGTGCGCTCGACATCGTAGTCGGCAGTTTGTAGCAACTTGAGGATGATGTTTTCAACATCCTCGCCAACATAGCCCGCCTCGGTGAGCGTGGTCGCGTCAGCCATCGTGAAAGGAACTTGTAGTGTACGAGCTAAAGTTTGCGCAAAGAGAGTTTTGCCGCTTCCTGTTGGACCAACTAGTAAAATGTTCGACTTCGCCAACTCTACATCGTGATCGCTAGAGCGTTCCTCTTCCTCTATGCGCTTGTAGTGGTTGTGAACTGAAACGGACAAAACTCGTTTCGCATGCGCTTGCCCGATGATATATTCCTCTAGATTTTTGTTGATCTTCGCGGGGCTCGGAACGCGGCTATCCGTGCGCAGAGAGGCGTTCTTATGGTCTTCTTGGATGATATCCGTGCATAACTCTACGCACTCGTCGCAGATAAAAACATCAGGACCAGCTATAAGCTTCTTAATCTCGTTCTGATTCTTGCCGCAAAAAGAGCAGCAAAGGGTCTTTTTGTCAGGCGAGATATTTTCAGTATCGCGGCGGCGGGGCATAATTTCGCAGGGTTGTCAGAGGAATTTAAGATTTTTTGCTAGTAGCAATTTTACTAGCATCCTTGCGCTTAACGAGAACCTCGTCGATCAAGCCGAACTTCTTCGCCTCATCGCCGCTCATAAAGTTGTCTCGGTCCATAGCTTTTTCGATTGCTAAAATTTTTTGTCCGGTATGTTTGGCGTAAATCTCGTTGATGCGTTGTCTAACTCGGAGCATCTCTTTCGCCTGGATATTGATATCCGCAACAGTACCGCGTGTGCCTCCAGAAGGTTGGTGAACCATAATCCTGCTAGAAGGTAACGCAAAACGCTTACCCTTATGACCAGCGGCTAAAAGTAAAGAGCCCATCGATGCAGCTTGTCCTAAACATAAAGTGGTTATCTCTGGGCGAATATAGTTCATCGTGTCGTAAATCGACAAGCCCGCAGTAACCTCGCCACCAGGAGAGTTGATGTAAAAAGAGATATCGCGTTTAGGGTTTTCAGCCTCCAGAAACAAAAGCTGTGCGCAGACTAAACTCGCGACCTCGTCATTCACTGGACCAGTCAAGAAGACGATCCGCTCTTTCAAAAGTCGTGAGTAAATATCAAACGCACGCTCCCCCCGCGCCGTCTGCTCGACAACCATCGGTACGAGCGTAGCCGAAACGCCGCTGTAGCTGTCTGCTAGCATGAGCTGCTGGGGGTCCCGCGCTTTTGGATATTGCGTTTGGAAGGCTCGCGTCTGAGGGTCTTGCATAAGCGTTGCATAGTAATCTTATATTCCTCGGCGTTATTTTTTCTTATTTTTTTTGCCAGCACCACTAGCATTCTCGATTACTTGCGAGGTAGCTAGCGCATCTTCCCCATCTAACGATTCGCCAATCTTCAACTGCGTGTCTTTGCTCAGTTCTTGCGCTCGCTCGAGCATATCTTCTAGGCTAATTTTCTCGTTTTCTAGCGAAACTTTGCTGAGAATATATTCGACTACATTTTCCTCAAGCACTTGCGGTCTGACCTCCGCCAAGACATTTTGCGGATTTTTTTCGATTTTGTTCAGTAATTGGCGTTGTTGCGCATTCGGATTTTTACCAATACGAGCTTTAATCGAGTTTAGTATCTCTCCATCGTTTACCGCGATACCATTTTGCTTGGCTATCTCTGCCAACAATAATCCAGTCTTCAAGCGGCGCTCGGCTATCACTCTATATTGGTCGCGCAGATTTTTTTCGGCGTTTGGGAATTTGTCTTGCTCGACTTTTCGCTTCGTCATCTCGTTCTCAACGCGGCGCCAGATATCGGCAAACTCGGCTTCGATCAGACGTTGCGGTAAGGGGAACGAGTATTCCTTGTCGAACCAGTCGAAGATTTGTCTTTTAATTATTTGCCTTATGGTTGGCTGCAAGTTGCTTTCGAGTTGACTGGCAACTACGCGCTTGAGCGTTTCTAGGTCTTTATGCTTGAGCCTTTTGGCGAGCTCTTCGTTAACCTTGAAGTCTTCGGTTTTTCGAGTAAGCACCTTATCCACCTCGACTGAGAAAGCGACAGTCTTGCCGGCGACATTCTTTGCTGTGTGCGTGTTGGGAAAATCCACTGAGAACTCTTTCTTGTCGCCTGCTGCGAGGTTTTCGAGGTTCTTCTCAAAGTCTGGATGCACAACGTTATCACCTAGCCCTATACGATAGTTTTGCGATTTTAACGAGGGGTTTTCTTCCTCTGCTATTTTCCCTTCGTAGTTCATTACAAGCACATCATTTTTTTGGCTTTTGCGTTGCACTTCCTCTACCGGAGCTGTGCGCCGTGCGATCGATACTAAGTTGTCTTCGATAGTTTTAGCGGGTATCTCAACTTGCGGGCGTTTTATTTTCATCGCAGAGAAGTCCTTTATTTCGACCTCTGGTGCAGTGTCGATATCGACCTCGAAGGCGATGCCATTACCATCATTTTTAGTGACATTTACGCGCGGCGAGCCGATAGGGCGAAGGCTTTTATCTTGTTCAAGGATTTGTTTCACCGCCTGTTGTGCTATTCTTGCAAGCATTTCGCGTTTGATCTGATCACCGTGTTTTTCGCGTATCACTTTTGCAGGCACATTGCCATCGCGAAAACCAGCCATTTTGATTTTAGGTGCTACCTCTAAGAGGCGAGCTTCAAAATCTTTATCGAACTCTGCTTGCGGCAGAGCTACGGCGTATTTATGCGCGAATTTTTCTTCTATCTTAACTTTCTCTATATCCATCTTTCTTCTCCAAAATAGTCATGGTTTGTTTCAGTGCGTCAAAGGATTGAAAACCCATTGGGCACGAAAAAGAATGCGGGCGGAGGGACTCGAACCCACACGAGTTTCCTCACCGGCACCTAAAGCCGGCGCGTCTGCCAATTTCGCCACGCCCGCGGTGAATTCGCGGAGAGTTCTAATCTCTTGCCTTTTATATTGTGTTTTACTAGCATTAATTTCAAGCATCTCACATTTTTGTGACTTCACTTTGTTATATCGTAAAGCTCTGAGAATTGCTCTATTGATAGTATTTTTGGTCCTTCGTGGTCTTCGATCGGGCTGTAGGGATGGCGGAAGCGCACCTCAAAGCGCACATGCGTGATGCCGCTGTTATCGTGAAAGCCGAGAATCTTCGCTGTTTCTACCGTCGAGTCTCTGCGGATACGGCGAAATGTGCCGCCGGCTCGCAAGTAATAGGGTTCGACCGATGCTTTGGTCTTCTCGTCGGGCTGAAATAGAGTTTGGCTACGGCTGGCTGAAACTTTATTCGAGAGCCACTCTTTCAGAACTTTCGTGTGTTTTTTCAAGGGTAGGGGAGACATAGGCTGGGGAGGGGGTTTTGAAATAAGGGTATGTATAAGAGAGGCGAGAGCGATTATGTTGTGTTCTCTGTTTCTCTAATTCCTTTAATCAAAAAAAGTGCCAATTCTGCCAAAAGTTTGGTAAAAGATTCACAAAAGCTCGATTTTAGCCATAAAGTTGTAGCTAGCCATTTTGAATTTTGTTGGTAAGTTTTGCTCGTTAGAGATAAGTACTAGAATTTTAAGGATTGTTCTATGACTTTTGTTGTGACCGAGAAGTGTATTAAATGCAAGTATCAGGATTGTGTCGAGGTTTGTCCGGTAGATTGCTTTTACGAGGGCGAGAGCATGCTGGTTATCCACCCCGACGAGTGCATTGATTGTGGTGTTTGCGAGCCCGAATGTCCTATCGATGCGATCTTGCCAGACACGGAGAAGGAGGCGGAGCAATGGCTAGTTATGAATCGCGAGTATAGTGAGTTATGGCCGAACATCACTCGCAAGGGCTTGTCTCCTAGCGATGCCAAGGATTGGGAGGATGTTGCGGACAAGATGAAGAATCACTTCTCCGCCAAGCCAGGCAAGGGCGACCAAGAGTGAGGGGGTGGATTACGCAGGTTAGATGTGGAGGCATGGGAGGCATGCGGCGTATTTTCTAAAATAGAATGCTATTATTGTCGAGGAGCGTTGGTGGATGGATAAGGGTATTAGTAAGAATTGGTTATTTATATTATTAAATGGCCTTTCAAATAATTTTATAATATAAGGCATTCTATCAATTATCTGATTCTTTGCTAGTAATTTAGATGTTTGATTAGCATTAGATTTTTCAAATTTAAATATTTGAGTAATTATTTTAAAGATTTTTATCTCTTGTTGGGAATTTTTATAGCTAAAGGTACAATGTTCACTCAAGCTTCTATCTAATATCATAAAACTTCAGCTAAAATATAGAAAGTTGTTATTAGAAAGTTATTAAACGAATGTTGTTGTGTTATTGAAATTTTTTTAATCATTAATCACACAAGTTAATATTAGGGAAATGTTTTTTGAATTCCTCGTATCTTTCCGCCCTTTTTTGCAGAGATTTACCATAGCACTCTAAAATAAAATTATAAGCATCATTATAATTTCGCCATACAGGTTCAGTGTTTTCTGCCCACTTGCACTGGAAAGGTAAATTGTTCCCATTTGGATTTATTTTTCTTAATGTTTTTAAAGAACAAATAAAAGCATTAGCAAACCCTTGGTTGCGGTTAGTGGGTTTTTTAACAATTAAAAAATAATAATCTCTATCGTTAAATGATATATCCTCTTTAATTTTAGCTGTTATATGGCTCATATTATTTGGTGGCTCTCGCCCTGTTAAAACGTAATATATTGCTCCCATGCAATTTGTATTGTCCGCGGTTTTTAATGCAGTCGTTTTCATATCTACATACACAACACCAAATTCCTTTGTTTCAATTTCAAAATCACACCAAAATGTATTACGACCCTGCCCCACATTCTTAGCTGTGATTTTCCAAGTGTTTTGGTTCTGCAAAAGTTGAATTATTTTATTTTCGCTATCCGCAGAATTTCTACGACTGTCTTCTCCGCCAGCGACAGTTGGTAAATTATCTTTTTTATTCAAAAAAGAAACAATTTCTTCTAATTCATCAGGAAATTTATTCATAAAACTATTGCACGATGGCTGCCTCAAGAGACCTTTGTGAGAATAAGTAGCGCCCGCCAGTCATAAAGCCCATAGAGTGCCAGTCTATTCGATTTAACTTAGCACAAGCCTGGGCTAAATTAATCCCTTTGCGCTTCGGAAATAACGCCAAAACCGAGCCGTCAAACGCAGGTGCGTCATGTACAAAAAACGGCTCCGATACGCGAGTCTTGCTATTTACATAAATACGCTCGCCAGTTCGCAAAGGATAGCCCCGTCCCCATTGCCACCAGTTCGACTCATCAAAACGCCTGATACGCCGCGAAAGTAAGCGAGCCTTATGCGGACGCAAAACTCGAGAATTGCGACTGTAAATCATCGGCCGCAACTCGCCCGTCGAACGAGTACGCGAACAGACGAACTCGATATCGCCATGCTTGGCATTCGTAAATACCTCGTCCGCGCCACTAACCGCGCCAACCCTCACTTCAAAATCATCGCCAAGCCGCCTGCGCCTAATCGCCCGACTATCTCCCGCCTCTGGAGCGGACCTATCCAAAAAGTATATTTGCCCATCGAGGCATAAAAACTCGCGCCCATCTTCCAATAATCGCGAGTCGCGAGAACGCTCGAAACGCCATACCGCGCAATTCGGCATCGCTCCAGAAAAAATACGCTCATCGCCAAAATCACGGAAATGCGTGATAGAGCCCTCGTTGTATAAATACTCGTTGAGCTTACGCGCGCCGGTCGTCTTTACAAAGTCGCGCGGCGTGATAAAAATAAGCTCGCCCCCCTCGCGCAAGTGCTGCACCGACTTATAGATAAAATACAGGTAGAGGTTTGCGTGTCCGTCAAAAAGCTCCGAGTAGCCACCCGCCGCAATCTTTGCGCGCGTGTCCGCAGAAATCCAGCGATTGCGGACATAGGGCGGATTGCCGATGATCGTGTCAAATTTCTCGCTAGTAGGATAGTCGAAGAAATCCACACGCATCACGCCAGAAGGAGAGTGCAAACTACAATCCTTCTCTACCGCAACTATCGAGGAATCTTGCCTATCACGCAAAAAAGCTCCATCGCCGCAACATGGCTCTAGAACTCGACCTTGCCTACGGCGTAGGCTCCACATGGCAGAGACAACAGAAGGAGGGGTAAAAAATTGACCTAGCGCGTTAGAAACCATCTCGCACAAAAGATATCCTAATCAGAAATAATCCTTGCGCAACAGTCTACATCGGAAAGACTCGGCAGAGCAATAGGGAGGCTTTACTGCTCCTCGTCTTGAGTGGTGGTAGGCTTATCTTGTGCTACGCTAGTCGATTCCACTTCCTCTGGCGCGAGGGCGTCATTGCTACTAGCATCGGCTTTCTCGTCATTCTTACTCTTGCTTTTTGCCGTGATCACTTGCGCCGCACGCAACAATCGATCACCCATTCGATAGCCGCATTGCAATAGTTCGACCACAGAACCATCGGCTAACTCATCGTTTTCAATCTGCGAGACAGCCTGATGATGCTCGGCGGAGAAAGGCTCGCCGACCTTTGGCACGATGGTGACAACCTGGTTTCGTTTAAGGGCTTCCTCTAAGGACTTTTCGGTCATCCTGATTCCTAGCACAAGGTTTTTGAGGCTAGCATCTTTCTCCATCGCCTCGTCAGAGACAAAAGCGCGTGCGCGTTGAAGATTATCGGCTACCTCAAAAACATCCATCGCGAGTTGCGAGGCTCCGTAGCGTAGAGCGTCTTGTTTTTCGCGCTGAAAACGCCTGCGTGTATTCTCGACTTCTGCCAAGGCACGCGCTAAACGTTCGGACAAATCGGCTATTTGCTCTTGCGTTGTATCTCTATCCTCTTTACCAAGAGTGCTACCATCAAAAGACAGTATTTCATCCTGCGATTCTTCTCGTTTGCGAGTGGCATTTTCTTGCTTGGTTGCACCATCTACTTTTGCGGTTTTCTGCGCTTCTGCTGCAACTTGGGCTATCAACTTTTCTTCTGCGTTTAGACCTTCGGACTCTTCTATCCCTTCTTCCATTTTTTTTTCTGCTCCTTCTTTCATCTCTTTTAGAATCTCTTTCCCCCCCCCTTCGTCTACTGGTTTTTTATCGCCACTTGAGAGTGAGGCGGACTTTGCAAACTTTGCTTTAGCTTGATCGTTTTTTGTTGAGAGGTTGCTCATGTTCCTATTGGGTTTTTTGTTTCTGCGACTATTAGTAGTTTATGAAGATTGCTTGCTACGCGCCCAGAAATCTTTCACGCGCGCGAGAAAATTTTCACTTTCTGGGTTTTGTGATTTCTTTTCTTCCTTTTCAAAATTTTCCAAACACCCGCGTTGCGATTCCGATAGGTTACGAGGTATTTCGACCTCCAAGGCTACTATCATATCGCCACGAGTTGCGCTCTGCAGGGTGTAGGTTCCTTTTCCGCGCAAACGAAATCTATCCCCCGACTGACTACCCGCCGGTATTTTCAAAGAGACTTTTCCCCCATCGATCGATGGTAAGGTAATAGCGCGCCCTAAGGCCGCGGTTGCTATCGAAACAGGTAGTCGGCAGTAGATGGTATTTCTCTCTCGTTGGAAGATGGGATGAATTTTAGTGCGCACGAAAATATAGAGATCGCCGTTTTTCCTCCCCATTGCGCCTTTGTAACCACCTTTTTCGCTAACGCGGATGCGCGTTCCGTTGTCGGCACCACGCGGTATCTTCACAGATATGCGGTTGCGCCCGCGCATTTGCCCGCTACCATTACAGCGGCGGCAAGGATCGGCTATAATTCTACCACCACCTTGGCATCGCCTACAGGTATGCTCTAGCGTGAAAAATCCTTGTTGCGAGCGGAATGTTCCAGACCCGTCACACTCCGAGCAAGTTTGCGCGCCGCGTCCAGAGCTAGAGCCTTTACCGTTGCAGCTCTCGCAGGCAATTGGCGCGGTGACCTCAATAGATTTTTCTACTCCGTAAAAAGTTTCTTCTAGCGAGAGATCGACATCGACTCGCAGGTCTGCACCGTGCTGTGTTCCGCGTTGTTGAGTCCCGCGTCGTCCGCTGCCCATGATGTCAGCGAACTCACTGAACATATCCTCGAAGATATCACCGAAACCGCCTGCGCCGGCTTGCCGTCCACCGCCAGCATTGCTTCTGAATGCGTCGTGCCCATAGCGATCATAAGTGGGACGTTTCTTCTCGTCGCCTAATACTTCGTAGGCTTCGGTCGCTTCTTTAAAGGCTTGCTCTGCTTTCTTGTCGCCAGGATTGCGGTCGGGATGATGCTTCATGGCAAGCGTGCGGTACGCACGCTTGACAGCACTCGTATCGGCATCTCGCGAAATGCCTAGAACATCGTAATAGTCTTGTTTTGCCATGCAAGCTTATGCTGCCTAGGTTTTACAGCCTTGTGCTCAAAATTAGGTGAAAGTGTTACTGCACTTCGATTGTTTTCTTATACCACGCTTCATTTAAGCATTTTTATCCATGGGTTCCTGCTTGGCATCTTCGCTTTTCGTTACCGTTTCGTCGACTTCGCTAAACTCGGCTTCGAGCACTTCTTCTTTCCCTTTTTCCTGCTCGCTACCGTTTTCAGTTTGTGTCTCGTCTTGCATATTTTCTTGTGTATTTTCTTGCGAAGCTTTGTAGACGGCTTCTCCGAGCTTCATAGCAGATTGTGCGAGTTTTGTGCTTTTTTCTTGGATATTGTCGAAGTCATCCGCCTCGAGCGTCTCGCGCAAGGATTTCAGGTCTTGTTCGATTTTTTCTTTATCTTCTGTGCCAAGCGCGTCTCCATGCTCGTTGAGGCTCTTTTCGGTGCTATGCGCTAGTGCTTCTGCGGTGTTTTTGAGTTCGACTTGGTCGCGTCTCTTCTTATCGCTTTCAGCATTTTGCTCTGCTTCTTTGACCATGCGCTCGATGTCTTCGGAAGAGAGTCCGCCAGATGACTGGATTTGTATCTGTTGTTCTTTCCCCGTCGCTTTATCTTTAGCGGATACTTGCACTATGCCATTGGCATCGATGTCGAATGAGACTTCGATTTGCGGCACGCCGCGCGGAGCGGGAGGAATGCCAACCAAGTCAAACTGCCCTAGCGATTTGTTATCTGATGCCATGCTTCTCTCGCCTTGGAAGACGCGGATGGTGACCGCAGACTGTCCATCTTCGGCTGTTGAAAAGATTTGTGATTTTTTTGTTGGTATAGTCGTATTACGTTCTAACAGTTTCGTGAAGACTCCACCGAAGGTCTCGATTCCGAGGCTCAGCGGAGTTACATCTAGTAACAGCACATCCCTAACATCACCGCCGAGCACTCCCCCTTGAATTGCAGCACCTATTGCGACGACCTCGTCGGGGTTGACTCCGCGATGTGGTTCTTTGCCGAAGAAGTTTTTAACGGTCTCGAAGACTTTCGGCATGCGAGTCATGCCGCCCACCATCACGACCTCGCCCATTTCGGAGGCCTTGAGGTTGGCATCTTTTAGGGCTGCGCGGCAAGGTTCTATCGTGCGCTCGATCAGGCTTTCTACTAGTGATTCTAGTTTTGCACGGGTTAGGTTGATGTTGAGGTGTTTAGGACCAGATTGATCGGCAGTGATGAAAGGTAGGCTCACTTCTGTTTGCGTGGTCGAAGAGAGCTCGATCTTGGCTTTCTCTGCAGCATCTTTCAGCCTTTGCAGAGGTCCGCGATCTTTGCGGATGTCTATGCCACTTTCTTTTTTAAACTCGTCGGCGAGATACTCTATGAGAACATGGTCAAAATCCTCTCCACCGAGCTGTGTATTGCCGTTAGTCGATTTTACTTCAAAGACTCCGTCTCCTATCTCTAAGATAGATATATCGAAAGTTCCGCCACCCAAGTCATAGACCGCGATAATGCCGCTCTTCTTCTTATCAAGCCCATAGGCGAGAGCTGCTGCGGTCGGCTCGTTGATGATTCGCATCACCTCCAAGCCTGCTATTTTGCCTGCGTTTTTCGTAGCTTGTCTTTGGCTATCGTTGAAGTATGCAGGCACAGTAATGACTGCCTTCAGAACCTTTTCACCCAAGTACGCCTCTGCTGTTTCCTTCATTTTTTGTAGGATGTAGGCACTTATTTGCGCGGGAGCATATTTTTTACCTTGCGCCTCTACCCAGGCATCGCCGTTATCGCCCTTGACGATCTTGTAGGAGATAAGCGAGGCTTCTCCCTTGCCGATGTTCTTATCGCTGAAGCTACGACCGATCAGGCGTTTGATTGCATAAAAGCTGTTTTCAGGGTTAGTTACTAGCTGACGCTTCGCTGTTTCTCCGACTAAGTGCTCTTTGTCCTTTGTGAATCCGACAACGGACGGGGTCGTGCGCCGTCCTTCGGCGTTCTCGATGACTTTCGCTTGAGAGCCTTCCATCACCGCAACGCAAGAGTTTGTCGTGCCTAAGTCGATGCCAATAATTTTGCTCATGATGCTTCCTTGTTTATGCTTGTCTATTTCGGTTCTACTACTAATTTATAGATGGGCTATGGATGGCGCATATTCAAGGGTTGGCAAGGTTATTTTTGCTAGAGGTTATTTTTGATATTCTGCCTTCCAAGTGTCGTACGGCATAGCGTAGATATCAGTGCGCACCTCGTTATAATCGAGGGTGATTCCGCTTTGTGCCGCCGCCTCGCAAAACCACTTCGATAAGCAGTTTCGACAAAAACCGCTTAAATTCATCAAGTCGATATTTTGCACATCGACGCGCTTTTGCAAGTGTGCCACCAGGCGTTGGAATACCGCCGCTTCAATCGCTTGGCGTTGTTCTGCGCTTAGCTCTGCAGGGGTTTGAGGTTGGGTTTGAGGTTGGGTTTTAGATTGGGTTTGAGTTTCGGTTTGAGGTTTGTTTTCTTCCATCTTTAGCATACCTTGTCTAGTCTCTTTAGGTAGGGTTCGAGGTATTCTAGCATGTCTTTACGCATGGTTTTGTTGTGCTGTTCGATGATCGGTTGCGCGTTCGAGGCATTGCCTTTTTTTTCTAATGCGGCTTGCAGATGCTTGGATAAATCTTTTGCGTTTTCCACAACTTGGGTTAGTTGAAACTTGTGCAATAACTCGGCGTGGGTATTTTGTAGATGAGGTCCGTGCAATATCTTGCAGTTATGTTGAGCCGGCTCGAAAAAGTTATGCCCGCCTTTGTTCGCTAACGATCCGCCAACAAAGACAACGGGTGCCCAACGGTAGAGGCTGTTTAGCTCACCGAACGAATTGAGGATATAGAAGGAAGACGTTATCCGTGTCTGATTGTGCGAGCGTAGTTGCAA
>JABABG010000035.1 GCA_014238315.1 Alphaproteobacteria bacterium
AGGGTTGGCAGAGTGGTAATGCAACGGATTGCTAATCCGTCTACCCTTCCCGGGTAGCGGGGGTTCGAGTCCCCCACCCTCCGTTTATGTATAAGGATTTGTGGTGGGCCTGCTAGGACTTGAACCTAGAACCTAACCGTTATGAGCGGTTTGCTCTAACCAAATTGAGCTACAGGCCCCAAATATCTACGAGCTCGCAATACTAGCATGTCATACAAACCTGCGCTACTGGTCGAGGAAACTCTTTAGTTTGCGCGAACGAGTAGGGTGCTTCAGCTTTCGTAAAGCCTTGGCTTCGATCTGCCTGATGCGCTCGCGGGTAACCGAGAATTGCTGCCCTACCTCCTCTAGCGTATGGTCGCTATTATTTCCGATTCCGAAACGCATTCGCAACACTCGCTCTTCGCGCGGTGTCAGGGAGGAGAGTATCTTGGTAGTAGTCGCGCGCAGGTTGCTCTGTATGGCTGCGTCGGTCGGTAGCAGAGCGTTGACATCCTCGATGAAATCACCGATCGAGCTATCCTCCTCGTCGCCGACTGGCGTCTCAAGCGAGATAGGCTCTTTGGCGATTTTCATCACCTTGCGCACGCGCTCAAGCGGCATGTGGAGCTTTTCAGCGAGCTCTTCGGGGGTCGGCTCGCGCCCGATCTCGTGTAGCATCTGGCGCGAGGTGCGGAGCAATTTATTGATGGTCTCGATCATATGCACAGGGATGCGGATAGTGCGCGCCTGATCTGCAATCGAGCGAGTGATCGCCTGCCTGATCCACCAAGTAGCGTAAGTCGAAAACTTATAGCCACGCCGATACTCGAACTTGTCGACCGCCTTCATCAAGCCGATATTCCCCTCTTGTATTAGGTCGAGGAATTGCAAACCGCGATTGGTATATTTTTTGGCGATCGAAATAACGAGCCGCAAGTTCGCCTTGATCATTTCCTGCTTTGCCTCGCCGGCGACACGCTCGGCGCGCCTAATTTCGCTATACAGTGCGTTGAGCTCGGCAATCGGCATCAGGCTCTCTTCGGCGAGGTCTCGCATTTTCCCGCGTATTGCCTCGACTTTAGAGCCGTATATCTCGACGAAGCTCTGCCACTCTTTGCTACGAGAGCGTTGCTTTTCGAACCAACCCTCTGCGGTTTCGCTGCCGACATAAACCTCGCGGAACTCTGCTATGGGGATACGAGCGCGCCGCGCAAAACTTACTACCTGTAGCTCCAACTGCGAGAGTTTTTGATGCTGCTTACGGAGTATCTCGATAATCTCCTCGCGCCGTAACGCGTGGAGGTTTAGCAGGGTCATGGCAGAGATGATCTCCGCCTTCAACGCCTTATGCGATGCGGACAAGGAAGCGGGTATCACCTCGCTGCGCTGTATGTGGAGCAGCCTCTTGCGCTGTAGCTTTTCTAGGCGGACATAGTATTTGCCGAGGGCTAGGAATTTCTCGACCGACCGCGGCTTGAGCGACTGCTCCATGACACCTACTGGCGGCGCGAGGTCGTCTTCACGCATAGCTTCGTCCTTAGCCTCGTCGCCACCTGCCTCTGCTTCGAGCTCAGGGTTGTCGCTGTCTAACCCTACCCCGTGAGCTGCATCTTGAGCTATATCTTTTCTTGCCTCTTGTTGTTCCTTACCTTGAGATATTGCCAAGGAGGTGGCAAGCGAGGAGGTTGCAAGAGAAGAGTTAGCTGGAGAAGATGTTGCAAGAGAAGAGTTAGCTGGAGCGGACAAACCCTCCATCCCCCGCAAGCCCTCGCCCGCTCTGACATTGTGAGCTAACTTCTTGCCATTAACCTCGTTCCAAGTTTTTTCTAAATCGATTATCTCCCTGAGCACTCGATTACCCTGGTCGAGGTCGTCGTGCCATCGCTGCAAGGCTCGCAACGCCAACGGGCTTGAGCAAAGCGCGCGAATGACGGAGCGATTACCAGCCTCGATACGTTTAGCGATTGCTACCTCGCCCTCGCGCGACAAGAGCTCGACGCTACCCATTTCGCGCAAGTAGATGCGCACCGGGTCGTCCGTATAGCTTGCCTCTGCTGGCGAGGCTCTGCCTATGCTGCTTTTTTTGACGAGAGCCTTGCCATCCTTCGCCTTCATCTCTACCAGCTCTGCCTCTGAGCTTTGCTCTGCCTCGTCTTCCGAGAGGCTTTCCGAATGATCTTTGTCTTCTTCGCCAGCCGCTACAACGCTACCTTCGGCACTCAAAGGCACTATGCCTCGCCGTGAGAGCCTTTGTAGTAGTTCGTCGAGGTCTTCTGGATTGCGAAAGTCCTCTGGCAATAGCCCATCGATTTTCTGCAGGCTTATTTTTTCTCGCGCGTCTCGGCGCACGACCTTTGCTACGAGGTCGCGCATGCGCCGCTGGTGCTGTTCCCGCTCGAGCGCAAGCGGGTCTTTCGCAAGCCTCGCAGAACGCGCTCTGGCGACAGAGGGTTTTTTCCCGCCGCTACTTTTGACGGTCTTGCGCGAAAACCACCTACTTATACTTTTAAATATGGACTTATCGTCTTTTTTGGAAGCTGTCATTTTACTCCGAGATTCTTTCTCTGTTGCTTGTACTGCCGTTCTATTTCTATGCTTGTTGGGTAGCAAAATTTATACCCAAACATTTACACTTAAGTATTTATACTTGAGCATTTTGTAACCAGCTTTAGTGAAATTGCTAACCATCGCTACCCTGCTATTGTTGCGTGGAGATTCTACGAGCATCTTCGCGCAAGGCGATAGCTTGCTCACGAGCACTGGGCTCCGCCTGCGCGAGGTCCTTACCAATTTCTCCATGGTCAAGACCCGTTAAAATTTGACCGACTATCTCTTGCACGGATTGCCCGTTCGAGTAAGAATTCTGTAAAGAGTAATGTTGCTCGCTCGCGAGACTGCAGAGACTGTGTAAAACCGCGCCGCCGCTCTGCCATAGTAGCCTTGCTATATCCTCATCAGGACTAGCATTAGCGTAGGCGACTAGCATCGCTTGCCTGACGGCGTCCAAGTCTTGCGGCAGGTCGAGACAAGCAAAACGCTCTTCGTAAGCATCCCATAAATCTGGGTTTTTTGCCAAGAGGATAACGAGCATCTCTTGGCGAGCGCGGGTACTCTTATCCTCATCTTTGATGAGCTGTATAAAATCTGCCGAAGTCGTGTTTATGTTGAGCAATCGCCTTTGTTGGAATAGGGCGTCTTTGAAGAAGTCTCGATAGTGTTTTTGTAGCGTGTTAGCAACGATGCTCTGGCTATGCTGCTCTAACGCCTTGTCCAAGCTCGCGAGCTTTTCGGGGGTGTCTATGGGTTCGCGCTCTGCTTTCTCTACGCGCCATAGAAACGCGCTGACTGTTTCTGCCGTTGCGAGAGCTTGGTGCCACCGTTGCGCGCCGAACTTATTTACGAAGCTGTCTGGGTCTTCGCCCTGTGGTAAGAAGAATACGCGCAGGCTCTTGCCTTCGTTGATCAGCGGCAGGGCTTTTTTAACGGCGCGAGTGGCAGCCAGCCCACCCGCCCTATCGCCGTCGAAGCATAACACTGGCTCGTCGGCGAGTTGCCACAATAACGCGAGCTGCTGCTCGGATATGGCGGTGCCGAGGCTCGCGACACTGGCACTGCAGCCGAACTTATCGAGCGCGATGGCATCCATATACCCTTCGACGAGGACTGCTCTTTCTTTCTCCCGCCGCGCGAAGTTTCCACGAACAGCCTCCCTTGCACGAGCGAAGTTATATAGGCTTCTGCCTTTCGAGAACAGCAGGGTTTCGGGCGAGTTCAGGTATTTGGGCTGGACGAACCGTGCGAACCGTGCCTCGTTGCTATTTTTATTATTAC
This sequence comes from Alphaproteobacteria bacterium, assembly GCA_014238315.1. Lineage (GTDB taxonomy): Bacteria > Pseudomonadota > Alphaproteobacteria > JABAAW01 > JABAAW01 > JABAAW01. The sequence continues at coordinate 3,814 of JABABG010000035.1, forward strand.
TCTCTTGGTTTTGCGCGTTATTTTTTTCGAGCAACCGCCCGCCGAACGCTATGGTACGCCCCTGCCTATCGTCTATAGGAAAGATTATGCGCGAGCGAAACCTCGCGCGCGGGTTTTGCGGGGCTCGCTCGTTAGAGATGGTCAAGCCCGCGGCGAACAGTTCTTTGTGCGAACAATTTTGTTGCTTCATATACTCGAAGAACCTTCTAGCGTCGCCATCGGCCCATCCGAGCGCAAAACGTTGAGCGCAAGTTTTGTCTATCGCCCGAGCTCGCAAGTATGCTCTAGCCTGCGCGCCTACGGGGGCGAGTAACTCTTGCTGGTAGAATAGTGTTGCGACTTTCATCACTTGCAACAATCGCTCGCGCTGCTTTGCCTTTAGACTTTCGCCACTTTCGCGCTCTGTGCGAGCTTGCGCGGTCTCGTTTTTCCGTTGCAACACTACCCCCGCCTGCTTTGCGAGTTGCTCTAACGCTTGCACGAAGGACATCCCTTGCATTTTCTGCAACCAATCGAAGGCGTCGCCGCGCTCGGCGCAACCGAAACAATAGTAGAATCCCTCGTCTTCGACGACATGGAACGAGGGCGTTTTCTCCTTATGGAACGGGCACAGACCGACATAGCGGCGCCCTCGCCGTTGTAGCGCGACATTTGCAGCTACCAGAACTTGCAGGCTAGTGCGTTTGCGTACCTCGTCTATCTGTCCTTTATCCATAAGTTTTATGCTTCGACTATGCTTATATTTTATAGTTATTTTTTGTGCTGGTAGCGCAAAAAACAATAGGAGAAAACACAGGTACCATCTCCATATATGCTCCTATTGTATTTGCGAGTAGCAATTGAGTATTGTGCGCCCACTTTCTACTTTTACCATTTTTGTTGAATTTTTCTCCAAAATTGCTCCAAGTTAATTGCTCCCAAAATTGCTATCAGGGTTTATGCTTTAGATTTCTTCTCTCCCGACTTTCATCCAGCCAACCCTTGCAATTTCTACCCCTCGAATATAACCCCTTACGACTTCCAGCCAACCGACTTTCATCCAGCCAACTTTCTAGCCAGCCAACTCATTAGAGACAGCGAGCAGGGTTTCTTTGCTGATTTTACCCGCGAGTGCGAAATCCACTTCACCCGGATGCCGTTTTCGTAGCTCGCTCATAACGCAACTCATGCCTTTTAGCCCGCTGACTTTTTTCTCGCGCACGATATTGTCGATGGCGTCTTTTATCTGCTGCTCACCCATTTGTTGAGGCAAGAATCGTTCGATAACGGAGATTTCCAACCGCTCTTGCTCTGCTTGCGCTGTTCGGTTATTTTTTTCGTAAGCCTCAATACTCTCTTGCCTTTGTAGTATCATCGTTTGCAGTAGAGCGAGTATTTCGTCTTTTTCTATATGCTCTTTGCCGTTGCCGCGAACTCGCGCGGCGATGTCGCGGTCCTTCACGGAGGCGATTATCAATCGCAAGGTCGAGACGGCTGGCGAGTCTTTTTTTCTCATAGCCTCTTTCAAGGTCTCCGAGAATTGTTCTCTTAGTTCTGCGGTCACTTTTTCTGCTATGCTCCCCTATTAGTTGTCATTGGGTTGTCATTTTTTAGTGCCCGACATATTGCCTCGCGCGGAGGAGGGTTGTTGCTCTGGTAGGCAATGTGTGGTGCGAGGTGCGGTGTGGTGCGAGTAGTGGATGCGTGAGGGCTGTTGGTGCGAGGCGTGAGTGCAGAACGCCGATGCAAAATATCGATGCGAGGTATAGAGGCAAAGTATAAAAGCAAATCGGTCAGAGTTCCGCACCCTCCAATATCCTGCCCCGATTCGCAACCAGAGTCGAGGGCAAAATCACTCTACCTAGGATTCGCTCTACCAGGGTTACCTCCAGAGATTGCCTCCATGGGTTGCCTCCATGGGTTGCCTCCAGAGATTGCCTCAGCAGAGATTACCCAGCTGGTATTACCTAAGTTGCCTAAGTTCGATTTTAGCCCATAGTAGCGAGGCTCGTAATGTCTCTAGCTCGAACTTTGTGCAGGCTGGACGGATTAGCTATTGCGAGGTTGGTCTATATTGCACTATTTTAGCGAGATGTTTGCCCTGCTTCCCTTTCCCCCTGCTTCCCTTTCCTCTGCCTCCCTTAGGTTTATCCCGCCACCTTCCTTTATCGGTCTCTATTGAAGAACATGGCTTTTTCCTACCCCAGTCGAGGTAAATCTGCATTACTACTTGAGGATGGCAGCCTGCACTTAGGCTCTGGGATCGGGGCTTTTGGCACTGCTATCGGCGAGCTCTGCTTCAACACTTCGATGAGCGGTTACCAAGAGATTTTGTCCGACCCCTCTTACGCGGAGCAGATTATTGTTTTCAGCTTTCCGCATATCGGCAATGTTGGGGTCTGCCAAGCGGACGACGAGTCGGAGCGCGTTTATGCGCGCGGTTGTATTTTTGCGCAAAAACCTAGCGAGAGCTCTAGCTGGCGTAGCGAGGATGACTTTAGCGCGTGGCTAGCTAGTCGCGCTGTTATCGGCGTCTATGGCTTGGACACACGAGCCCTAGTGCGAGGCTTGCGCGATGGCGGGGCGCAGAAGGCGGCTATCATCAACGAGGAACGAGCTTTTTTCTCGAAGAAGGCTGGGTTGAAGAAAATCCGAGACTGGTCTGGCTTGCTCGGTGCCGAGCTGGCGCGAGGGGTCGCTAGCAAGGAGCAGTATCGATGGCAGGAGCCAAACGAGGATAAAGACAAGGATAAAGACAAGGACAAAGATAAGGGCAAAGACAAAGGACTAGTCGAAAATCATGGCAGGGCTAAAAGGGATAAGCGACTGCATATAGTGGCGATCGATTTCGGCATCAAGCGCAACATCCTACGCCGCTTGAGCCAGTGCGGCGCGCGCGTGACGGTCGTTCCACCGACCAGCAGCGATGCCTCGATTTTGCAACTAGAGCCAGACGGCATTTTCCTTTCAAACGGTCCAGGCGACCCAGCGGCGAGCGCACGCTATGCCGATAGCATGCTCAAACCCCTGCTATCGAGCAATATCCCTATCTTTGGCATCTGCCTTGGTTTTCAACTTTTGTCTCATGCCTTCGGAGCGCGTAGCGAGAAGATGTCTTTCGGACACCATGGCGCGAACCATCCAGTGCAAGAAATACAAACTGGGCGCGTTGAGATAACCTCGCAAAACCACAGCTTTATGGTTTCCCTAGGCTCACTACCCGATGAGCTGGAGGCAACGCATATATCGCTATTCGACAAGAGCCTAGAGGGCTTCAGTGCTAAGAACAGTCCCATCTTCGCGGTGCAATACCACCCCGAAGCCTCGCCTGGTCCGCACGATTCTTGCTACCTATTCGATAGATTCTTCAACGATTGTCGCAAGTATAGTGCCAGCAAAGCAAGCAAGCGCAAGTAAAGGCGTAGAGTTTGCTATGAGGACGCTATGGGGGCACTAGAGTTTATAAAAAAAATAAGTTGTTTTTTTTTATAAACTCTATCACCTTGCGTTTACTTATATGCACTTATGGTGTTTATGTAGTAGAAGTAGAAAGCCTCGTTGCAGAGGCTTAATTTGAAGTATATAGTTTTGATGAATTAATAGAGGAGGGACAATCACACATGGCTGTTGCATTCACAACTCCGGTAGCTAAAAGAGCGAAGGAGCAAAGCGAGAAACCGTGCTAATAATATCTAGCATCACGCAAAATTCCAGACAAAACAAAATTTCTTCTTTCGTCTGGCGAGGCTTACATTCATCTACAACTTTCGGGTGGCTACTGGCTCTAGCTGTATCCAGTAGGGTTTTATATCCTGAGCCTATCCAGCTTTCATTATTCGTAATCTTTTTCACCTACGCTTGGAGTCTGGCGTCTCTCCGAGAGAGTATCCTAGCGTCTCTAGCAACCTTGCTGAGCCGCACCGAGGGTAAGCTATTATTGTTGCTGTTAGTCTGTATCCTCATATCGACAGCGAGCACGGCGACAAAATGGCAGCAACCGACTATGTGGCTGAATTTCTTTTTGCTACTAGTCGGCACTCTAGCATCTTGCAGTTGCCTATCTTTACTAGGTCAAAGTAACTACGACACGAGGCGCATTTTCCGTATAGTTACTGCCTGCTTTACGGTCTCGATGCTGGTATGGCTAATCTTGTTGCTACTAGTCATTGAGGCATCACCACAAATAAATTACTCAGACAACCCTTACTTAAAGTCTTGGTTCTTGTACTTATTGTATAGCCAATCTGGTATGCCGATTTTATTTATCCCGCTAGTTATCGCGGCGTTTTCGCGCCACGGCATAGGAAGCGTAAGGAGTAAGGATGGGTCGAGTATAGGAGCTACGACTAATGGCAACAGCCGTCTATTTTGGCGCGTCTGCATAATCCTCGGCTTGTCGTTTTTCTTGCTGTGCGCGGAGTTAACCTGGCGCCGCATCGTTATTCTCGCCGTGCTAGTGGCAGCCGCTGTTGCCATAACCGCGTTCTTGGGCAAGAAGAAAATAAATTTCTTATTACTCTTATTAGCGGCTACCTGCATTTTGGGCTTATCGCTTCTGCTCATATATTCCCTGCGTGGCAATGCGTCAATCTACACAGATAGGAGCGAGTTGTGCGTGGAATGCAACGAATTATTTTTGCCTTGGTGGCTCGTGGATAATGTGCGCCAGTTCGCTTGGCGAGAGACGATCATGGTATGGCTGGAAAACCCGTGGTTTGGTCGCGGTGTGCATAACGACCTCACTTCCTTCCATCACCCGCATAGCCGTTTCCTGCAAATTTTGAGCGGCTTGGGTATTGTCGGTTTTAGCGTTTTTGCTTGCCTATTGGTGCTTTTATTGGCTGGAAACTTTTTGCAATGGCGTAATAAACGCCAGCTTTCGTCCTTAAGCATGCTGTTGGTGCATAGCGTCTACTGGAGCATTGGCATCTTCGAGTTGAGCGTTTGGTCGATATGGCATTTCTGGATTTACATTTGCGCACTAGTATTGAGTCTATCGTTAGACCGCCTGCCCTTAGACGAGCTCTCTGCAAAGAGCCAGCGCGTGAGGCAAAAGTAGCCGTGGATAGCTGGTGGGGATAGGGAGGAGCTACTACTTGTTTTGCCAAGATTGCTGACGGATGGGTGCCCGCACGAGCTATGGCACGATGCGTGGCTGGCGCGATGTAGGTTGGCACTTTAACCTTTTATAAAATTAACTTTTGTAAGATTAAATGGCGTTAAATAGCAACGGACGCTACTCGCTTTTTGCGAGTAGCGTCCGTTTTTTAATTTTTGCTTTTTTATTAGTTTTCTCTAGAAGTCCATGCCCCCGCCCATTCCCCCGCCACCCGGAGGCATCGGCATGGGCGTTTTCGGCTCTGGTCTATCGGCGACCGCGGCCTCGGTTGTTATGATAAGTCCAGCGATGGAGGCTGCGTCCTGCAGGGCGGTCCTTACGACTTTGGTGGGGTCGATGATTCCCGCTTTGACTAGGTCTCCATAGACGCCCTTTTGCGCGTCGAATCCCCAGTTTCGATCTTTCTGCTCGAGCATTTTACCAACGATAACAGCTCCCTCTTCGCCGGCGTTAGTGGCGATCTGCCAAGCAGGAGCGGTTAGCGCGCGCTTGACGATATCTGCACCGACCCTTTGATCGTCGTTGCTAGTTTGCAAGGCTTCGACCATCGGCACGGCGTGTAGTAGGGAAGCCCCGCCACCGGCGACGATTCCCTCTTCGACGGCAGCTTTAGTTGCGTTCATAGCATCCTCGACTCTGTCTCTGCGTTCTTTGACCTCTACTTCCGTAGCACCCCCGACGCGTATGACGGCAACCCCACCGGCTAGCTTTGCGAGCCTTTCTTGCAACTTTTCGCGGTCGTAATCGGAGCTAGTTTCTTCGATCTGCGAGCGTATTTGCGTGCACCTAGCCTCGATATCTTTACTTTCGCCCGCGCCATCGATAATGGTGGTATCCTCCTTATCGATTCGCACGCGCTTTGTCGAGCCGAGCATCGAGATTTCGATTCCCTCGATTTTTATCCCAAGGTCTTCCGAGATAAGCTGTCCGCCGGTCAGTATAGCGATATCTTCGAGCATAGCTTTTCTTCGATCTCCAAAGCCAGGTGCCTTCACGGCAGCGACCTTGAGCCCGCCACGCAACTTGTTTACGACCAGAGTTGCCAAGGCTTCACCCTCGACATCTTCGGCAAGGATCAGCAACGAGCGAGAAGACTGCACTACTTTTTCCAAGACTGGAAGCATGGGTTGCAACGAGGATAGCTTTTTCTCGTAGATCAGTATGAGCGGATTTTCCATCTCGACGATCATTTTCTCAGAGTTAGTAACGAAGTATGGCGACAAGTATCCACGGTCGAACTGCATCCCTTCGACGATATCGACCTCGGTATCCAAGCCTTTAGCTTCCTCGACGGTGATGACGCCCTCGTTGCCGACTTTTTCCATGGCGTCGGCTATTTTTTTACCGATTGCCCCCTCACCATTAGCCGAGATAGTACCGACTTGCGTTACTTCTTCGGTTGTCGTTACTTTTTTTGACCCACCTTCGATATCCTTGACGACCGCCTCGACGGCCAAGTCGATTCCGCGTCTCAGGTCGGTTGGGTTCATACCCGCGGTGACGGCTTTGACTCCTTCGCGCACGATCGCTTGAGCGAGCACGGTAGCGGTTGTTGTTCCGTCTCCCGCGACATCGTTAGTTTTCGATGCGACTTCGCGTATGAGTTGCGCGCCCATATTTTCGAACTTTCCGTTGAGTTCGATTTCTTTTGCGACGGTTGCTCCGTCTTTAGTTATTCTTGGTGCTCCGAACGATTTTTCGATGACCACATTGCGTCCTTTAGGACCCAGTGTAACTTTCACGGCGTTTGCCAGAACATCTACGCCTTTGAGAATTTCACCTCTTGCATCGAGGGAAAATTTCACATCCTTTGCCGACATGGCACATTCTCCTAAGTATTAAAGTTTTTCGGGGACTTGTCCCCTTTTGTTTGATTGGGTTTAGAGTTATAGTTAGATTTTATTCGATGATCCCCATTATATCGGCTTCTTTCATGATCAGCAGCTCTTCGCCGTTGATTTTGACCTCGGTTCCCGACCATTTTCCGAAGAGTACTTTATCGCCTTTTTTGACATCGAGCGGAGTAACCTTGCCGTCCTCTGAGCGCGAGCCTGAGCCAATAGCAATGATCTCGCCTTCCATGGGTTTTTCTTTAGCCGTATCTGGGATTATTATTCCGCCTGATGTTTTTTCTTCTTCCTCCAGGCGTCGCACCAGCACACGGTCGTGTAGTGGACGGAAATTCATGTTAGCATCCTCCTGCTTAACTTATTCAGTATTATCATTTTGCGCGAGACGCGCACGAAAGAGTAATCTCTGCTTGCCCCCCTACCTGCACCCCCGTCTGCTTGCCCCCCTACCTGCACCACCTGCGCGAATCCTCTCTTCGGTTACTATATGGGTTACGAGCCATCTTTAGTCAAGTGCGTTTAGTGCGTTTAGGAAAATTTTTTACGAGTGCTGTTTATGCCGAGTAGTTTTGCGCCCAAACCCTACGATAGCTCTTTAGGTAATAATCCTTGCGATAGCCGCGAGCATATATTGGCTTTCGACTTCAGCTCGCG
>JABABG010000050.1 GCA_014238315.1 Alphaproteobacteria bacterium
CAGACTTCCGCAGCGCGCGGATAGAGTTTTACTGAGCTTTGACATGGGAATAGACTTCAGCCGTTTTCACGATGCGCTTAGCGCGAGCAAGCATGTCCAGGGTCTGGTCCAGGGGCATGTCCATGGGCATGTCCAGGGGCATGTCCAGGGGCATGTCCATGGTCAAGGTCGCGAACGAGGCACGAGGCAGCTTGATGCACGACAGCCAACTGCCATTAGATTTCTCTACCTCTCGCGCTTACTTCGGGCGAAGGGCGTTGGCGAGTATCTTGAGGCGGCAAGGATTATCAGCAATAGAGCTGCCCCAGCTAGAGCTGCCCCAGCATTAGAATTTTTACTAGCTGGCGACTACGCTGATGGCGACCCCGACAGCTTTCCGCTAGAGCTTATCGAGCAAGCGCACGAGCGTGGCGATATCACTTGGCTCGACAAAGGCGTTGGCGTCAGACGCGAGGATGTTGCAACCCTGCTAGAGACTGCGGATTGCTTAGTTTTGCCTAGCTACTACGCGGAGGGTCTGCCGCGCATCATACTCGAGGCGGCGGCGATGGAGGTACCGGCGATCGTAGCTCGCTATTGCGGCTGGCAGAGGGTTGTCGCTCCGCCAGCCCTGTCGAACGAGCCTCGTTGTAGCAACGCGCTTACCTGCGCTTGTCGAGATAGCGAAGACCTAGCGCGAACGATGCTTAGTTTTTCTAGCCTACCGCAAGGCGAGCGACGCTCGATGGGGCTTGTCGCACGAGGCTACGTCGAGTCTCACTTTTCGCAAGAGTTGGCTTGCGACTTTTACCTTAGTTCGCTATCGCGCGCTGCTCACGGAGATTGACGATTGCTCGTGCGAGCAACGATAGAGCAACGATAGAGCAACGAACTAGCTGTGCGCGCTAAAGACTACTAGTTATCGTTTTAGTTATTGTTTGCGACAGGCGGTGTGGTTGTAGCAACTATTTTTAGGTGGCTTTTTTTTTGTTGAGCTTCGTGCAGCTGTATATTTTTTGCGAGCATTTCGATGGAGTTGAGGAATTCGAACCATTCTTTTGCGCCTAGGCGTCCTTCTCGCAGTGCGTTGTTAGCCTCGTGGGCTAGGTTGAGCAGTGTTTGAGCGTAAGACACGAGGGCATTTCCTGTTTCTATTTTTGTTGTAGCGTTTTTTTTCTTTATGTTCATAGAATTTTCATATTTACGCGTTTTATTTATTTATGCGGATTTTTATCCACAGGTTAATTCGGTTTATTTTTAGCGTATTAGCTACATTTTCAGTGAATATTATGAAATAATCAAGAGTAAAATGTGGACAAAGGCAATTTTTCGGAATATATTATGAGAATTATGCCTAAGCCGAAATCTGGACCATTTTCCCGTTCGTTTGTTGCCTTGATAGAGTCTCGGCTTCGCGAGCTGCGTCTTTCTATCCATGGAGCGGAGAAGCACTATGGATTTCCGCCTGAGACTTTGCGTTCGGTCATACGTGGTTCTGCGCCGTCTGTGGATCGAGCGAAGCAGATATGCGATGCGTTAGGTATTGGCATAGCTTTTTCGCTAGCTCCGCCATCGGGTTCAGTTAGTCATGGTTCAGTTAGTCATGGTTTGCTTAGTAGAGAAGGTAGTAGCGAAGGTATTATTGCTTCTATCGATAGATTTTCGAGCGGCGTTCCGAAGTCGAAAGAACGAGGCAGGCTTTCTAGGCATCAAGTATGCGAGTCGCGTGACTTTCCGATTTTGGGTATTGTCCGCGCTGGCGCCGAGATAGAGTATTGGAATGATCAATTTCCGACGAGCGAGCATATTTCTGTTCCTGGCGATATTTTTCGTGGTTCGAATGGTTCGCGTTGGGGAGGAGTTGTTGTACGAGGAGAAAGTATGAGTCCGACATTTGACGATGGAGACATATTATTTTTCGACTTGAACTTTAGCGAATCGATGGCTTCGTTATTGGGCAAGGCTTGTGTTGTCGAGACGTCTTCTGGCGGAGCTATGGTCAAGCGAGTAGAGCGTGGTCGGAGAGAGGGTTATTACAATTTAGAGTCGTACAATCGTTTGCATTCGGTAATCATTGATGTGAGTTTGCGCACGGCGCGCCCTGTGCGCTGGATAAAAAAATCTTAATAGTCTATGATTCCACTAGATAATCTTGTTTGCATTTTTTCAAAATAGACTACAAACATTATTATAGCAACGAGAACGTAGATATTTTTTAGTACAATGTCCCTACTTACCATTGATAAAACGATTAGCGGTAATTCGGTTAACCTTATCAGTCCTAAACATTTATCGTCCATTAAACCAGACCCTATTCTAGCCTTTAGGGGATTAGGGATCAAAGATACCACCTACGCAACGCATGGATACCATAGATACCCCGCCAAGTTCATTCCGCAATTAGCCTCTAGCTTAATCAGAGAATACAGCAGGGAAGGAGATATGATTGCCGATGTTTTCTCTGGATGCGGCACAACCTTGGTAGAATCAAAAATAGAAGGCAGGGTTTCTTTTGGCGTTGACATTAACCCTGTTGCTGATTTAATAGCGAGGGTTAAAATCAAGCCTTTGTTACCATCTAAAATAGAAAGAGCATTTGACGATTTACAATGTAAAATCGCGAACAATGAAATTGCTAACGGCTTCAACTTCAATGAAAGGATAGCTTATTGGTTTAGGCAAGAAGAAAAGCGCAAGCTTGAAATTTTATTAGGGTGCATCAGGCAAATAGAAGATAGAGAAGTACAAAGATTTTTTTATTGTGCTTTTTCGAATATACTAAAAAATTGCTCTGTCTGGTTACAAAAAAGCATCAAGCCGACTAGAGATTATGACAAAATACCTAAAGACCCCTATTCAGAATTTATCCGACAAGTTAGGAAAATGTTAAGGGGTAATAAAGAATTCTATAATATTTTAAAGAGTAACAATCAACTAACTACCTCTAGTAAAATTTATTGCCGAGATGCAAAAGAAACAAAGATTA
>JABABG010000028.1 GCA_014238315.1 Alphaproteobacteria bacterium
ACCCAGCCAACGGCGCGAGTTGATTACAGCCAACGGCGCGAGTTGATTACAGCCAACGGCGCGAGTTGATTACAGCCAACAGCGCGAGTTAAATGCTATAGCCAACGGCGCGAGTTATTTAACATAGCCAACGGCGCGAGTTGATTACAGCCAACGGCGCGAGTTAATTACAGCCCCTGTCGCAAAGTTGCGATGGTTTGCTTCAAGCGACTACTAGCCTCCTCGCAAGATTGGCTCGCCGCGACCTCACCCACGAGCACCGAGCCGACGACCACTCCGTCAAAATAGCGCGAGAACATAGCCACCTGCTCAGGCGAGCGCACCCCGAAGCCGGCCACCAGCGGCAGTTTAGTATGCTTGCGCAGACGCCGAGCGAGCTCTCGCAAATCCGCCTCCTCAGCCTGCTTGCGTCCAGTAGTGCCAGCGACCGAGACTACATATAGGAAGCCTCCCAGCTCCTCTTGGTTAGAACTATCCGAGCAAATAGTCTGCAAACGCTCGTCGTCCGAGGTAGGAGTAGCCAAGCGAATGAACGCGACGCCCGCCTTGCGCAAGGCACGAATGTATGGCGCGTCCTCCTCTGGCGGCAGGTCTACGAGGATCACGCCATCTACTCCGTTTTTTTGCGCGAGCTCAGCGAACCGCTCTAGCCCCAAGCGATGGATGGGATTGACATAGCCCATCAGCACGATCGGCAAGCTCGCGTATTTCTCTCGTAGCCTGCCTGCGAGCGCGAGTGTCGAGACGAGGGTTGCCCCCTGTAGCAACGCACGCTTGGACGATTGCTGGATCGCCTCGCCATCGGCAACCGGGTCTGAGAAAGGCATACCTATCTCTAACAAGTCTATTGAGCTCGTAGCTAGGCTCTCGAATAGGCGTTCAGAGCATACTAGGTCTGGGTCGCCAGCTGTCAAAAAAGCCACGAGCGCGCAACGTTTATCCGCGCTCAGCTTACGAAAGCATCGCTGCAGACGATTGTCGAGGGCTGGGTTAGGTGCTTTGTTCACGCTACCCGCCTCGTGCTGTCAAGGATAGTGCTGTCAGGGCTCGTGCGGTCTCGGCTCATTGTTTAGCAGCGGAGGCATCGATATTCTCGTCTAGATTTTCACCTGCATGCTCACCACGCGCGCGCGCGACCGTGAAGATGTCTTTGTCGCCGCGCCCGCATAGATTTACGATGATTATTTGCGAGGAATTTAATTTCGTAGCGATAGGCATAACCGCTGCCAGCGCGTGCGACGGCTCGAGCGCGGGGATTATGCCCTCCAACCTCGCGCAGAGGTCGAACGCCTCTAATGCTTGCTCGTCGGTGATGGCTTGATATTCCACTCGACCGCTATCCTTCAGGTAGGCATGTTCTGGTCCGACCCCCGGATAGTCTAGCCCCGCGGAGATAGAGTGCGCCTCTTGAATCTGCCCATCGTCATCTTGTAGCACATAGCTTCTGCTACCATGCAGGATGCCGGGCGAGCCGCTAGTCATGGTTGCAGCCGTCTGCAAACTGTTAGCGCCCTTGCCTGCTGCCTCTACCCCTAGCATGCGCACCGCCTCGTCTCGCAGGAAGGGGTGGAACAAGCCGATGGCGTTCGAGCCGCCGCCAACCGCGGCTACCAGCAAGTCTGGCAATCGCCCTTCGCATTCGAGTATCTGCGCGCGCGCCTCGCGTCCGATGACGGCTTGTAGCTCGCGCACCATCTCGGGGTAGGGATGCGGACCGGCGACAGAGCCGATCAGGTAGTAGCTATCGTGGACATTGGAAACCCAATCGCGAAGAGCTTCGTTCATGGCGTCCTTCAGGCTAGCGGAGCCACTATGGCAGGCTACGACCTCGCAACCCAATAGGCGCATGCGAAAAACATTCGGTGATTGGCGAGCCATATCCTTCGCGCCCATATAGACTCTGCATTGCAAGCCAAAACGAGCGCATACGGAAGCTGTTGCAACGCCATGCTGACCGGCTCCGGTTTCCGCGATGATACGCCGCTTACCCATGCGGCGAGCTAGTAAGATTTGTCCCAAGCAATTGTTAATCTTATGCGCTCCGGTATGGTTGAGCTCATCGCGCTTGAAATAAATTTTCGCACCCTTTAGATGCTCGCTCAACCGCTCGGCAAAGTATAGGGGGCTAGGTCTGCCGACATAGTTTTTCGCAAAGTAGTCTATCTCCGATAGGTAGGCGGAATCGTTGCGCGCGAGCTGCCAGGCTTTGTCCAGCGACAAGAGCAACGGCATCAAGGTTTCGGGCATATACCTACCGCCATAGTCGCCAAAGCGACCGTGGGGGTCGGGCATCGCGTTGGGCGCGCCTGAGTACCCTCCTGAGTATTCACATGAGTACCCTCCTGAGTACCCTCCTGGGTATCTGCCTGGGTCTTCCCGATGCTGCTCCTTATAGGATGCTTTGGCGGATTTTAGCGGCATAACTTTAGCGGCATAGCTTTAGTAGAATGGCGGGGTATCGAGTATTGAGTATCTGTTAGGCTAAAGTATTTATTAGGCAGTATTTATTAGGCAGTATTTATTGGGCAGTATTTATTGGGTAGCATTTTTGTGTTTATTTCTTGTGTTTATTTCCCACTTGCGCTATTGAGCTAATCACTCTACCATCGCCTTGTAGCCTATGCAATCGTAGCGAGGTCACGCATTCAGTTTCTGCCAATACCTTTCAGGAGAAAATAAGCATGTTTATCGTTCGTATCGTCCTAGACATCCTCGCGTTGCTTCTAGTCATTGCCTCTCTAGCGATTTTTGGTCTTGAGGGCTTGCTATACATAAGCGATGTTAGCCTCATCACCCCTCTCGGCGAGCTATGGTTTAACCACTTGCCGAATAGCTTGAACCTAACTCAAGCTATAGTACAGCGTTATCTCAGCCCTGCTTTGTGGGACATCATATTCGTACCCGTCCTACTGATGCCTGCTTGGAAGGGCTTGGCTATCAGCGGTGGCGTTTGCTTGGTGGCTAGTGCTGTATTGCGGCAAATCGCTGCTTGGTTGCATAGCTGATTGGGGTTAGTAGTCTTATGCGCTTTTGTAAGATACCGACTGTACCAGCCCGCTCACTACCTCTTGCGTTAAGTTCTTTTGCGTTAAGCTCTTTTGCGCTCCTATTTTTTGCGTTGAGTCCTCTGGTCTTTGTGCAATCGGCAAAAGGGCAAGGTCTAGGAGGCTCTGGCTCTGGGGGCAGCGGGTTCGGCATCCTCCTAGGCGGCGAGGGCGTTCTCTCCTTATCGCTGAGCGACCGTAAGATTGGCGTTATAGAGAGCGATAAGATTGGCATTGGCGGCGGAGCTGGCTTGCAGCTGGGCGCGTTGTACCGCGATTTTGCCCTCGTTACTCGCACGCGCGTTGGTGCGGCGACTTCTTTTAAAGACCCGCCATATATATCCGTAGACCTATACGCGACCTACCAGCTACCCGTGCGGGCGCTCGATGTTTGGATTGGCGGCGGCTACTCTGCGCTTTTCCCCTCCACCAGCGGTAAGCTCGCACAGAGCAAGCATCCATACCACGGAGCCCTCATCGTGCTTGGCAATAGTTGGACAAGGGGACTCTACTCAGAATACGGGCTCGGCTTCTACCCTAACCAAGAGGGCGTGGTCGACGAGCTGTTGGTCGACATAAATATCTCTATAGGCTATCGCTTCAAGTTCCAAATCTAATACGAGTTTCACACCCTGCCTTGTTCCGCATTCTGCTCGATACTTTGCGATAGTTCGAGCAGGCGTTCGCGCGCAGAAGGTAGGGGATTGATAAACTTACCGATAAAATAGCCTAGCACGCGCAACCCCTCGCACCAAGCCAGACGCGATATCGTCTCGGACTCACTGCTCTCATTTAGCAAAGTCGGTGGTAGCACGAGCAGCCTTTCTCGGTATGGAGCGACCTGCGGACTGTCGAGTGTCGCTCTACTGATGGCTCTTCCGGTGCGCGGGGATAGGAAGGCGAGCCCATCAAGCCGACCGCTCGCACAGCAACACGATAGGTCTAAGCTGAAGCCGCAGAAGGACAGTAGTTTGTTCTCCCAATGCAAGTATTTAGCGAACCACTTTTCGCTGCAATCGATAGCACCGATTACAGCGAGCAGCTCGTTGTAGAACTCAGCGCAAGGCTCGCGCTCTGGCGTGGCTTGAGCCGTCAACGCACATAGAGATTGCAACGCGAGTAGCGCCAGCGGGGCATCGAACAGCCTTGCCGCTCGCGCATCGAGTTGCTCGATACGGAAATAACCGAGATGGCTTTCTAGGCGTGCCGACCAAGCGACCGATAGCCTAGTGCCTAAGGGCGGGAACGAGGCTAAAGATTTACCTCGCGTTTGTGCACGCGCGAGCCCGTTCCACAAGCCATGCTCGCGCGTAAGCAGGCTGAGCCGCGCCGCGCCCTCGCCATGGCGTGCTATCGATAGTAGCAAACCTTCGTCTCGCCAACGCACTGCAAGCTCGCTCTTTTAGTCCTACTATTTTTATTTGCTTTTATTTCAAGCTCGCTTCCCTCGCCCACCCTATAGCTAGGAGGAGTCCGTAGTGAAGCTAAGCAGGTGCCCATTGTCTCGCCCGCTGCGCCGCGCCGCTAGTGCTGAGCAGATAGTTTGGCTTAAGCTCTAGCCCCATCACAATATGCCCGGGCGAGGGCATTGGCATGACTATCGAGCCTACGCATTTCGCACTGAAGCCGAAAGGACGGTAGTATGCGCCGACACCCGATATAAGTATTCCGCCATAGTTCAGACGCCGCGCCTCGACGATGGCGTGTTCGATGAGTTTTTTGCCAAAGCCCATGCCCTGCTTCGAGGTTGCCACGGCTAGCGGACCGAAGAGGAGCGCGCCTTTCTCGCCCAAACCCTTCTCACCCAGCCCCTTCTCGCCACTTCTCGTAGCTTGCGAGCTTGTCCCAGCTACTATACGCACATTCCAAAAGCGCAGGGCAGCGATGACGCGCGAGGAGGTTTGTGTCTGCTCGTTTGTTTTTCCGCTCGTTTCTCCAGACGCTCGTAGCACCTCCTCGCCCTCGCCCTCGCCCTCCAGCGAATAGTACTGCCTTATGACAAAGCATAGCGATTCTACGGGCAACCTATTGCTACGCAGTGTATATATCGGGCGTAGCTTACGCGAAGCCCCGCCGAAGCATATATCGTATAATTTTTCGACATTAACTGAGTCCGTCTTTTGCTCTTTTTCTATTACAAAACTCTGTTCGGTTGCGGATGCAGCAGTGTCTGTTGTCATATATGATTTGCAGCTCCGACTGCCAAGTATTTCTCGTGGCGTCTTTCGACGAGCGCGCGGCTATCGCTATCGTCGAGGTTGCCTAGCTCTTCGACCAACGCCTGTTTGAGCGTCTCCGCCATCGCGTCTGGCTTGCGGTGAGCACCGCCGAGCGGTTCTTCGACTATTCGGTCGACGATTTTCAACCCGATCAGGTCTTCGGCTGTCAAACGTAGAGCTTCGGCAGCTTGGGCGGCTCGCTGCGTATCGCGCCAGAGAATGGTAGCGCATCCCTCAGGGCTGATGAGCGAATATACCGAGTTGCTGAGAATTAGCACTTTGTCGGCGCTAGCAAGCGCGATTGCTCCGCCCGACCCCCCTTCGCCAATTATCACAGCTATGAAACTGGTGCGTACCTCCAAGCCTGCGCTGACGGCACGCGCGATAGCCTCCGCTTGCCCGCGTTCCTCCGCGCCAACGCCAGGGTATGCGCCGGGCGTATCGATGAGGGTGATAATAGGTAGCGAGAAGTGCTCCGCCATGCGCATAAGGCGGATAGCCTTACGATAGCCCTCAGGTCTCGCCATGCCGAAGTTATGGCGCAGACGCGTATTGACGGTGCGCCCCTTCTCCATACCGATGAACATACAGCTACGCCCAGCCAAAGAGCCCAAGCCGCCGATGATCGCCTCGTCGTCCGCATAGACACGATCGCCGCTAAGCTGTACGAAATCCTCGACTATCGAGGACATATAGTCTAGAAAATGCGGACGCTGCGGATGGCGAGCCACCTGAACCTTCTGCCAAGGTGAGAGTTTCGAGTAGATGTTCTTTAGCTGCCGTTCGATCTTATCCTGCAGTCGAGAAATCTCCTCAACTATATTCAGTCCCTCGCCATCGCTGAGGTGACGCAACTCTTCGAGCTTACTCTCAAGAGCCATAATAGGCTCTTCAAAATCTAGGAAACTATCCATACTAATCTCAAAGCCAACCTCAAAGTTTTGCGCATCTCCGCTCTAGTGCCGATGCACTTTAGCACTACCACTTTAACTTTGGTATCTTATGCGAAATACCGTCGAGCCCAGCCCCAGCTCCATTCTTGGCGCTCATCGCTTGTTCGAGCAGAGCTAGTTCCTTGCAACCCTGCGGACAGAGGGCTTTAAGGCGTTGCAGGCGTTCTTGCGCTTTGTCGAGTTGGGCTTGCTCGATGTATAGCTCGCCGCTATATTCGAGCGCGCCGAGGTGATTAGGGTCTAGCGACAAGGCTTTATCGTATGCTTTCTCGGCTAGCCGCAACGAGCCAGCCTTACGCGCGGCAAAGCCGTAGAG
>JABABG010000030.1 GCA_014238315.1 Alphaproteobacteria bacterium
CGCTGGGTGTTAGCCGTTGGATTTTTAGCGAGTGCTAGCGCGGCTCCGCGGCTCCGCGGCTCCGGCGGGCTTGCTGTAGAGTTGCTAGGGGGCTCCTACAGCCCTTCTTCTAGCGGCTCTTCTTCTAGCTCGGCGAAGGGGTCTTCTGTTGTGGTTCCAGTTTGTCTGTTTCTATTTTGGTTTGCGCCTGCATTTTTTTGCGCCGAGCTATTGTTTCCAGCCTCCGATTCGATGTTTAGGATTTGCAACGCTCGACTGTATGCGTAGAACCGCCTAGTCGTAACATATAGGTCGATTGAGCCCTGCTCGATGGCTTTGATTTGCTCTAGGACTCTTCCGTATTTGTCGAGTCCGATTAGCAGTCCGAGTGCCATTGATACTCCCTGTCCGTAGTATGGGATTAGGTATTGGGCGGGGTTTATGAATCGGTCTATGACGAAGGCATCGACGATGCTTCCCGCTGTATCTCTGACCGATGAAGGCTCCAGTAGCAAGAGGTATGCGCCTGGCCGAATCCCGTATATTGCCATCGTTTGTCCGAAATCTTCGACCTCGTCTGGTATCCCGATGCCTTTAGCTACATTGATGATCCCGCCGAATCCGATCGTCGAGTTGACCGTGAATGAGAATATGGCTTCGATTGCGCGCAGAGGGTTTCCCTGCAGCAACGCGTTTACGAGGTGCGTTGGTTTTGTGAGGTTTTTCGAGAAGTTGATTATCGGGGTGGTTATGATGTTAGGCAATTTCCTCCAGCCTTTAGCGAGCGGTCGGAAGAAGTATTTTTCGAACCTACGGCTTGATTTGAACTGGTATCGATTAAACTTTACGAAGGGGTCTGGCAGTTCAGAGTATTTTTGGAATTTTTTCCTCTCCGTTACAGGCTTGCTCTCTTCGATGGAAGGCAAGTCGAAAGTTTGTGCGAGCGTATAATTTTTGGGGAATTTTTTTTCGGCTTCCAACCTTTTTGTGCGCTCTTCTATGCTTTTTATAGAGTTTTTATCCTTTCCGCTAATAGCCCTACGTCCCGTTGGCAGGGGTAGCGGGAGGCTGTATATTTTTTTGAACGCCTCTGGCTTTTCTATCAATCCCTTCTGCTTTTCTGGTTTGCCATCACGCTTGACATCCCGCTTGCCGTTTTCCAGCTCGTGATTGGCGAAGGGGTCTTGCTCGCTATACTCGATTGCGCTTTTGTTTTTTTCTGCGCTCGCTTGCGCTGGCATCGAAGAGGCTACGACCACGAGTAATGCTATGAGCGGCGCGGTGGTTTTTTTACGCTGCATATATTGAATTCTATAATTTTTTTTTTCACGATGCACTAACAAATGTGCTTTTTTCAAGCAAGGTCGTTGCCTATTTTTTCTCGTTGGCTTATAACGCGAGCATGCTATCACCGCTTCTTGGACTTTTTGGCTCTGCGAACGAGCGCGTACTGAAGGCACTTCGCCCTATGGTTGCGGCGACCTCGGCTCTTGCGCAAGGCTTGCGCGCTTGTAGCGATGCAGAGTTACGAGATAAGTTCGCCACCCTCCGCCAACGCAGGCTCGGTGGAAAAAGTCTTGGTGAAGGGGAGCCAGGCGGCGAGAGCCTCGAGAGCCTTCTGCCTGAGGCTTTTGCTTTAGTGCGCGAGGCAGCCACCCGCACGCTTAAACAGACTCACTTTGATGTGCAGATAGCTGGCGGCATAGTCCTGCACCGCGGCGAGATAGCGGAGATGAAGACTGGCGAGGGCAAGACACTAGTTGCCACTCTAGCCGCGGCTTTGAACGCTCTGGATAGTCAGGGAGTGCATATCGTTACGGTAAACGACTACTTGGCGCGCCGCGATGCTGCTTGGATGGGTAGGGTGTTTCGGGCGTTAGGCTTGACCACTGGCTGCATTTACGCTGGCTTAGACGATGCTACTCGCAAGGCGCAGTATGCTTGCGACATCACCTACGGTACGAACAACGAGCTAGGCTTTGACTTTCTTCGAGATAATCTGAAACTCCGTTCTGACGATTGCGTGCAACGAGGTTTTCGCTACGCGATCGTTGACGAGGTAGATTGCATATTGATAGACGAGGCTCGCACGCCGTTGATTATTTCTGGTCCAGCGCAGCGCAGCGTTGATACCTACAGCAAGGTAGATAGCCTCGTCTCTGGCTTGTCTGCCGAGCATTTTGAGCTCGACGAGAAGCAGCGTAGCATATCGCTCACGGAGTCTGGCTCGGAGCGTTGCGAGTCTCTGGTCGAGCAGCATGGCTTGATCAGTAGCGGCGGTCTGTACGATCTAGAGAACATCACGCTCGTCCACCAGATTACGCAAGGCTTGAAGGCGCACCACCTTTTCCACCGCGATAGCGACTACATAGTTAAGTCTGGCGCGGTTTTGATCATAGACGAGTTCACCGGTCGCATAATGGAAGGGCGGCGTTATTCGGATGGTCTCCATCAGGCGCTCGAGGCGAAGGAGAAGGTTGTCGTCCAAAACGAGAATCAAACTCTAGCGGCGATTACTTTTCAGAACTACTTCCGTGGCTACGACAAGCTAGCCGGCATGACCGGCACGGCGATGACGGAGGCTGCAGAGTTCGACGAGATATACGGCTTGCGAGTAGTAGCACTCGAAACCCATAAGCCGATGTGCCGCAAGGACGAAAACGATGAAATTTATCGCACGCGAGAGGAGCGCGACAAGGCGGTTCAGCGGCAAATAGAGTCTTGTTTTACGAATGGACAGCCTATTTTGATAGGCACGGTATCGATAGATAAGTCGGAGCGTCTTTCCGCCCGTCTGCATCAAGCGAAGATTCCGCATCAAGTATTGAACGCGCGTCGGCACGAACAGGAGGCGGAGATAATAATTAATGCGGGCAGGGCTGGTGGTGTTACTATAGCTACCAACATGGCTGGTCGCGGCACGGACATCCAACTAGGCGGCAACGCCGAGGCTATCCTCGCGCAGGCGTCGTTGCTCTCTGCTAGCAAACCCAAAGATAAAAAAAATAGCGGGCAAAAGAAGAGTGAGCAAAAGAAGAGTGAGCAAAAGAAGAGTGAGCAAAAGAAGAGTGAGGAAGAGCTACTGACCGAGATAAGGGCGAACGCCGAGCGCGTGCGAGCCGCTGGCGGTCTATTTATTCTGGGCACCGAGCGTCACGAGAGTCGGCGGATAGACAACCAACTACGCGGTCGCTCTGGCAGGCAGGGTGACCGCGGGCAATCCAAGTTCTTTTTGAGCCTAGAAGACGACTTGATGCGCGTTTTTGGCTCGCAGCGTCTCGATTCGATGCTAGAAAAGCTAGGCATCCGTGCGGACGAGGCGATATCGCACCCTTGGGTCAGCAAGGCTATAGAGAAGGCGCAGAAGAAGGTTGAGGAGCAGAACTTTGAGATTCGCAAGCAGCTACTAAAGTTCGACGACGTGACGAACGACCAGCGCAAGATAGTTTTTGCCCAACGCCGAGCCTTCATGGACTTGTCGGTTGCGCAGAGCGCTTTGCTAGCAGAGTTCCGTAAGGACCTGTTAGCGCAGATGATAAAGCGCGCACTACCCGAACGCGCGTTGCCCGAACAATGGGACTTGGCTGGCTTGCACGAGGAGACCTTGCGTCTATTCGCGCTCGACCTACCCATAGCAAGCTGGGCTAATGAGGAAGGCGTGGCAGAGGACACCTTGCGCTCGCGTATAGGCTCGGCTGTCGACGAGCATGTTGGTAATCAATTTTCGAGCGTTTCGCGTTCTATCATGGAGGATGCGGAGCGTTATCTACTGCTACAAGTACAAGACGCGCTTTGGAAAGACCACTTGGGGCAGCTCGATCACTTGCGCCAAGGCATCGGGCTTCGCTCGTATGGGCAGCAAGACCCGCTTAACGCTTATCGCCGCGAGGCATTCGAGTTGTTCGAGGGCATGCTATGGTTGATGAAGGAGAATGTAGTCGCCTTGCTATCGCGCTTGACTATCGATGCTACCGTCGCCTCACGGCGTCCGCGCTCTGGCAAGACTGCTGGGAATGTTGGGGGGCATGGTAGAGTAGAGGGCAGGGGGGATGTTAATAATCGAGAGAAGGTTGGCAAAACGATAGTCGCCTCCGACAAGGTTCGGCGTAACGCTTCTTGCCCTTGTGGCTCTGGCAAGAAGTATAAACACTGCCACGGTAAATTGAATTAGTCGAGGAGGCTAGATTAGAATGAAAAGAATACTGCGTTATCTTTTTGATATTACTATTTTGAAGGTGGTTTATTATATCTACGGCAAACTGTTAAATGAAATAGAGAGCTTTATTTATAGCGATGGATATAGCCATTACGACAATGTGTTCAATCACCTACTGCGGAGAATACACATTCAATCTACTTACTATCAATGTAATGTACACACGGTTTTGTTTGGACGAGCTGTCCAAGAATCTGCCGATTTTGTCGAAAAGCATCTAAAGGATGTGCTTGTTTTTAAGAGTGTTCATGGTATTTGGGACTACACGATTATCAAAATCAATGAGCAAAAAATAGATGGCGCTTGCTTAGAGTTAGGCGTCTTTAAAGGAAGATCAATAAATTATTTTGCGGAACGACTGCCAGAAATGAAGTTCTTCGGCTTCGATTCTTTTGAGGGCTTGGCCGAGGATTGGAAGGGGCACTACATTTGGAAGGGAAAGGGACATTTCGATCTTAAAGATGGTAAGCTCCCTTCGGTTCGTAGTAATGTTACGCTTGTGAAGGGTTGGTTTAAGCAAACATTGCCTGAGTTTTGCAAAAATAATTTAGGCAAAGATTCGATTAGATTCATCAATATAGATTGCGATACCTACGAATCTTCTCTTTTTGCTCTTGAACAATTTATTCCACACTTTAAGCCTGGTTCTTTGCTGTTATTTGACGAGTTTATCGGCTTTCCTAATTGGCAAAACGGAGAATGTCGTGCTTGGCATGAAATTTCTAAAAAGCATAATATTAAATTTAGGTATTTGGGTTTCGCTCAATATCAGGCGTTGGTTGAAATTATTAAGTGACGAAGGCATTAATAATAAAGGCAAATTGTCGACGCTGATAATTTAATGGAGATTTCGCGCTCGTACATATCGCCTAACTTTGACGAGCGCAATACTCCTATAAACGCGTTAGTTTTGCACTATACGGGGATGGAGGATTTTGCCAGTGCAATTTATAAGTTATGCGATCCTACTGTAAGCAATCGAGTGTCGGCGCATTATGTTATAGACGAGCGCGGTCGTGTTTTTTCTTTGGTCGCCGAGAATAAGCGCGCTTGGCATGCCGGCGTTAGCTTTTGGCGCGGTCGTTTCTCTCTGAACGACTGCTCGCTCGGCATAGAGCTTGTAAACAGGGGACACGAGTTAGGCTACCATGCTTTCCCGCAAGCGCAGATGGCGTCTCTGCTATCGCTCGCACGACGCATAGTCGCGGAGCATGAAATTTCCGCCAGTTGGATATTGGGACACTCGGACATATCCATAGGCCGCAAACTAGACCCTGGCGAGCTATTCGATTGGGGCTATTTAGCCGAGGGCGGGATAGGTTTCCTCCCGCCCATAGCCGATACCGTGGATAATAATATAACTAATATAACTAACAGCCGAAACCGTAGGGACTGCTCGTTTGACGATTTACTAGACGATCTACTCACGAGCATCGGCTACGCCCCTGATTGCGAGGGCAGGGTCGCTGCCTTTCAGCGCAGGTATCGGCAAAATCGGATAGACAATGTTGCGGACCACGAGTGCGTAGCCTTGGCGCGCGCGCTACCACAAGGTTGGGGAGAGCGTTAGGTAATAGTTATATTTATTATATGTAATGGTTATATATAATACCGTAGCAACGGCTATACTTAATTAATCCATTCGCTTCTTTATATTATTTGCCGAGTTATATTTAATTTTTCGGCTCCTTTGATTTTTTCCTTGCTTAATATAATTCTATGTATTATCTATTATTGAGCAGGCGGTCGGGCGAACGCGTGTTTACTTGATGTTATCATTTTAGGCACGAGGAAAGTCCGGGCTCCACGGAGACAAGGCGTCGGGTAACACTCGGCAAGCGAGGTGTATTTTATTATACGCGTAAGCTTAGGGAAAGCGCCACAGAAAACACACCGCCTATATTTATATGGGTAAGGTTGAAAAGGTGCGGTAAGAGCGCACCGCGCTTGAGGTAACGAAAGCGGCAAGGCAAGCCCCGTCTGGAGCAAGACCAAATAGAACAGAGACTACTTCTTACGGAAGTGTGTCGTTCAGTCTTCGGATATGTTCGAGTAGGTCGCCAGAGGCATCGAGTGATCGTTGCCCTAGATGAATGTTCGCCATTGGATTTATCCATTACAGAACCCGGCTTATAGACCGCCTGCTTTTTTACATTTTCATTTTTGTGTTTATATCTTTTTGCGCTATTGCTCTTTTTTCGATTTTGCCCTACTATGTATATTATGCTGGACACTAGTAAAAGCTCTGTTGGGCAGAGCGGTGATTTTGTCACCATTATAGACGAGCGTAGCGGCAAGAAGTTCCGCCTTGCGATTATGCGAGGCACGATGGGCTCTCCCGTTGTGGACATATCACGATTGCAATCCGAGATGGGTCTTTATACTTACGACCCCGGCTATGGTATGACCGGCAGCTGCAGTTCTGATATTACTTTTATCGATGGTGAGAAGGGCGTTTTGATGCACCGCGGCTACGATATAGGTGAGCTAGCCGAGCAAAGTGATTATTTAGAGGTTTGCTACCTCTTGCTCAACGGCGAGCTTCCAGCTCGAGCGGAAAAAGAATCATTCACCGCGACGATCAAGTATCACACGATGCTACACGATCAGATGCAGTATTTCTTCCGTGGCTTTAGACGCGATGCTCACCCGATGGCGGTGATGGTTGCGGTTGTAGGGGCTTTGTCAGCCTTCTACCACGACTCTCTGGACATACAGGACGAGGGGCAGCGGAAGCTCGCCAGCTATCGCATGATTGCGAAGATGCCGACGATAGCGGCGCAAGTCTACAAGTATACGATTGGTCAACCCTTTGTTTCGCCACGCAACGATCTGGGTTATGTTGAGAATTTCTTGAACATGACATTCTCAGTTCCAGCGGAGGGCTACCGCTTGCGTCCAGCGGTTATTCGTGCTCTAGAGCGTATTTTCATACTTCACGCGGACCACGAGCAGAACGCCTCTACTTCGACTGTTCGCCTAGCGGGCTCTTCTGGCGCCAATCCTTTTGCCTGCATAGCGGCTGGCATTTCGTCGCTCTGGGGTCCAGCGCATGGTGGAGCGAACGAGGCGGTGTTGAACATGCTAGAGGAGATGCAGTCTGCCTCGCGCGTCGGTGAGTTCATCGCGCGCGCTAAGGACAAGCAGGACCCGTTTCGCCTTATGGGCTTTGGGCATCGAGTTTATAAAAACTACGACCCTCGCGCTACGGTTTTGCGCTCTAGCATGCGCGAGGTTTTGTCGGAGCTAGGGGTCGAGCGCGAGCCGCTTTTCGAGCTTGCTCTAGAGTTAGAGAAGATAGCTCTACAGGATAAGTATTTTGTCGAGCGCAAGCTATTTCCGAACGTCGACTACTATTCTGGCATATTGTTGCGGGCGATGGGCTTTCCTAGGAGTATGTTTACGGTGCTATTTGCCTTAGCGCGTACTGTGGGCTGGGTAGCGCAATGGCGCGAGATGGTTGAAGACCCGTTGCAACGCATAGGTCGCCCGCGCCAGCTTTATTTAGGCTCGCCTCCGCGTGCCTTTGTGCCTTTGGACGATCGATAGGCTTGAATCTGCAAGGTGTTTTGTATATCTAGTTAAGGTGTAGGTTTGTTAGCTAATGGTATGTTTTTTGCTCGTCTTTAAGGGAGAGCGTTGCCTTTATCGGTAATTGCGATTAGTGTCCGTGAAACTGCGGCACAAAATGTTTTTACTTTACTTGAACATAATTGTGTTTATTATTTATCTTACAGCTTAGTTATTACGCAACTGATTCTGTTTCCGCGAATCTAGTATTCTAGCACCATTTTCTAACTTCGTCGAATCTTATGACTATTATCACCCGTTTTGCACCGAGCCCGACTGGTGATTTACATATTGGCGGTGCGCGTACTGCTCTGTACAATTTCCTCTACGCTAGAAAGCTTGGTGGTAAGTTTCTTGTTCGTGTGGAGGACACCGACAAAAAACATAAGCTATGTAATGGTGGAAATGTCGATGATAATGTTAGGTCGATTCTGGCGGAATTAAATTGGCTCGGTATCGAGAGCGATGAGGCCGCGACGCTACAGTCTGCCAACTATGCTCGTCATAAGGATGTAGTCGAACGCTTGCTAGCCCAAGGTCAAGCCTATTACTGCTACGATAGCGTTGCTCGCGCTGATAGGGACTCTGTTGTTTATGCGCGTCAAGCAGCAGGCAAGAAAAACAACGTCTTCAGGAGTGCTTGGCGAGATAAAGATAAAAAAGGTGCTACGCAATCCACCCATAAGGACGTTGCGCCCGTTGTGCGCCTGAAAGTACCGCTTGAGGGTTCGATTACGATAGACGATTCTGTCAAGGGCGAGGTTACGCTTTCGCACGACCAGATAGACGATTTTGTGCTATTGCGCTCTGATGGTAGCCCGACTTATATGCTTTCTGTCGTGGTCGACGACTACGATCAGCGCATCACGCACATCATCCGCGGCGACGACCACTTTACGAACAGCTTCCGCCAGCGTGCGCTCTATCGAGCTTGTTGCGTTGCGGGTATTTTCGACTCTGCTCCTAAACGGGCGGAGCCTGCTTGCGCGCATATACCGCTAGTTTTAGACGAGAACGGAGATAAGCTATCGAAGCGCAAGGGTGCGCGTTCGATCGGCTCTTTTCGCGATGATGGCATTTTGCCAGAGGCGTTGGTTAACTTCATCCTTCGGCTCGGTTGGGGACATGGCGATGGGGAGATTTTTTCGCAATCCGATGCTATTCGCTTGTTTGACCTTACGGGCTTGAATCACTCTGCGGCGCGCATTTCTTATTCTCGTCTGGAGAGCTTGAATGGGCACTACTTGCGCAACCTTCCTCTTGCCGACTTGCAACAGCGGTTAGAGCCTTTTTTGCCGCATGGAACCGATGCTACCCAGCGCGCGCGTTTTTTAAAAGGGGCGGAGGGTTTGCGCAAACGGGCGAAGAGCTTGCGAGATATAGTTTCGCTTGGCGATTTTTACTTTCGTGCGCCGAGTATGCCTTTGGCGGACCCGCAAGCGCGCGAGGTTTTGGCGTCTTCGGATAGGGATGTTTCGAGCGTCTTACTGCAGTTGCGAGATTCGTTTGCATCTTTGCACGATAGTTGTTGGGATAGCGCGAGCATCACGGACTTGCTTCGCTCTACTGCGAGCAGCGATGGTTTGGGTTTTGCGGCTGTCGCGCGTCCTGTGCGTGCCTTATGCGCGGGTCGTATGGATTCGCCAGACTTGAGCGAGGTTTTGGCAATTTTGGGCAAGGACGAGACGCTAGCGCGCCTTAAAAATTCACATTTGGGGAATTCGCACCTTTAGGATTCACGCCTTTTAGAATTCAGGCTTTGCGAATGGTTCGCGCACGGGGCAGATAGCGTCTAATCGTCTAGCCGTCTGCTAATCTTGCGTCCAAGCGTGCATGGTCAATAGGTTGAACTCGGCGAGTAACTGGCTCTCTGCCACAATCCCTCGACTCTCCTGCTGCCGTTTCGCTTGTTGCAACTTTTCTTGTTGCCGCCTTTTTTGCTCGCCCCGCTCTTCCTTTGGGTATAGGCTTTGTGCCAACTCGAGCAGTTCGCGTGATAGGGGAGTAGCGTTGAGACAACTGCTCTCGCCCATCAACTGCAGGTCTAGCATCAGCTCCTTGACGCTAGCATAGCCGACCTCGATCGGCTCGCATTCCACGAAGGGATGCAAGAGTTGCAAATCGCGCAGACAATCTCCGGCACTGGCGATCGACGGATGGGGATGTATTCGCATAGACACGCGTTCGCGCAACCTTGCCTCCGCCTGCACCAACGTGCGCGCTAGGCTCGCGAGGGTGCCTTCTGCAAACGATATCGCGAACATCGGAGCTCCCTTATCGAGCAGCCTAGCTAACACCTCGAGCGCGCTCGCCAATGCCCGCTGCAACGATACCCCAGAGGCACGAGGAGCAGCGAGCTCCCAATCTATAGAGAAAAAAGCCAGCAGGCTGTCGAAAGGCAAGTCGGCAGCATTTATTTCTTTTTTGACGAACAGCTTCGCACGAGCCTCGCTCTGCAATTTTTCTATGTTGCGCTGCAATTTTTCTCGCATCAGAGAAGATGGCTCGCAAAATGTTACCCTTGCAATACTGTCCAAGGCTTCCGACTCTTGCAAAGCCTCGAGCAAAACCCTATCGCGAGGGTTTATCACCAGCAGATTTTGCAGAGGCTTTTTTAGGTCTTTAATCTTATCGACGATATTGTAAGCTGCGTGCTGGAATAGGAATTCTGCGTCCCGACCTTGCCTCTCTCGCCGTTGCAACACTCGATTGCGCAAGGCTATTCGCCGCGCGAGGTAGCCCATTCTTGTTAGCCAGCTCTCGCTGCGCTATTTTTGCGCGAACTTTTATCGTTTTCTGGCATTGCGTTCTTCTCTCTGTCCTCTCTGTCCTCCCTATTTCCCATATCCTTTCTCTCTCCTCCGTCCCTTCTGCTTTATGGCTTTAGCGCTAGACTAAGCTTTGAATTGAGCTTTGAATCGAGCTCTTTTATTTCTGCGGTAGCACGATCGCCCAGCCGACCTTCGGTTCAGGCAACCCGCGCACCCTATTAGGCTGGCGTCCGAGCACATTGCGCCATGGTACGACTATTGGTTTTTGCATTTCGATTTTTCTCCCCTGCAGAGCTTGTCGATACTTAGCTGGCATCTTGTATGTTGTTTTCTGCTCGTCATTTCCTGCGTTGCTTTCTAGCGGCTGTCCATCTAGGTGTCCATCCAGGTGCCCATCCAAGTACCAAAGCACGATCGCGCCTTTATCGGCGAGCACCTCGCCACTTATCCAAGCCGACTTGCTAAAGTCGAGCTCTTCGAAAACCGAAGGTCTGTCATTTGAGAAGAATGAAACATTGCCAGCAAGCCATTGTTGCCCACCGACGATTTCCATCCCCCCGTATCCCTTTCCCCGCCACTCTTTTTCAATAGCCTTCGCCAAATACTCTCCGCCAAAGTATGGCAAGAGTCGGCGATTACGAGCAGGCGAGCTCTGCCTCGTTTCGGCGATTTCTTTAACCTTTTTATCGTAGCCCTCTTCAAGCTCGCTGTTTATTGTCGGCACAAAGAATAGGATCATTAAGAAACCCAAGGTCGTAGCGATGACGAAAAAACCCCATAGCGTGAGGAATGCTCGCAAACGTGTCCATATAATTTTATCGCTAAAAAAATAGAAAAGAGATATGCCAGCGAGATTCCAATAAAACATCCCCCATAAACTATGTAGGTATTTTCCTAACAGCATCGAAATCATCAAGGATATGGCGCAAGGCATTAATCCCATCACGAGCAAGAATACTTTAGTTTCTTTTTTTCTCCTTTGAGTATGCTTACTATCTACTCTATTTTTATTAGGTTGAAAAATTAACCTCCATTTTAATAATATAGAGAAAGACAAGATTACTGGTAGCATATTATATATTTGCCCGTATGCGAAGCGTAACGGGAAGTATATGTACGGGAAGGAGGGCTTGGCTACGAACTCAAACTTATCAGAGAACTGCCCCGCGGCGTATTTTATAGTCGTATAGTTATTCTCGACAACCCAAACCCAGTGCGGCATAGTTATAATTATAGAGATTCCTATCGCCATATACGGCTTATAAGTTTTAAGCATTCTGCGCCACTCTGGCACTATCAACATAGTTATAAATGCGGAGATGAAAATAAGTATAGCCGCGTACTTGCTGAGTAGCGCAGCACTGGCTGCTATAGCGAGCGCCAACCACCAGCGATCTCGCTTGTCGTTTAACGCCTTCCACAGACAAAAATTGAACGCCGACCAAGCCAGCAAAGAAAAAGTATTAGCGTTGTAGGTTAGACTATAGAAGCTATAGAAAATCGCGCCCGCGAGTATTACAGTTGCGAGAATGGCTTGCTTATTCTCAAGTATTTCTCGTGCGAGTGCCCATACGAAGAAGAAAGTAGCCGCGAGAGCTACCTGCCCGACGATATAGTAAGAGTATATTTTGTTAGGTAGGATAAGGAGGAAAGCTTGTAGAAACCAAGCTGGTAGGGAAGGGTGCTTATACCCTCCCCATTGCCACTCCTGCCCCCAGAATAATATTTCAGCTGCATCCAACTGCAAGTTAGGATGGAGTAGAGAATATAATACAGTTAGGCAAGAAGCGAGGGTTAGAATAAAAGCACAAATTATAATCTTCGCGCGATTATTAGAGATACCATTTTCCATATATTTATTATAGCTATATGAATAATTTATAATAACTTTACATTAATTAAAATGCGCCCAGAGAAAGGACGGCAACGACCTACTCTTCCACGCCCTTAGAGACGCAGTACCATCGGCGCAAGAGATTTTCACAATCGAGTTCGGGATGGTATCGTGTGTTATGCCCTCTGCTATAATCGCCGCCCCATCTCTGAGCGCATTTTTAATTAATTAGCACAATTCGCGTTCATTGGTAATGAATATAGCACTGAGGCGCTACTTACGAGTGTCATTCTTAATAAATATAAGAAGGTCAATCGAGCGATTAGTACCTGTCAGCTCCACGCATTACTGCGCTTCCACCTCAGGCCTATCAACGAGGTATTCTTCCTCGGCTCTCAAGCGAGATCTATTTTCAAGGAGGGCTTCCCGCTTAGATGCTTTCAGCGGTTATCCCATTCGTACTTGGCTACCCGGCGCTGCCGCTGGCGCGACAACCGGTACACTATAGGTACGCCCACTCCGGTCCTCTCGTACTAGGAGCAGCTCCTTTCAGATCTCGAACACCCACGGCAGATAGGGACCGAACTGTCTCACGA
>JABABG010000032.1 GCA_014238315.1 Alphaproteobacteria bacterium
CATCGCGACATGGTATGGGATGCGCTTTGGCAACTTGATGCTCGCGGCGTCTGCGAGCGTGCCGGCGCGAATTTCTGGCAGGGCGAAACTACTCTCTGGGGTTGCGTATATTATATCGCAGGATAGTGCGAGCTCGAATCCGCCGCCTACCGCCATGCCTTCGAGCGCGCATAGGACTGGCTTATTCATATCGAGCAATTCTTGCAGCCCGGCGAATCCGCCTACGCCGTAGCTGTTGGTGACCTCTTCACCGGCTGCTGCTGCCTTGAGGTCCCAGCCGGCGGAGAAGAACTTTGCATCGGCGCTCGAGACTATACCTACGCGCAGGCTTTCGTCGTCGCGCAGAGTTCGAAATGCCTCGCCTAATTTTTTCGAGGTTGCTTGGTCGATGGCGTTTGCGGGGGGACGCTCCAGCCTCACCTCCAGCACTCCGCTATTTTCGTCGGTTGCGCGAGTTACTTTGACTTCCTCACCGTTGTTGCTTTTACCGCTGTCATTTTTACCTGTAGCCATGGTCTCCTCCGATTTTGCGAGATTTTTTCCAAAAATGTTTGATAGGGTTATTGAGTAGAGTTACTGGTAGAGTTGTTTAGTAGAGTTATGCGAGAGCCCCACCTCCCCCTACCTACACGAACCTTACGAGCGCGTCCAACGCCAGTGCGCCCGCGCCGCCCGCACTTTGATTATGTGCACGCACGATTACAGGGTTGAGATCGAGTTCGATCAAACTTCGCTCGTGGATTTGCGCGAACACAGAGACGCACTCGCATAGATCGAGAAGCGCCGCGCTATCTCCCTTCGGCGCGCCACGATAGCCCTGCAGCAAGCGCATTACGGGCAAGGCATCCAGCTCGCCTTGCAACTCGCAACGAGAGATCGGCAGGGGAAGGGTTATTTTATCGCGCATCAACTCGACGAGCTTACCGCCGGCGGCTATCGTCAGCATCAAGCCGAATTGCTGGTCGCGAGTTATGCCTACCAACAGCTCGCATAGCGCGCCTTCGACTTGCTCTTCGACGAGCATCTCGTTTGAGAAGGGCTGCAGCTTGACGAAGGCTTTTTCGATTTCAGACGCTACGGACAACTGCAAGACGAGCGCCCCGACATCGCTTTTATGCGAGACGCCTAGTGCTTTCATTACGATTGGTCGATCGATGCGCCTTTGGAATCGACTGGCTTGTTCTGCCGAGGCGACCACTTCACCGCGCGGTATGGCGATTCCGTGCTTTGCGAGCAACGTCTTTGCGCGAGCCTCGTCGAGTAATCCGCCAGCGCAACCGCCTTCAGAGTTTTTGCCCTTGGTTTTGCCTTTACTTTGTTCGAGCCGAGCGCGCAGGAACGGAGACGGAGCGGCTACCACCTCTGCCTCTCGTGCGCCCCTATCCACACCTTTGCCAACACCTTTGCCAACACCTTTGACCGCACCATTAACAAGGCGAGCTTTTTCCAACGCCTCGTCTTGCGACCATCGATTACCGACCTCGACCGCGACTTCGATTGCGTCTAGGGCTTCCTGCAAGCCGTATAGTGGGGCTATGCCTTTTTGCAAGAATCGCTTTGCCCAAGCGTCTGGCATATTTTCGTGCAGGGTTGCAACGACCGCCACGCGCGCCGAGGTTGCCTCGACAGCGTCTTCGAGTGCCTGGGCGGCTGGCAGCCAATCTTGCGGCGAGCATCTTTCGGGGTGTGGCAAATCGATTATCAAGAGGTTCTGGTCGAAGGGAAAGGCTAGCATGGTGGAGAAAGTTTTAGCCAAGGCATCGCGCTGAGCCCAAATGAATGTGTGGTAGTCGAGCGGATTAGTAGCAGCGACCATCTCCGAGAGCGTTTGCTTGATCTTTTTACGCTGCTCGTTTTCCAGCTGCGGGAAATGTATATTTTTTCTCCCATGCGCTTGGTCTGCGATAAGAGCCGCCTCACCGCCCGAACAACTCAGTGACGACAGCTTCGCGCTATAGAGCAGATAGTTTTCACGAGCCTTTCCATGAGTTTTTCCATGAGTTTTTTCGCGAGTTTTTTCGCGAGTTTTTTCACAACTTGCGGCCACTCTAGCCACGATAGGACCAGCGGCGTGCATTACTTTTAGAGTTTCCAACAAGATTGGCAACGAGCGAACTTGTCCGATGCCTAACTTACGAAATGCAGCGACTGTCGCCTCGTGTGTTCCAACAAGAGACGCGGTATGCGACATTGCGGCTTGGCGCGCTTGCTCGCTACGCCCGACTTTCAGAGCGACGATGGGTTTGCGGAGAATTCTCGCGCGTTCAGCTAACTCTATCAAACGCTCGATTTCGGTTATGCCCTCGATCACCAAGCCTATCGCGGTTATGCGCGTATCTTCGATGAGCTCCTGCGCGAGCTCGAGCATTCCCGTTTGCGCTTGGTTTCCGAGCGAGGTGAAGAATGCGAGCGGCAACCCGCGCTGCTGCATGGACATATTCATGGCGATATTCGACGATTGCGTCAGCAAAGCGACTCCACTTTTGAGACTTTGCCCGGCGTGCTGGTCTGGCCAGATGCACACATTATCGAGGCAGTTGACGAATCCGTAGCAGTTTGGTCCCAGCAAGGGCATTTCAGCAGCCGCCTCGAGCAGTTGCTGCTGCAGATTTATGCCTTCTTTTATTTCCGCCTGCGCCTCGCTGAATCCCGATGCGTAGCATACGACTCCACCGGCACCCATTTTTTGCAATTTTTGCGTTAGCTCTATCGACAAGCGACAATTGACGCCTAGGAATGTAGCGTCTGGCGGTAGAGGCAAATCTTCGAGCCTGGCGAGACAGGGTATTCCGCACACGGAGGACTTGCTCGGATGTATGGGAAAGATTTTTCCGCGATAGCCTAACGCGAGGCATTGCCGCACGACTTGCGCTGCTTCCTTGCCGCCGCAAGCTACGATGGAGCGCGGTCGCAAGAGTCGCGCTAGCCTTGTTTTCCGTGAGTTTTCAGCCATCGCCATATTTTTGCTTATACCTTTGTTTATTTTTTTGCTTCGAGCGGACGCAGCACCTCACGAGCGATGATATGCCTCTGTATTTCCGAGGTGCCGTCCCAAATTCTCTCGACTCTAGCGTCGCGCCAGAATCGCTCTAACGGCAGGTCGTCCATCAAGCCCATTCCGCCGTATATTTGTATAGCCTCGTCTGTAACGCTAGCGAGCATTTCTGTTGCGAATAGTTTAGCGGATGCGATCTGGCGTTGTGCTGGCAAGCCTTGGTCGAGCAGCCAAGCGGCTGTTAGGGTTAGCCAGTCGCTGGCGTCTATTTTTGTTATCATATCGGCAATTTTGAACCCCACCCCTTGGAACGAACCGATCGTTTTACCGAACTGTTTACGCTCAGCAGCCCAGCTAGCTGCGAGGTCGAATGTACGGCGAGCGCGTCCGACGGCTTGTGCTGCGACTGTCAGACGTGTTGCGTATAGCCACGAGTTCATCAACTCGTATGCTTGATCGATCTCCCCAAGCACATTATCGTCGGGTAGGAAGCAATCGTCGAAGGTTAGGATCGAGTTTTTATAACCGCGATGCGACACGCTTTCGTAGCCTTTATTTATAGAAAATCCTTTAGTCCCGCGCTCGACTATGAAGCAGGTGAGGGATTGCCTTACGCCGCGCGGCGTCTGCTGCTCACCGCTAGCGAAGAAGGTTATTACGAAATCGGCGTGCTCGGCACCCGAGATAAAATGCTTTGTGCCGTTTAGCAACCAGCCGTCTCCGCGACTGCCCGAACCGCCCTTCGCGCACCCTTTTACGCGCCGCGCTTTAGCCTGCATGTTGCGAATATCCGAGCCGGCGTTTGGCTCTGTCATAGCGAGCGCGTCCATTTTCTCTCCCCGCAGAGCTGGCATTAGGAATCGCTGCCTCTGCTCACCCTTGCAAGCCATGAGTATATTCTGCGGTCTTCCCCAAAAATGCGTCAGCGCCATCGAACCGCGCCCGAGCTCTCTTTCGAGTAGGGCGAAGCTGAGATGATCTAGCCCGCCACAGCCGAGCTCGGTTGGGAAGTTAGGCGCGTAGAATCCCAGCTCCAAGACTTTTCGTTTTATCTCGTTTGCAATATCTGGTTCGACGAATCCTTTTTTTTCAACCTGTTTTTCGAGCGGGTATATTTCCAGCTCGACGAACTTGCGCACCGTCTCGACGATAAGTTTTTGTTCTGCTGTAAGAGCAAAATCCATTTTCTTTACTTTTTCTTTACCATTTTAAATGTAGGGTATTTTTTGTAGTATATTTTTTTTGCATAAGACTAAGCAAGCTTGCTAGAGTATTGGCGTATGGTGCTGTTGGGGGGCTACTGGAAGTGCTCTTTTGCGAAGGACAAAGTAATCAAGGGGACAGGGTACCTGAAGATACAGGGTTATTGTTAACAGCAGGGCTCTTTATTAACGGCATGGTTCTTGTTAACGACAGAGTTCTTGTATATGCGTTAGAGCAAACTTATAGTAAAACGAAGGGTAAGGAGCTTTGCTATGATTAGAGCGAACTTGCAACGATGGTTTTTCACGCGCCTAGAGCGCGTACGCTATGGTAGCCTAGAGTTGACCACTCCCGATGGTCGTATCTACCACTTTACGGGCGAAGGGCCTGGCGTTCGTGCGGACATTCATATATTAGATTGGCGTTGCGTTTTGAAGACGGCATTTCACGGCAGCGGCGGCTTTGGCGATGCTTGGGTTAGTGGCATGTGGGAGACGAGCGACCTACAGAAGTGCCTTGAGTTTTTTGCAATCAACCTCTCCTCGCAACGAATACACGGTGGCATGGGTTTAGTGCAGGTTGCGACCCGCCTTCGCTACGCTATTCAGCGTAATAGTTTGCGAGGCAGTTCCCGTAACATTAGGGCGCACTACGACTTGGGCAACGACTTTTACAAGACTTGGCTTGATTCGACGATGAGCTATTCGAGCGCGCTATTCTCCGAGCAAACGCGTAGCCTTAAGCAGGCGCAAGAGAACAAGTTAGACCACATCATCAAGCGCCTAGGTAAGAGCTCGCGAATTCTAGAGATAGGCTGTGGCTGGGGTAATTTCATTCAGCGCGCCGTTAGTCGCGGTCATGAGGTTCGCGGCATCACGCTTTCGCGGGAGCAAGCTCGTTGGGCACGCATTATCACGCGTCCACTGGGCAAGAGTGCATCTGTGGATATAGAGGACTACCGCCGCGTCGATGGAAAGTACGACGCCATCGTTTCGATCGAGATGTACGAGGCTGTTGGCGAGGCGTATTGGAAGAAGTATTTTTCGAAGATATACGACAGCTTGAAGAAGAACGGCACAGCACTTATTCAGGCAATTACGATCAGCGAAGATGAATTTGAGGAATACCGCAACGGCACTGACTTTATCCGCAACTATATTTTTCCTGGCGGCATGCTTGCCTCGAAGGCACGTTTTTGCGCGGAGGCGGAGGCGGCGGGATTGCGAGTTGTCGAGATTTTTTCTTTTGGCAATAGCTACGCGCAAACTTTAGAGATTTGGTTGATGAACTTTAACACCTACTGGCATCAGTTAAAGGAGCTAGGCTTCGATGAGCGTTTTGCGCGCATTTGGCGTTACTACCTAGCTGGCTGTCGCGCGAGCTTTCTTGCGGGAGTTACGGACGTCTCGCATATCCAGCTTAGGCGCGTGAGTTAGTAGTAGATTTTTCATTTTTTAGCGCACCCGATTCTTTACCATTTTCAATACAATAACCAACGAACGCCTTAGCTGATGGCGACTAGGGTTCTTTTTGTCTGCAGCGGTAACATCTGCCGCTCTCCGAGTGCCGAGGCTGTTATGCGTAAGCGCGATGTGGGCAAGCTTGTGGATTGCGATTCCTGCGGTCTAGAGAGCTACCATATCGGCCAGAGCATCGACGAACGGGCGGCGGTTGCTCTGCTGAGGCGCGATGTGGACGGCTCGTCCTTACGCGCACGCCAGCTACAAGCGAGCGACTTTGAAAACTTCGACTGGATACTGGCGATGGACCACGGACACCTATCCTACCTACGCGAGCAACATCCGCGAGCGCAAGCTGGCAGCGACTTCTCTTTGTTAGAGCCTCGCGTCGTCTTATTCTTGGACAAGCTAGAGGGTCGGCATGGGCTGGACGTGCTAGACCCCTACTACGGCAGTCGGCAAGACTTTGAGAACATGCTCGACGACATAGAAAAAGGCGTAGATAGCTGGCTGTCTTTTTTCGCGAGCCTATCGGCAGGCGCGGGCTATGGGGATAAGGCATGAGAGCGATGAGGCATAGCGAGCTCGTAGCCCAGAATCCGACCCGATAACCTCGAGCAATCGTAACTATGCGTCAAGCCCTACGCGATAGGCTTGAACAAATTTTAGGATCAAGCATCACAAGCAGCCAACCCCTTGCTGGCGGTTGCTTGAGCTCCTGCGTTCGCCTGCGTTTGAGCGATTCCCGCGAGGTTGTTGTGAAGTTTGGCACGGGGCATTTTTTGCTTGAGGCGCGCATGCTTTCTGACCTCAAGGACGCGCTATTGAGTTGCAAGGGTGGCTACAAGGGTGGCTACAAGGGTGGCTACAAGGCGAGCTACAAAACTACCCCTGCTATTACCCCTGCTATTACCCCTGCTATTACCCCTGCCACTACCCCCGCTACTACTATCGAGGACGATGGCGAACACCCCTCCTGCTACGTTCCGCGGGTCTATCACGCGGATGCGGATATGCTTGCGATGGAATGGATCGAGCACGAGCGGGGAGGGGGGGCGAGTAGCTCGCGCGTAGATTACCGAAAAGCCTGCTACGAGGCTGGCGGCAAGCTGGCGCAACTACACGCTTGTTCGAGCGATAGTTTCGGCTACGACTACGACACCCCCTTAGGCGAGTTACTACAAGACAACCGCCGTTGTGGCGACTGGCTAGAGTTTTATCGCGAACGACGCCTTGAGCCGCTTGGAGCAAAATGTTTGGCTGCGGGCGAGCTAGACGAGGGCTTGCACAAGAGCTTGCTGCGTTTTACAGAAAAGCTCGATAGTCTGCTCGTAGGTAGCCCGTCGTTGCGTCCTTCGCTACTACACGGCGACTTATGGGGAGGCAACATGCTTTTTGGCAAGAGAACGCTACGCGCTTTGCTCGACCCGGCACTTTACTACGGAGACGGGCAAGTAGACTTGGCGATGTTGCGCTTGTTTCCTTGTTGCGACGAGTCATTTTTCGATGGCTACCGAGCTACGAGCGGCAACCCTCTTGACCGCGCTAGCGAGGCTTTATGCCAAGATGTGTATGGCGTTTACCCGTTGCTTGTGCATTGCTTATTTTTTGGCAGGCGTTATCAGGCGCCTCTGGCACGAGTCTTGCATCGCTATTTATAAGCAATCGCAGATTATAAGCAATCGCAGATTATGAACGATAGCAGAACGGCTATTTATATTACTGGAGTCCAGAATGGTCGGTAGAGTTAACCTATCCTTTGACCAACGTCAAAGCCTTTACAACTTGCAGCAGATCACTCGTTTGACGGAACAGGCGAACCGCCGCCTTACGACTAGTCAACGCCTGCACTCGCCTGTGGACGGAGTTACCGATTACTTCGTCTCGGAGCAGCTAGGCGAGACGATCTCTCTGTTGCGGAGCAGGCAATCGGACATTAATCAGGGTATTTCTGCCTTGGAAGCCCCGATCGATGGCATAGAGGGTGCGCGCGCGTTTTTAAAGTCGGCGCAGGGTCTTCTTATCAGCGCGCGTAGCAACGCTTTGCGCGATGATTCGACGGGCGACTCGGCGCTGGTGCAAGGGACGCAGCAGTTTTCAGAGTTAATCCGCTCTTTTATCTTGGTCGCGAAGGATAGCTCTTATCTGGGTTTAGAGCTACTCACGAGCACCGATCAACGTCTTCGCGTGCGTTACAGCGAAGAAATCGAGCAACGTTTAGAGGTTCAAGGTCGAGACTTATTCAACAGCGTTACGGATGTACAAATCGGAGGTCTGTTTTCTGGCAACGGGATTCGCACGGGAGTGGCGGGCAGGGTATTTAGTATAACTACGGATAGTAACCGGATAATTTTATCGAACTTTTTAGCTCCAGTTGTAGATGGCGGGGTGAGGTTCAGCTTCACTGGCTTTTCGAGCTTTAAGGATAGCCTAGACTTCGCGGACGCGATAGATGAGAGCATAAAGACTGCTTTATCGCGCCTAGAGACGCACGAGCGTTTTTTTGCGACCAACATCTCGATTCTGCAATCGCGCCTTTTATTTTCACGCTCCTTCACGGAGACCTTGACGGATGCTCGCTATACTATAACCTCTGTAGACAGCAACGAGGAGGCTGTGACCCTCTCAGCGCTACAGACACGCAACAACTTGGCGATTTCTTCGCTAGACCTTCTCGGTGATCGGCACCAGCAGCTACTTCGCCTTCTGCAATGATCTTTGCGACCCCTTTGCCATCTGGGCACTAGCAATAGAGCTTTTAGGCATCGCTCCTAGGCAATGCTTCTAGGTAGCGCATTAGATAGCGCGCTAAGATAATATAGTGCATTTGCGGTTGCCCTTGAGGTTGCCCTTGAGGTTGCCCTTGCGGCAACCCTTACAATAATCCTTTCGATTATCCTTGCAGTTATCCTTGCAGTTATCCTTGCGGTTATCCTTGCAGTTATCCTTGCGGTTATCCTTGCGATTGCCTTTGTTTCAGGCAAGTTTTACGAGTTTTTTGCATTATTTGCATTTTTTTGATTTTTTTTGCTTGACAAACCTCCCTTCCCCCGACATACTCACCGCAACCGAGGAGAACTTCGGTTTAAATGCACTGCAGAAGGCGTGCCTGACTTGAGATGCTTGCTTGCGACATTGGCTTACGATGTTTGCTTTTGTCGTGGCGATGCTGTTGGGTTAATTAGGTTTCCGTTTTTCTAAAGTGTCGACACATCCAGAAGGAATATACCAAGGAGAATGATCCATGGCTAATGATATTGCCCTATCGAGTGCCCAACGCACTACCTTACTTTCGTTGCAACAGATCGAACGAGATTCTGCTGTAGCACAGCGTCGCTTGTCGTTTGGCGAGCGTATCGTTGATGTTACGGACGGTGCTACGGAATTTTTTGAATCGCGTTCGCTTGGCGAACGAGCCTCGCTTTTCGCAAACGCTAACGAGCGAGTTGACCAGGCTATTTCGGCATTAAATAACCAGATCACTGGTCTTACTGCCGCGCGTGCCTACATCCAACAAGCGATTGGCTTGACGCAGGCTGCCGAGGGTGCGCTAGGCGATGAGCAAGCGCTAGTAGCAATCACTGTGGCCTATAGAGAGGTTTTCGAGCAGTTGCACAATGTGGTAACAAGGGATACGGAGTATAACGGCTTGAACTTGTTAATCAGCACTGATCGCGACTTCACGGTCACCTTCAGCGATGATTCTGATTCCAATCTAGAGGTTGACGGCAAGAATCTTTACTTTGTAGGTGCCTTAACTGCATCATCCGGCAATTTGTTTTCAGTTGACTATCTCGATGCTGCTAACGGCTCTATTACCTTCACCGCTATTGCTTCAGTTGACATAGCTGGTTTTTCTGCCCTATCTACTAGCAATGTCGCACAAGCTGCGACCATTCGTGCCACCTTAAACAACGCTCTAGCTCAGCTAGAGGTTAACGAACGCTTTTTTGGTAACAACATAGCGATCTTGCAGACCCGTCTAGAGTTCGGTCGAAATTACCAAAACGACCTACAGATCGGACGAGACAAGATAGTTATTGCGGACGTTAATCAGGAGGCAGCTGTCCTCACGACTC
>JABABG010000048.1 GCA_014238315.1 Alphaproteobacteria bacterium
GCGTTGCGAAACTTCTTGCTACCGACAAAACTATCCCAGCCACTATCCATCGCAACGCAAGCACCCTTAGGTATCTTGCCGCGCTTCTTCTCCCAAACCAGCAAATCGTCTGGCGTTACCTGCGCGTCCGAATTATCCGCAGCGCGCGCGCGAAGGTCAAGGCGAACTAGCGGAGCTACTAGATGCTCCACCGCTATCTCATCAACGCTCTGCCCATCTTGCGAAAAGTGAATCGGCGCGTCTATGTGCGTACCCGCATGCTCAGAAATCTTATGCTCGTAGGCGTTGTAGCCACTCTTAGAAAAGCTCGCTAGTTTCTTCGATGAAATACCCGACGAACCACCAAAAGTTGGAAAACTGCTGTCAAAGCTATGCGTCAAGTCAACAATACGCCTAATGCCGCGTCTGAGCAGACGCTTCTTCTTTCGTGATCCGTAGGATAGCTCCTCATGACCCATCGCTAGCGCAGGGCGCGAAGAAAATGCTCCTACACCCATAGCTAGCGCGGCAGAAACGCCACCACCAGCTAAACCTCTAGCAAAAAATTGTAAAAAATTACGACGCGAGGAACCGCTAGCGACCGAGGACGACTCGGTTAAAGCATCTCCGCCAACTCGCCCGCTGGCACCCCTATTAGTATCGCTATTTTTGTTCTCTAAAGACGAGTCGCTCCTCAATCGAGAGCTAACATGCGCCATGCAACCTTCAACACACATTTCCGTTTCTCCTTTCAATGATAAAGTTTCGTAAGCTACCATCCATAAACAGATGAGATTCGAACAACACTAGCAAACTACTATACCAACTGCAAGTTCAGCGGTAACAAATTACATAAAATATTAAAATGCTGGAATGTCCTATCGAAAATCTGTACGCGCCAGAGAATTAGCGTGTTCTAAATCGGCTCGGTCGTTAACATTGAAGAAGAAATCCAACGGAGAATCCCATTCCTCGATAGCCACAGAGTGCCTGCTCGTCCACAGGTCTATCTTGCGTATGCCACCAGAAAACAGGCTATCCGCCAAGTCGTCCTGCAAAGAAACATCCCACAGGGCGGTAACCGAATGCCTGCGAAACACTCCGTCCGACTGGCGCGAGGCAGCGCAAGTGATCGAAGAGCCCATCGCAGACTGGCGAGAGCTCAAGCGCGGGAATAAATCACTCGGAAGAAATGGACAATCGCCAGGTACGCTTAAAAGCCAACGCGAACCACAAGCACGCGCCCAGCGCAGACTGGATAGTAAGCCGGCAAGGGGACCCAAAAGAGGACCCGAAAGAGGACCCGAAAGAGTAGCTGCTGGAAGAGTCGGAAGAGAAGTTGGAGATTGCTCGGAAGAAGAAGCACTGCTGGACTTTATACCCCCCCCCTCGCCCGAAGCCGCTACATCGCCTACCAAAGCCAGAGCATATTTATCAGAAATATCAGCAAAACGAGCAAGCTCGCCGTTCGTATTAAGCGCGCTCGACGAAAAATCGCTCACGCGTAAGCCCTCAACGATACGCTCTAGGATAGTTTTGCCGCCAACAGAAAGAAGGCATTTGTCTAAAACGCCACTATCGAAGCTACTATCCAGAGTAGTACAACTCGCGTGCATGCGAGAAGCTCGACCACCTGCCAAAATCGCAAAACTGCTATTGCTAAAACGACTATCCTCAGTCATTATGCTGTTTGGTCAAACTCGATAAGATAATTGCAAAATGCATAAATACAGAAAAGTAATATTCACACTACTATTCTTCACTTTCTTCCTAGCTAGCATCTCCGCCTCCTCCATCGTGGCAAACCCCGAAGATTGGTATCGCTGGGAAGGCTTTCCTTGCGAAGAATCTAGAATAGTAAGAACCATGGTTCTGAAGGATAAGCAAGGTTTGTTCGCAAGAGGAGGATTCGTCTCAGACCCATACTATCTCAATGAGTGCTATAGAAATGAAGAAGATTATAGGGAATTGCAGAAAAAAGGATGGAAGTATATTAAAAATTATCTACAAGAAAGACCTCCGTATATCTCATCACCGGGGCTAGATACTATCATACTATACCCCTTCTGGAGAATTTCGCAAAGGCTCGCAAAAAATAGTGAAAATCGATACCTAGTCGGCTTGAAGGCTATGCAGGCAGCAGCGGCCGCGCAAACCGCAATAGTAATAACTCTATTATGTCTATGGATAGCTAGAGAAACATCTATAGCCGCCGCTCTCGGAGTGGCGGGTGCCTTGCTACTAAGCTCAACGAATACGATATACGCGCTTGGCCACCATGCGATGCTAAAGCCCGCTATGCTACTCGTGCCATTCCTCGCTATCGCATTCGCTATGC
The DNA here is from genome assembly GCA_014238315.1 of Alphaproteobacteria bacterium. GTDB lineage: Bacteria > Pseudomonadota > Alphaproteobacteria > JABAAW01 > JABAAW01 > JABAAW01. Next base: position 2,318 of record JABABG010000048.1, read on the forward strand.
AGAGTAAATGGCGCGTAAATATGCAGAAAAATAGCAAAAAACCGCGAGCTAACACAGCAATGGCTATCGTAGCTGTAATCGCGGCAACGGCTATCTGCGCTAAAATACTCTTCGGCTGGGGATACGATATGCTCGCCCCGACGATGATAACAGCGACGATCCCCATCTTCTGGTACGCCGTCAAAGAAAAATGGCTGATCAAAAAATTCTGCCTGTGGTTTACTGCTAGCTCGCTGGCTATACTGGTCGGGTTCGTCTGTGCCTTCGCATTGCACTACTGGCAGGCAAAAAACATCGGGAAAGACTTCTTGGCGCACGCTCAACATAGAGTTAATCAGCGCGTCGGGCTCGACAAAAGTCAGACGGATTGCCGAAGCATAACTAACAAAGTCGTCTTACAGCACTACATAAATAAAGCCGCTGAAAGAATACTCGGCAAAGCCATCGATAAAGAAAAAATGCTAGTCGGAGAAGAATGGCAAACCTTGAAAATTTGCTCGTCCAGACTAGAAATCCTCCTGATAGCTCTGCCTAGTCAAGCGCTGATGGCAATAGTCGTAGTGCCAATAATTATACTGGCGCGGCGGAAAAAATACTGGAGAGAATACTCGCAAAAAGAAAACCCCCAAGCAAAACGAATAGAAAAAGCTATCGTCGTAGCCATCGTAATCGCAATGCTCGCAGCAGTGAGCCAGCCGTTAACGCTCAAGGAGGCAACCGCTATACATTCCTGGTGGGGACCGCTAGCTTGGGAAATGATGTTTCGACCGCTACTCTTCCTGCTACTCGCGTTCACAATCATGCCGAGTGTGAAAAAATACTACGCTAAATTTATCGCACGGAAATAACTGCACGGAAATAACTGCACGGAAATAACTGCACGGAAATAACTGATAGCTACAACGAGTAGTTTTATCTGCAAGCTATAAAATACACGAGTAAAAAAGCAAGGTATGGTATAGGATGTAACAAAAAAAGCGTAATCAAATAATTGCAGAATGTATAGATACAGAAAAATAACACTCGCGATACTATTCGTCGTCTGCTTCCTCGCTAGCATGTTCGGCTTGTTCGCCCTGCCAAACTACAACCAATGGTTCGACCTTTGCGAAGAAAGTAGGGTCGTGCGCACAATGATAGCGAAAGAGCACAATGGGCTATGGGCAAGGGGAGGATTCATCGCAGACGCTTGGGACAATAGCGAAGCCGGATGCTACCGAACAAGAGAAGAATACCAAAAGCTACAAGAAAGAGGTTGGCAGGGACTCGAAAATTACCATAATCAACGTCCTCCATACATCTCCGCGCCAGGACTCGAGACTATGCTGGTATACCCTTTCTGGAGGCTATCCCAAACTATCGCTAAAAATAGCAAAGACCGCATATACATCGGATTATGGACCCTACGAGCCGTTGCAGCAACCTCAACCGCAATAGCTATTTGCCTATTTTGCTTGTGGATAGCCCGCGAAGTTAACCTATTCGCCGCGCTACTCGTCGGTGGAGCAACTATACTATCGCCCATAGCCCCAACCCTAATATACAATATGGGGGGGAGCATACTATACAAACCGTTCTTCTGGTTCTTACCCTTCCTCATCGTAGCGTTCCTGATGCAGAGTAGCTGGCGCAAAAAAAACAACTCGAAATATGCTTGGAAAACTCTAGCCATCATCGCAATCAGCGCGGCTGGGGCTATGTGCGCGAAAATACTCTTCGGGCTCGGATACGATATGCTACCCACCGTGATGGTCGCTACTACAATTCCTATCTTCTGGTACGCTGTCAGAGAAAAATGGCAAATAAAAAAATTCCTCTTATGGAACACAGTATGCTCCTTCGCGATAGTGTTAGGATTCATCGCTGCTTTCTCTCTGCACTATTGGCAGGCGAGCGCAATCGGCACCGATTTCATAGCGCACGCAAAACACAGATTCCTATTCAGAACGCAAGGCGCAACGCACGGGTTCGTCGATAGCGTGAAAAAAACAGCAAAAATCGATTGCTCGCAAAAATACACTAAACGCGAGGCTATCGAATGGGCAGCATGCGAAAATCCATGGCGGTTGTTACTACTCAGCTTTGCGTATCAAATACCAGCTACCATATTATTGTTAGTCCTGCTGACAAATAAACGGATCAGAAGAGACCTACGGGCGAGGTTGAAAAATCCGCAGACACGAAGAATCTGGCTCGCTATACTCGCGGCAATCGCCATCGCGGCTCTCGCGGCGGCTAGCCAACCCTTGGTCATGAAGCAGGCTACAAAAATACACTGGTACTGGAAAATAGGAGCTTGGCTGATGTTCTTCCGTCCCTTCCTATTCCTCGCGGTCGCCTTCCTCATCGAGCCCATCGTCGCTCGATGGAGCGCAAAAGTAACAACCGCCTGGAACGAGCAACAGAAAATAAGCTAGACAAAAAACACCGAGCATCTCGACTCTTGTCTATGTTGTTCTTGTCTCCACTGGTATTAACTCTACTTTTATAGCTCTACTTCTGGCTCGGTTTCTCGGACTAGCCCGCTGGCGTTCCCTACGATGCACCTTTGCGTATGTGGCGTCGATGCTCGTCCGAAAGGTCGCTCGAAGAATGGTCGAAGTCTACCCGCTCCGCGCCAGACAATATGACAAAGCGTTTGCCGCGAAGGCGACCCACTAAAGTCAAGCCCATAGTCCGAGCTAACGATACTCCCCAAGCTGTAAAGCCAGAGCGCGATAGCAATATCGGAATACCCATAAACCCACATTTGATCACCATCTCCGATGTCAAGCGACCAGTCGTGTAAAATATCTTGTCAATACCAGAAATAGACTCGATGTGCATATAGCCAGCTATCTTGTCTACAGCATTATGCCTGCCAACATCCTCTAGGTAAGCCAGTAGTTCCGCGCCTCGAAAAAGAGCGCAGCCATGTATCGCGCCAGCCTTCAAATAGAGACTCGGAAGACGATTAACCCGATGCTGTATGTGGTAAAAAACCCTCGTCGAAACTCGAGCGCAAGACGAGGGAAAACGAAGCTCCTCAACCTTCTCAAGCGCAGAAGAAAACATGCTACCCTGCGCACAGCCAGATGTACGAACTTGGTGGCGTAACTTATCTTCTAGGTCGCTCGAAGAAGCCGTGCGAACAACCACCGTCTCTAAATCCGCGTGATACTCTACAGAAACAATAGGGTTCGTGGGTTCTAATAAATCCTGATTCTGCAAAAAACCCAACGCTAGATACTCAGGGTGGTCGCCAACCGTCATCTGCGTGATAACCTCGCGGCTGTTCAAATATATAGACAGAGGACGCTCCTCGACAACAGAAAGCTCTAAAGGCTCGTTGTTTTGGTCGCTACCGGTAACGAGCCTCGTCAAACCACTCGATTCTGGGCGCGGAAGCAACGGCAAATCCTCGCGCGAAAGACGCAATGAACGAAACGGATCCGCAGAGGAGGGCGGTAAAGCTCGATGTGGTATAGGCTTGGCTGGTATAGGCTTGGCTGGTATAGGCTTGGCTGGCATAGGCTTGGCTGGACGGGCTGCTGGACGAGGTTGCTGGACGAGGTTGCTCTATGCCATACCGATAGCAGAAAAATATAATAAAAAGGAGAATAAAAAGCTTTGCTTAAAATCAAAAAACTGAATATACTCAAGCTCAGCGATTCGTATTGCAAAGTCTGTTACGGCATAATCTTTTTGGGGCACAAGCTCTTGAGTGAATGCTCTAGAGTTAGACCTCTTGGGGTTAGACTCTTGGGGTTAGACTCTTGAGTTAATACCTCTGGGGTTTCAGACCCGTTAGGTTGATAGTCCAGCAGAGAAGCTAGAATCGCTTCTGTTTGAAATAGTACATCGGATGGGATACGGGGTTGGCGCGCTTTTCTCAAAGACGCTGAGCTCGTACTAAGCGCAGCTACTCCTCCTTACAGAGGGGCGGCTCGCATACGCTTAATATGGGCTCTGGAAATAAAACCTTAGAGTTTGATCCTGGCTCAGAACGAA
>JABABG010000064.1 GCA_014238315.1 Alphaproteobacteria bacterium
AGTGTCAAGCGTTTTGCGAAAAATATCTATCATTTCGTCTATTTGAGCCTTCTCAACTATAAACTGCGGCGATAATATCGCCGTGTCGCCCGTAGCCTTCACGTGCAAGCCGTTATCAAATAAACTCCTCTGGAAACTTACGCCAGTAGCTCCAGCCGTAGCTCCTTGCGGGTCTAGTTCTACGCCAGCCAGTAAGCCATAGCCGCGCAAGTCCTTAACCCTAGCGTGCCCGCGCAAAGACCAAACAGCGTCAAGAAAATACGGGGTCAGACTCTTCGCGCGAGAAAATAAGTCCTCCTTCTCATAAATCTCCAGAGACGCTAAACCCGCAGCGCAAGCCGCAGGGTGCGCGGAGTAAGTGTAGCCATGCGCAAACTCAATCGCATCCTCCGCAGCGCAATCCGTAACCGTGCGGTAGACCTCTTGCTGGACGCCAACCGCACCCATCGGAATGCAGCCGTTCGTCAATGCCTTCGCCATCGTCATAATGTCCGGAGTGATGCTAAAGCTATCCGCCGCAAATGGATCGCCTAAACGACCAAAACCCGTGATAACCTCGTCTAGTATAAGTAAAATGCCGTGCTTGTCGCATATCTCGCGGATGCGGTCAAGGTAGCCACGCGGGGGGACTAAAACGCCAGTCGAACCCGCAATCGGCTCGATGAAGACCCCCGCAATCGTGCCGCCTCCGTAGGTCGCACAAACGCGCTCTAAATCATCCGCTAAATCTGCTCCTTCGCTAGGCTGTCCGCGTTCGTAACTGCCAGTGCGCGTGAGCGTGTGCCTGATCGTCGAAATATGCGGTAAGGTCAAGCCGAATGTCTCACGATTCCTAACCATGCCAGATAAAGATAAGCCACCCATGTTAACGCCATGATAGGCGCGCTCGCGAGAAACAAAGCGCAGGCGATGACCCTCGCCCCTCGCGCGGTGGTACGCAAGTGCTATCTTAATCGCGGTGTCGACAGACTCGGAGCCAGAATTCGTGAAAAAAGCATAGTCTATACCATTCGGCAAAATGCGCGTAAGGCGCTCGGCAAATGAAAAGCTGATCGAGTGACCTATAGAGAATGAAGTCGCGTAACTATTCTCTTGTAGCTGCGTATAGACCGCATCCGCAATCTCAGGGCGCGAGTGACCAGCAGGGCTACAGAATAAGCCAGAAGAGCCATCTAGTAGGCGATTGCCATTATGATCCCACAACTCACATCCCTTACCTTTCGCTATAAGGCGCGGCGATGCCTTAAAGGCGCGGTTGTTCGTAAAAGGCATCCAGTGCGATTCTAAAGAATTGGCGGAAGGCGGGGACTTATCTAGCATGCAATTTACTCCAAGGTTCTGGCGGTTGCGATTGAAAGCGGAATATGACCAAATAATCTACATCACGCTAAAATAACTTATAGCATGTTTTAAAGCATAATTTTACTATAGTCATAGGGTGCAAAGGGTGCAAAAAGAATGAAAAACCAGCGTGGCTTAATCTCAAAACAAACCTTATAAGAGCCTTGTTTCAATAAGGCACATATAGCAATCTTATGGAAGAAACTAGGAAAAATCTCGCGAGAATGCATAAAATAACTCGCAATTTTGCAACCAAGATAGGTTACAATTAACTTGAAGCCTCAACAAGCTAAGGCAAATCTTAAAATAAGGAAAATAGAAATCATGGCAAAAATCACCCCATCGGAAGCAATCGTCGAAGTGCTCGTAAAGCAAGGCGTCAAAAATGTCTTCGGTATAGTCGGCTCCGCATTTATGGACGCGCTAGACCTATTCGATACCGCTGGAATCCGTTTCATCTCGGTTGCGCACGAACAAGGTGCCGCCCACATGGCGGACGGATACGCACGCGCAAGCGACCATGTCGGTGTCTGCCTCGCACAAAACGGTCCAGGCATAACTAACTTCGTAACTGGCGTCGCCGCCGCATACTGGGCGCACACTCCGATAGTCGTATTTACGCCAGAAACAGGCTCTAACACACAAGGGCTAGGCGGTTTCCAAGAAACCGAACAGCTACCCTTCTTCGAAAAAATTACAAAATACCAAGCCCATGTTAGCAACCAACAACGCGTCGCCGAACTGCTATCACGTTGCTTCGACTACGCTAGGCTCGAGAGCGGTCCAACGCAGTATAACATTCCACGCGATATGTTCTATGGCGAGGTCGAGGACAATCTGCCAGAACCCATGCTCATCGAGGGCTCAGGCGGCGGCAACGAAGCCTTGACCAAAGCGGTCACAATGCTTACCGAAGCTAAATTCCCAGTGATACTCTCTGGCGGCGGAGTCGTGATGAGCAAGGGCGTCAAGGAAGTTCTCGCTCTAGCAGAGCATCTATCCGCGCCAGTCGTAAATACCTATCTACATAACGATTCGTTCCCATCATCGCACCCCCTATGGGCTGGTCCCATCGGCTATCAAGGATCAAAAGCCGCTATGAAGTTGCTCGCGCAAGCCGACCTCGTGATCGCACTCGGAACACGACTAGGACCCTTCGGCACTCTGCCCCAGCACGGAATCGATTATTGGCCTAAAAATGCCAAGCTGGTACAGGTGGACAACGATCCACGCATGCTAGGACTCGTCAAGCGCACAGATGTAGGCGTATGCGCAGACGCTAGATCCGTAGCTCAAGAAATACTCGCTAGGCTGAAAGCCGACAACCGACCCGTCGCCGCGCTAGAAAATAAGCCAGCGCGTGAACAAGAAATGCAAAAGCAGAAAAAAGAATGGGAGGACGAGCTGAATACTTGGGGACAAGAAGACGGCTCGCCAATCGCACCACGGCGAATCCTAAGGGAGCTCGAACGTGCGATGCCTAAAGACGCTATGGTAACTACCGATATCGGCAACATCTGTTCGGTCGCCAATTCTTACCTACGATTCGAGCAGCCACAAAGTTTCTTCGCCGCTATGAGCTTCGGAAACTGCGGGTACGCATTCCCAACCGCCATCGGCGCAAAGGTAGCTCGTCCAGATAGACCTGCCGTTGCCTATGTCGGAGACGGGGCTTGGGGCATGAGCCTGCAAGAAACCCTAACTTGCGTGCGCGAGAATATACCCGTCGTCGCGGTCGTCTTCAACAATGGGCAGTGGGGGGCAGAGAAGAAAAATCAGGTCGATTTCTACGCGAATCGCTACATCGGCACTAACCTCGAAAACCCCTCCTTCGCAAAGATCGCGCAAGCTATGGGGGCTGAGGGAATCAATGTAGATCGACCTGAGCAAATAGGCGATGCCTTGAAAAAGGCTATTGGAAACGACAAGTGCACGATCATCGAATGCATGGCAACCCAAGAACTCGGTGACCCTTTCCGCAGGGATGCTCTGAAAAAACCTCAACGTTTGATGGCTAAGTATAAGCATACTAATGTGGACTGAGGGGACTGAGCAGAGCGAGGCGGAGGTAAGGTCAAGCCAAGGGGATAATGCAGGGGGGTAAGGCAGGGGGTAAGAAAAGGGGGGTAAGAAAAGGGGGGGTAAGAAAAGGGGGGGTAAGAAAATAGCGAGCCTCCGCATAGGCAGGCTGAAACCCGACAAACCAAGCTCAAGCAAACCAAGCTCAAGCAAACCAAGCTCAAGCAAACCAAGACTAGATAGACCAAGACCAGACAAGCCAGATGCAGAAAAGCCAGGCAATGGGCTTCTTCACAGACCAAGCACCAATATGCTCCGCCGACCTGCTGAGCAGAGCAAAGCAGCTAAGCGCAAGTGCTAATGGCAACAAGCCGATGCGCTTCGCCCTCGCCGGTGCAGAATCGCTAACCGCCTTACAAGGCGCCGTTGCCATACGCGCCGCCGAGCTGGGACTAGTAACGTTGGTCGGCGAAAAGGCTCGCATACTCGCGCTCTCTAAAGAGCATCAGCTGTCATTAGGCTCGATGGAAATACTCGATTGTTCGAGCGAGGCGGCGAGCGGCGAGGCTACAAAACTCGCTCGCGAAGGCAACGCGCAGGTGGTGATGAAAGGCTCGGTCAAAACCGATCAGTTCATGCGCGCGATACTCAACCGAGAGCAAGGCGTAAGGATTAGCGGCAACAGGATGCTACACATCTTCTACATAACCCCACCAGACATCAACGAGGAGAGCGCGCAAGAAGTCGGTAGCGGCGCGCGGCGCGGAATCCTGCTCTCCGATTGCGCAGTCAATGTCGCGCCAGACGAAGAGACTAAACGCGAGGCGTTGGTGTTGATGGCTCGTTTGGCTCGCAAGTTGGGTTTCGCGCGTCCGCGTATAGCCGTTCTCTCCGCAAGCGAAAAGGAGATGGAGTCTATGCCTAGCAGTCTCGTGGCTGGTAAAATCGCTCGCTGGGGACAAGAAAACCTCGGCGATGTTGCCGATATCGAAGGTCCTCTGTCGTTTGATGTCGCATTAGTGCCCGCCGCCGCCTCTATCAAAAATGTTGGCGGCGCGGTCGCCGGCGCGGCTAACGGATTACTAGTATCGGAGATAGTCGCCGGCAACGCTATCTTTAAGTCTTTGGTATGGGTCGGCGGCGGTTGTGCCGCGGGAATCGTCTTGGGCGGAATGGTGCCTATCGTGTTGACGAGCAGGGCCGATAAGCCAGCAGCCCGTCTGGCGAGCGCAGCCCTAGCGTTAGTCGCTACCAGCGAAAAGTAAGGTGGCGAAAAAAATCAAAAAAGGACTGATAAGAAAGCTGAAAAAAACTCGCACAAAAGACACGACTTATTAAGTCGTGTTAGCTTAAACGCCAACCTTAGCTCTGCGTACTCGAAAATCTATCGAGCGTCATTGATGGATACGAACCGAGCCATCTGTTCTTTGGCAAGCACCCATAAGAGGCACAAGATAACCACCCTCCCTCGCCTTTTCAGAACGCCCGCCAGATATAGGACAAACCAACGCTTGCCCTAGTTCTTCATTAAATTTTTGACTCGATACTACAAGCGCGGGGCGTTTCTTCATAATCTCACGCCCTTAGAACCGGGAGTGAAATCGCAAATGATAATGTCACCCGCCTTCGGGGCATCGTTCAATCGACTATCTCCTTGCCGACATCACGCATATCTTCCCATTCCCTATCGCGACGCAATTCGATAGGCGTGTTGTCAAGACTCCGCTTTAGAAGATGGCTATGAACACCTCTAAATTTTAACGGCTTCCCTGACCTTCGTGCTTCACGCACTTTTTCCATAACTATCCTTGATGCATCGCTACAAACGAACACGCCGCTAGCCTTGCCATTAGACTTAGCAGAATTAGCAACAATTCCCTGCGCTCTACCTGCTCCATTTTCAAAAACCTTCTTGCATGCACTCGGCTTATGTCCAATACCTAAACGATATGAAATGAGACTAGAAACCTTTCCCCAAAAAGAAAAAGGGTTCTCGAACAAGCTATCTTTTCTAAAAGCAGTAGCCGCCATTCTGTTTCTCCTTTCCATCTACAATACAAGGGACTGCAATAAATGCCCTCGCTTATCTACTAATGTAGCAACAGTACCATAAGCAACATTTATACCCTATGAGAGCAAGAGTCAATAAGAGTACGGTAACACAACTTTTTGTGAAAGTGGTCGCAAAGCATAAAAAAAATGTATCGCTTCGTATCTGCGCTCCGCTAGGCGCGGGAAATAGAACGAGGGGAGGATAAACCCTGCCCCGCAACGCCCTCTAGGGCAGATAGCAAACGCCTCGCAATACCCTCGCCATCCAAACCCGCAAGCGAATGCTGCTCGGCCTGACTAGCCTGACCAATAAAACAATCCGGTTGCGTGATAGGAACAAAAATAACTCGTGATAGCATTCCCGTCTCGCTCAAAGCCGACATAGCCTGCGCCGAAAAACCCCCCATAGCACCATCCTCTATAGTCGCAATAATGTCATGCTCGCTCGCTAAATCGCGCAGTAGCTCAACATCAACCGGCTTCGCAAAACGAGCGTCCGCAAGCGTTACTCGCAAACCACGCGCGCGCAACAACATTACCGCATCCCTCGCACTCGATAACATCGTGCCTAGGCTGACTATGGCTATGCCTCCTCCACCAGAACCTCTGCCCATACCAGTCCCGCCCCTGCCAGTCCTGCCCATACCAGTCCTGCCCCTGCCATCGTCGATTATACGACCCTTGCCAATCGCGAGCGGTGAAATCTCGCTCGGTAGCGCAACCCCAACGCCAGAACCGCGCGGATACCTGATAGCGCTCGGGCGGTCGTCGATCGAAATAGAAGTCGATAACATCAAAGCTAGCTCGCTCTCGTCCGAAGGCGCCATAACGATAAAATTAGGAAGGCAGCATAAATAGCATAAGTCAAAAGAACCCGCATGCGTCGCTCCGTCCGCACCGACTAAACCCGCACGATCCAAGACAAAACGAACCGCTAGGCTCTGAATCGCAACGTCATGCACAACCTGATCGTAAGCGCGTTGTAAAAAAGTCGAGTAAATCGCTACAATCGGACGCAAGCCCTCGCAAGCTAATCCCGCCGCAAAAGTCACGCCATGCTGCTCCGCTATTCCAACATCAAAACAACGGCTGGGAAACTCGCGCGCAAATGCAGCTAAACCCGTGCCCTCCTTCATCGCAGCCGTAATCGCAACAATCCGAGAATCCTTACGAGCCTCCTCTAGCAAATAACGCGAAAAAATCGAAGTGTAGCTAGGCGCGCTCGAAGATGGCTTTTGTTGCTTGCCTGAAATAATGTCAAACTTGGAAACTCCGTGAAACTTGTCCGCTGCCTGCTCCGCCGGAGCGTAACCCTTGCCCTTGCGGGTAATCGCGTGCAGTAAAATAGGACCTCGCTCCTTACGCAATGCGCGCAATAAAGGCACTAGCAAGTCCAAGCGGTGACCATCTATCGGACCAACATAGCGAAAGCCAAGTTGCTCAAAAAGAGTGCCGCCAGTTAAAGCACCAAAAGTCTTCTCGCTTATCTTGCGCATAAAGTCAGAAAATGGCTGCGGTGCCAACGAAGCCGTGCCGCGCAAAAGTTTGCGGAAACTGCGAACCGGACGCGAAACTAATAGGCGCGATAAGTACACGCTCAACGCACCAACAGGCGGCGAAATCGACATGTCGTTGTCGTTCAAAATCGCCAAAACAGAAGAACCCTGCGCTCCTGCGTTGTTCATAGCCTCGTAAGCCATGCCCGCGCTCATCGCTCCATCACCGATAACGCAAACAACGCGACGAGAAGAGCCTCGTAAATCCCTAGCGAGCGCAAAACCTAAACTCGCAGATAGAGAGGTGGAACTATGCGCCGCACCAAATGGGTCAAAAGGACTCTCGGCGCGACTGGTGAAGCCCGATAAACCGTCTCGCTTGCGTAAAGTCGAAAGGCGAGAACGCCTGCCAGTCAGAATCTTATGCGGGTAGGCTTGGTGACCAACATCGAAGACTAGTCTGTCTTCTGGCGTCTCAAAAACAGCGTGCAAGGCGATCGTGAGCTCAACAACGCCTAAGCCAGCGCCTAAGTGACCACCAGTCTTGGAGACTACCTCGATCATCTCCTTCCGCACAGCGTCCGCAACATCCTGCAGCTGCGCGATGCTCATCGTGCGTAAGTCCGCGACAGATGTTAGTCTATCCAAAGCTGTTGCTTTCTCGGTCATAAATCAAATCTCTTCATAGGAATGCGCGCACCAAAAATACCCACAGCGTAAATACCACGAGCCTAGGCTACTCTATGCGGGAGGGTATGCGCGAGGGTAAAAAACGCGCAAATAAAACTAGTGGCAAAGCAGCATCGCCAAATCCAGCGATAGATGCCTCCGCTCCTAAACATAAGGTGCGAGCTCGCTCCTCCGCTGCTGACTTGCCAACAGCGCGAACATAACAAGGCTGCGAACAAGAGTGCGAAGGAGAGGCAGGCTTACCAATAGGCGGGGAGGCAGAAGAAGCAGACGATAGGTTAGGGGGGGCAGAAGGCTGGCTGGACGCATCCGCAAAATCGCATAGATCATCGACTATTTGATAAGCCTCGCCGATTGCTCGACCATATACCTCTAAAGCCGCGCATAGCCCATCGTTTGCCCCCTCACAGCAAGCCCCCATCGCGCAAGCAGCGCGCAATAGCGCGCCGGTTTTGCGCGCGTGAATCGATCGAACTTCCGCGCAATTATCTTTGCCGACAAAATCATCGCCAGAGGCGATATTCTCGGCAGACCCATCAACATAGGCTAAATCCAGACTCTGTCCGCCAACCATGCCTCCAATGCCCGCCGCAACTGCCAAGCGCTTGATTAACGCTAAACGCAAAATCGATTCGCTACTACTATCGACGCCAGAAAAAGTGCCAGAAGGAGTAGCTGGAGGAACTGTGGCGAGAACCTCGAAGGCTAGGGTCAATAACGCATCGCCTACGAGGATTGCCTGCCCCTCGCCAAAACGGACGTGCATCGTCGGCTTGCCTCGTCGTAATAGGTCGCCGTCCATCGACGGCAAGTCGTCGTGAACTAGCGAGTAGCTATGCACCAACTCCAGAGCAGCTGCTGCGTCATCGGCAAGACGGCTACCAATCCCTAGCTGCGCAAAAACTTGTCCAGAACATCCCCTCGCCGCTTCCTCTTCTACCCTCGTTTTATTAGATGCTGTTTTCGCTTCCGCTGTTTCTATTTTCGCTGTTTTTATTTTCTTGGGCGATTCTTGCGCCAGAGCTTTCGCAAGCTGCGCGCTCGCAAACAGCAGAAAAGGACGCACTCGCTTACCGCCCTCGAGCAAGCTGGCGCGCATGCCTTGCTTGAGTAAGGAATCCGCTTCTACTTGCGAGTGCAATAGCGAGCGCAAATGATCGTCAACGCGCTGTTGGGCGTGGGCTAGACCTGATAGTAGCAACTCGCGGGGCTCTATATCATTAGGCTTGCTCTCACTAGGATTGGCATCGTTAGATTCGCTATCATTCATCGCAAAAGCAACAGAGCGAGTAGCGGCGCCCCTCTCATCGATAGTCGAAGCCGAATTGTCTTTTTCTGGTTTTTGGTAGTCATCCAGATTAAAATTTTGCGAAGAAAGCTCCACCCTAATACACCGTCTAATACTCTAACTACTATAACCACTATTACGCCCTTTTACGCCCCCCTGCACTATGACGCTGTAAGACTCTAACCCTTCCTCAGCCACGTCGAGCCAGCTCGCTAGTTAGAAACCGCTAGCTTCTCACGAACGAAACCTGCCTTAGTCCCGCCGTTTCCACCACCTCTAGCCTTGTTAGCCCCAACCCCGCTAGCAGCCTCGCCAGTAGTACCGCCAGTAGTACCGCCAGTAGTACCGCTAATGTTTTTTTCTTGCTCCGCAACCCTAGTTATCTTTTCAACCTGCCCCTGCGCGCGGCTTAGCAACTGCTCGCAATGAGCCTTCAAAACCTCGCCCCGTTCGTAAGCCTCAATCGATTCATCCAAGCGCGAAGAACCTCGTTCCAACCGCTGGACAATAGACTCTAACTCCGCCAAAGCATCCTCAAAGGTCATGCCTTCGAGCGAGCGGTATTTAGGATTGCTATCTTTAGGATTGCTGTTTTGCGGACTATTCACCAAACTATCCTCCGAAACCATCGGCTAATCTATCTGCGCCCTATTATGCTCTAGTGGCTATTATCTGCTGGCTATGCTCTAGTAGCTCATCCTCTAGTGCAGTAAACTCTAGTGAAATAAACCCTAAGTGCAATAAACCCTAAGTGCAATAAACCTAAGTCATAGTAGCTAATAACTCAGCGCAACAAACAATATATGCAAGATAAAATACAAGAAATTACGCCAAAGCGAAAGCATAGCGCGAAAGATGGCGAAAAAAGCTATGCAAAAGACGAGGCAAAAGACCAGGCAAAAGACGAGGCAAAAGACCAGGCAAAAGACGAGGCAGCAGAAAATCGCTTCTTGCAACGCTACAGCCGCCACCTGATGCTCGAAGAGATTGGCGAAGCTGGACAAAAACGCTTGACCACGAGCAGCGTAGCCGTATTCGGTGCCGGAGGGCTCGGTAGTGCCGCGCTACTATACCTAGCCGCAAGCGGAGTAGGGATACTACATATAATCGACCCAGATAACGTTTCGCTCGACAACCTGCAACGACAAATACTTTTCTCAACGCCAGACATAGGGCGGGCAAAAAGTCATAGCGCGAAAGATAACCTAGCCCAGCTAAACCCAGAAATCGAAATAGTCGCGCATCGGGCGCGCATAGACGCGCAATCGGCAGAATCTTTCTTGCAACCCTGCGACATAGCCGTAGATTGTAGCGATAATTTTGCCGCTCGTGATGCCCTAAACAGCGCATGCCTCGCGCAAGCCAAGCCCCTGATCAGCGCCGCCGCTATCGGTTTCAACGCCTGTCTAATACGCCTGCAACCAGGTCGGGCTAACTCGCCATGCTATCGATGCCTGCATCCACAAGAGCCAGTGTTCACTAATATCCCGCGTTGCGATACCGTCGGAATCTTCGCTCCAAGCACCGGAGTAATGGGCTCTATGCAGGCAGCAGAAACCCTGAAGTGCCTGCTCGGTAAGCCATCGCTACTCGAAAGTCATCTATTATGGTACGATGCACTAGCAGGGCAATTCCACGAATTCGCGTGTGCAAAAAATCCAAAATGCCCAACCTGTGCATAAACAGCCAAAGCCAAAAACGCAAGAAAAATACTCAAGAAAAATACTCAAGCCAAGGAAAGCAAAAAAGACAACTAGGCAAGGTGACTAGGCAAGGCGATTAGATTAGGCAAAATAACCTGCCAGCTTTTACAACCCCCAACCCATCAGCCAGACCATCAACCAGCCAATCAGCTTAAATCAACCCCCTATACAACACCTCCGCGCCGCGTCGCCGCGCGCGCGACCTCTATATGCCGCCGAACCTTTCTACCAACTCGCCAACAGTCGCCAACAACCTATAGCGCGAGACCTCCTTCGCAACACGCGAGCTTAACTCGCGTTGCTGAGCCGCAAAAAACTCGTTCTGGATGTTAAGCAGATCAAGCAAATTGCGCTGACCCGCGCTAAACTGCTGTTGGTAAGCCTTCTTCTCGCGTTCGGTCGCTTTCAAAAACTGCAAGGCTTGCGTGTGGATGCGGCGGCTTTCCGATATCTCAACCCAAGCGTTATTTACATCTTCCTCTATGCGATGCTCCGCGTCTAAACGCAAGTAGCGAGCCGCTTTCAAACGCTGATGCTCGCTGAGCGCGTCAAAAACCTGAGTGAAGCCAGACGAAAACTCGTAGCTACCGCCAATGCTGACGCTATGCTCCTCGATAGTTCTGTTAAAGCCACTTTGGTTCTTCGAATTACTATAGTTATAGTTCAAGTTGATTTCCGGAACAAGAGAACCCCAAGCCCCAGCCGAAGCGCGCACACCGCGTACAACATCCGAACGAGCGGCAAGCAAGTAGGGGTTGCTTTCGCGCGCGCGCGCCAACGAATCCTCAACGCTCTCGGGCAAGCCGTCTAACGTAAGAATAGGTTCCAAAGTGCCAAAATCTTGTCCGATCAGACGCTCAAGGCGCGAACGGCGAGCAACCTCTAGCTGGCGAGTCTTGCTCAAGTCCTCCTCGCCCAACGACAAGCGCGTCTGCGCTCGGTTGAGTAGGTAACGCTGACCAGGGTCTACGCGAGCACGAGCCTTAACCCTACGGAAAAGCTTGCGGATGTCCTCAAGATTACGCTCTGCATACTCTCGCTGTTCGGTCGCAGTCTGAACCTCTAGGTACGACTGAACCGTGTCCAGTATAAAGCTGTTCGCGCTCGCATGCAGGCGATGGCGAGTGCTGTTATGCGCAGCAAAGCGCTCCGCAACATCGTAAAAACGGCGTGAATACAAAGGTTGCGAAACCGTAACATTCATATCGTAGCCAAAGTCATCACACCTGGTGATATTTTCACTGGTTGTGTTAGCAGTACTGGCGCCTCCGCAATCATTAGTTCTTCCATTAAAACCACCCGCAACAGGGCTGGTGGATTCGTAATTGTTGATAAAATTATAACCCCCGCGAATAGTGGCGGTCGGCAACAAGCCCGCAAGCGCCGAAATACGACCGAAATTACCTTCCTTCCGTCCAGCCTTCTCCGCCAAAAACTCGCCATTCTGCAACAGCATCTTGCGAATAGCCAAATCCAATGTCAGTCCCTCTCCTGCCGCCGCCTCTTGCGCACGCGCAGAAGTGATAACTCGGGGGCTTGCCAAAGCTAAACCTAAAAATAAAAGGCACAGCAAAAGGCGCAAAAGCACGCCATAACCCTTGAAGCCAAGGATGGAGGATTGGGGGGAGGATTGGGATTGGGTAGAGTAGACCCCCTCAAGCGAGACAGCGCGTGAAGCTTGTCTGGAGGAAAAACCCGAAGGAGCTAGCTCTCTTTCGGGAAAAGGCACTAATATCATTTCTCGCATACTTTAATCTCCTATAAGCGAACGAACCACAAGCAGAGCAACCATACATCCTATAGCTAACACCGCATCGCCAGACAGCCCAAAGACCTTAATTCACCCAAGAATTCACTCATGGGAGCTGGCAACGCAAAGCGAGCATCTAAAAGTCTGCACCACAAAACAAAAGCTCAAAAACCCAAAGAAATCCCAAAGAAAACCAGGGAATCTTAGATACTTTGCAATCCCTCCCAGACCTAGCGAATACACTAGACATAAATATACCTGCTAGCAACGATTTTTTCTGCTAACTCGTAGTTTTCCACAAAAAAATAAATCATTCATGCTGTGCCTTCTCAAACAGAAGCACAAATATGCCCATTGTAGTTCATTATACCTCGCTCTAGCTCGTCTGAGACAAAGCACAATCCGTGCCAGTAGCTAGCAAGTTATCCAGCAAACTCGGAACATCGTTCCTTTGCGTCTGCCAAAAACCTCGCTCGCGCGCCTCTTGAAAACGCGCTGCAATATCGCGCAACGCGCAACGATTGACGCGCGACAAAAAAGCCCGCGTCTCCTCATCTAACAAATACGCGTCAAAAAGCATCTCGAAATGGCGAGACTTAACAAGCCTGGTCGTCGCAGCGAAAGCAAATAAGTAGTCCAAGGTCGCAGCAATCTCACTCGCTCCCTTATAGCCATGCTTGCGCATGGCTGCAATCCATTTCGGGTTCGCGGCGCGGGCACGGACAATCCGCGCAATCTCATGCTCTAGGCGTAAAACGCGCGGAGAAAAAGGGCGCGAGTGGTCGTTGTGATACATAGCCGGACGCTTGCCAGAAAGAAAATGCGCAGATACAGATAGCCCGCCCTCAAACTGGTAGTAGTCGTCCGAGTCAAGAATGTCATGCTCGCGGTTGTCCTGATTGTGGATGATCGCATCGAGCGAGCCTAGGCGCCGTTCAAGCGCGCTACGAGACCGCGCGCCAGAAGCGCAAAAGCCCTCCGCTCCATAAGCGCTGCTCGTTTGACGGAGGTACGTCTCGGCAAGCTCCTCCTCGCTGCTCCAGCAACCGCTGTCGAGCGGAATGTTCAAGCCAGTTCCGTAGCTGCCCTCAGGAGAGCCAAATATACGATAAAAAGAACTATCGCCAAATCTGGAAAGCTCCGAGCGCACGCTCGCAGCAATAGGGTTATCGCTGGCAGGCTCATCTAGTTTGCCGACAGAGCGCACCGCACTATCTAGAAGGGCAATCAAGCTAGGGAAAGCATCGCGGAAAAAACCCGATATGCGCAACGTCACATCG
Source organism: Alphaproteobacteria bacterium (assembly GCA_014238315.1). Taxonomy (GTDB): domain Bacteria; phylum Pseudomonadota; class Alphaproteobacteria; order JABAAW01; family JABAAW01; genus JABAAW01. The sequence continues at coordinate 13,620 of JABABG010000064.1, forward strand.
ACACGCGGGCGAGATAAAACTCCTAGCGGTAAAATCTCAAATGAATCAACGCGACCAGAGCCAGAATGCCAGAGCGGACGAACCCCCAACAAAGCTAGCATCTGCGCCGCATCCTCGCCAGCCGTGCGCATACAAGAAGTTCCCCACGCGCTCAACGCAATGCGGCGAGGGTAGTCGCCGTGCTCCTCGCAATAACGATCTATCAGAAGGCAAGACGAACGCCAGCCCAATTGCCACGCGCTCTCGGATGGTAGCGCGCGGACATCCACCGAAAAAAAATTGCGACCCGTAGGCAAAACATCTAGGCGACCGCGAGACGGCGCACCAGAAGGACCAGGCGATATGCGCAAGCCAGAAAAACCTCGGAGCAGAGACGATAGCTCCGAACTCGCGCAAGAATCAAAAAGAGGCGCAACATCCTTACGAAAACTCGATAATACCGAGCGGGTGCTGGAAAAATGTGCAGGCAGAAATGCCGAACCAGATAGCAATGCCTCTCCATAACGCTCAAGAGCAGAGACAACGTCTCCCCAACAGCGAAACCTGATGCCACCGCTGCCATTGCCACTGCCATTACCATTGTCTTTGCTACTAGAATCGTTGGCGCTGGTGGTGCTGATAATGGTGGTTTTAGTAGCGTAGGGCGCAAAAAAAGATGGGCAGGTGTCAAAAGCAGAAGCGCGCGAAGAATCTTTAGTAGTTCCTCGCGCTTGGTCGCTATCGCTAAAAGAGTCTGGGGAAGGGGTAGGGGAAGGGGTAAAGGAAGGGGTAGAGAGAGAGTCAGGGAGAGATTCTTGCAAGTCTCCGTTCCAAGGTCCCCGCCAAGCCTTACCGTAACTAGAAGCATCTAGCGGGTCGAAAGAGCTCGCCGAAAAGGAGGAAGCAACAGCAGAGCTGTTTTGCGAATTTCCATCCTTATGCAAGTCTCTGCATAGGTCCTTGTATATGGCGCGGGGTAGGGAATCTTGACCCTCTTTAGTGCCACGCGGTAGGCGCAATAGGGCGCATAGAGATTCTGTTCGTTCGCTTGCTCCTTGTGGCTCGCCAAAACGATGCAAGCCGTTGCGAATCTGTAACTCCTTAAGATCGCAAATGTGACCGTCCAAGCGCGAGAGCAATGTAGTGCGGGACAAATCGTCTGTATCCTCTATCCCTGAAAGGTCGCTCGCGTCTATGCCGCATTCTTCCAGTATGCCACTCCGCTTGCCTAGCTCTGCAACCTTGCTCGCAAGGACGCGCGCACGGCGCGGATGTAGCAGGCGAGCCTCCGCGTACTCGTCTAACAAACGTTCTAGCTCCGCGCTATCACCATAGAGCATCGCGCGCGCGAGCGGCGGCGAAAGGTGGTCCAAAATAACCGCCGCACCGCGCCGCTTCGCCTGCGTGCCCTCGCCAGGGTCGCTGACTATAAAAGGGTATAGGTGCGGAATCGGCGCAAGAACCGCCTCGCAAGCGCAAGCGCGAGAAAGCGCCAAAGACTTGCCAGGCAGCCATTCCGCTGTGCCATGCTTGCCCAAGTGCAGTATCGCCGCACTATGCCAGACGCGCGTAAGCCAAAAATACTGCGCCAAGTAGCTATGCGGTGGAGCTAGCGCGGGGTCGTGGGCGATAGCACTGGGATCGCGGTCGTAGCCGCGCGAGGGTTGCAAGCACAAGGCTACCTTACCCAACAAGACTATCGGTAGGGAGAAATAGCCAGCCTCCTCCTTTCTAAAAAAGGGGTCGGCAAAAGCAACAGCAGACGGATTCTCGGATGTTTTCTCAAATGTCTTGTCGAATGTCTTCTCGGAGCTATTGTTGTTTGCATCCTCGGCAGTTTCATCCGTCACCTTGCCCCAAAGCTCTTCGACCTCAGCGCGTAGCGAAGGTTTTAAAGTCGAAAAAAACCGTAAATACTGGCGTGCCGACAAACGCACGGGAGAACTAGAGTCTCGGCTAGGGTTCTCGTTGGTAGGTCCTTCTCGCAAGCGGGCTATGAGCGATTCTGCTTGCAAGCTCTTAGCCGAGTTATTTTCCAAGCAATCATCACCTAAGTGGTTATTACCTAAGTCGTAACCCGCTTGTGCAAGGCTCGTCAAAATCGTCTGCAACGAGCGCGGCGTATCTAGCCCGACCCCGTTCGCAATTCTACCATCGCGGTAAGGGTAGTTATGCAGCATTATCGCAAGCGGTTTCTCGCCATTGGCAAGCGAGCGTAAGCGAACCCAAGCCGCCGCCAAGCGCGCAACATAGGCGCAACGGTCGGGCTGCGCACGAAGGCGAACTGGCGCAAACTGCGTGCTCGCCTGCAAGCTCGAACGACGCTTAAACGCCGTAGCGCGAGTGAAAACGCGTCCGTCCATTTCGGGTAGCACGACCTGCATCGCCAAGTCGGTCGCGCTTAAGCCTTGCCTGCTATTTCGCCAAGTAGCAAGGCTGTGCGATGAAAACGCTATCTGAAGCACCGAACAATCGTAAGCCGCGAGCGGGTCTTGTCCTTCGCCTAGCGCAAAGCCCGTGGCGTTCAGCATAATCTCAGGCGGCGAGCTCTTAAGCTGCTTATGCAAAAACTCTAAAGCCGATTTCGACTTAAGGCTAGAAACATAAATAGCTGAAAGCGCGATGCCTTCCTTCGCGCAAGCGTTAATCAGAGCATCGATCGGTTGCGTATCGTCTGCTTGCAACAAGGCGCGATAGAAGAACAAGTATGCGCGGGGTGCGCGCGCGGGTAAAACGAATTTTGCCGTTGCTGCCATCTCGTATAACCCTGCCTCAGGTAGCGGGCGGGCGGCGGCGAGGGGGGGGCGACTTATGCGTGCGGATTTCGCGGAGTTCTTAGCCCGCAAACCATTTGCCTGCGAGTTATTTGTCTGCAAGTTATTTGTCTGCAAGTTATTTGTCTGAAAATTGTTTGTCGGAGAGCCATCCTTCGCCCCCCTTTGCGCAACGACAAGCCGAGCCGCGGCGCGCAAAAAGTTGACGCTGTTGGTAAAGCCTCCGTGTAGCAGGTAGCCGTAGAGGCAGCGTAAGTCGCCAAGCGATAGGCTCGAACGGCGATACAGAGACTGGTCCTCTTGCCTATCGCCCGCCAAAAACGCCAAGGCGATGTCGCCCTTTCGGCAGGCTTGTTCGACTTGTTCGCAAAAATACGGAAAATACTCCGCACCGCCTAAAATACGCGCTATCACCAAGCGCGAATGTGAAAGAGTCTGCTCTATATAAAGGTCTATCGATGCGGGATGCTGTAAGTCGCGTAAGTTCGCCAAACGCAAACTGGGTGTACATAAATTGGGTTGCGTCGGTTCTCCATCGCTCACAGAGCCTTTAGCCAGCCTACCATTGTCGGCTTCAGTCCCCTCGATCAAAAAAGCCTGCGCGCGTGCCAAAACCGCCAACTCGCTATCCGCCGCGCTTAAAAAAATAATGTCGCCCGCCGATTGCCGCAAGTCGCAAGCCGTACCAAGTTCCGCTAAATCGGCTTCTTGCGCCGCAAGAAAGTGCATCTAAAACAAGCCTAAAAAAACCTAGAAAAAAAACCTAGAAAAAAACTTAGCCATCTACTGCCGTAAGTTTCTTCGCTAAAGAATCTATATGCGAGCAACGCATAGAAGCCCGCGACAAACCCTGCTGCGTCTCTAGTAGATACTCGCGATTGCTACCACGCGTGCCTCGCGCAACAGAAATAGCGTGCAGGCGCGTGCGCTCGTCAACATCTCCCGCATACTGACTGCTCGCGCGGTCTAGAACAAAGCCCAGACAAGGCGATAAAATATTGCCAGACTTGTCGTAAGCGCGCAACAAACGCGGTTCGTACGCCTCGGTAAACATCTCCCTGCGCCACAGCTTTTGCAAAGTCTTATACGGCTCGCCACGCGAAGGCGCACACAATAGCTTATAGGCTACCCCTAAACAACAACCTCCACAATCCAGCCCCAGAACCAGTCCAGGCCGTTCCATGCTACCGCGATAAAAAGGCGACCACAGACCAAAGCGTCTGCGGAAGCCTTTGACGCAAACCGCTATTCGCTCCGCGTAGACAAAGTCGGGGCGGAAAATAAGCGAGCCGTAAGCAAAAATATAAAGCGAGGACTGGCTCGCCGCTACTCCATCGCTACTTCTATTCCTGCTGTCGTTTTTTTCATTGCCAGACAAAATATCCTGCAGGTTTTGCTCGTAATAAGTCTGCAGGTTCGCCATAATCTGCTCGTCGCTATAGGCTATCTCTTTCTCGCAAAAACGAGGCAGGCGAATTGCTGGCGACTCTGGTTGCGATTCTTGCGGCAATGTTGCTACTGAAGCTCGCGATAACTCTGCTGGCACGATAGATAACCTCTTTATAAACCCTGCTCCCCCGATCTTTGCTCCTATTCCTATAACCCGTTTAAAAATCACCCGCGCGAGCGCAAGTGATTACTCATCCGCTATAAGCTATAATGTAGTCTTATGTTATAGTCAGTTCGGTTATAGTAGCCAACTATAGAGCACAATTAATTAGATGTTTCCAGTACCGTGAAAAATAACAAAATCTCGCAATTGCTAATAGCCCCTCGCAAATCCGCACGCCAGTTGCTAGCCCTGGTGCTAGCCGTAACTATAGCCCTAACCCTAACCAGCGAAAGTCTAGCACAACAGCGTAGCGTTTGGGCAAGCGGCGGCTCTAAAGGCATCTGGGCTGTAATGCGCAACGGAATGTCCGAAGCCGGCTTTAAAGGCAACCTGCGCGTGCGATACCAAGCAGGAGCCAACGCAGAAGCAAGCCTACGCTTGCTCGATAAAATAAACGAATACCCACAAGACACATCAAAAAAAATCTCAAAAAAATCGGCAGCAAGAATGCCGACAGGGATACTGCTCGCGGCAGAGCCATACTACCTACGGGCACTCATCGAGCAAAAAGCGCAAACAACTAGCATACCAATAGTCCTCATCGGCGCAGATACAGGTAGTCGTTCGCAACCGAAAAATGTGCTCGCTGTCGTCGGCATCGACGCCTTTACCACAGGCAAACGCGCAGCCCAATACGCAATAGGGCAAGCAAAGTTACGAAGTCTCATAGCTGGACAAAGTCCGTCACTATGCCTGCGCACCCGTAGCGACGACCCCGCGCGCGCGCGTATCTGTCGTGGAGTAGCGTCAGGATTGCAAAAGCCCGTGGCTATGCTAAACATCGCCCGTAAAGCAAAAGGCGGGCGGGTGGCGGGCGGTAAGTCTCTAAATACTAAAATCCTCAAAAACTACCTCAAAAAAAATCCCCTAACGCCAATAATATGGCTCGACGATGGTGCATTCACACAAGAGTTAGTCGATGAGTTGCGCGATGCGGGTGGGGACGCTCCGCAAGTACCGCTGGTAGTCTTCGGGCTCGATGTGAGCCAGAAAAATATCATCGAACAAAATCCACAAAAAATCGCCTTCGTAATAGACCTAAAGCCCTTCCAGCAAGGCAAGCGCGCAATGCAAGTACTGCGCGATTATTTGCGCTCAACAAATAGTCAAGCTCGTGCAACAAAAACACAAATCCACAGCATGACCCCGAAAATGCTCAATAGCGAAGAAATTACTAAAATACTGCCAGAGATCGGGCGGACGAGGTAGCTACAAGGTGACCAGAAGCGACCCAAAGTGACTTCGAGGTGGCAACAAGATAGCTTCTTGGAAAAAATCTGCAAGATAGGCAACAGATAGGCAGCAGATAGGCAGCATCGTCATGGATTCGGATTACTCATCGCGTAATGTAGATGGCAACCTATTGCTCGTGGAAAAGGCAGAAGAAGGGCAGAGAATCGAGCGATTCCTAAAGCAAGCTCTGCCCGCAACGCCGCATAGCCTGCTGCATAAATGGTTGCGGAGCGGACAAGTGCGACTGAACGGCGCGCGAGTCAAAGCTAGTGCAAAAATACAAGGCGGCGATAGCGTGCGTCTGCCGCCGTTCTGCAACCTCAAACAAGCTAAAAACCTAGCCAGTAACAGACTAGCCCATAAAAGTATAGCCTCTAGTAGATATTGTCCCGCACGCGAGCGAGAAAAAATCAGAAACCTCATCGTGAAAAATACCGAAGACTATATGATACTCGCAAAGCCCGCAAATATAGCCTGCCAAGGCGGAAGTGGCGTATATCGCTCGCTCGACTATATGCTCGCAAGCGCAGCAACAGAAAATAAACGCGCGTTCGGAACTGGAGTAGGAGGCGGTGCGAAAGCGGGAGAAAGAGCTGGAACAGGAATAGGAGGAGAGGCTGGAGGGCAAGCAAGAGCTGGAGGAGATGACTTGAGTCTGGGTGCTCCGCGCCTAGTCCATCGGCTCGACCAGCCGACAAGCGGTCTGCTACTAGTCGCAAAACACAGGCAAGCCGCAGCAGACCTAGCAAAGCTATTCAGGCAAGGACTCGTGAGAAAAATATACTGCGCAATACTGACCAAAGTGCCAAAAGAAAAACAGGCTAGCTATACCTCGTCGCTGAACAAAGAAAGCTCGGAAGTAGAGCAAGCAGCAGAAACTCAACTATTCTTGCTCGATCGCTG
>JABABG010000027.1 GCA_014238315.1 Alphaproteobacteria bacterium
CACCACCTCGCCAGGCGCAACCTCGCGCTCTAAAGTCGCATCGATGATGTCAAAGGCGCACGACTCCGAGGCTATGATCATCGCGCCAGAGCGCGTGCGACCCAAAAGCAGAGGGCGGATGCCATGCTTGTCGCGAAAGCCAATAAGTTTGCCGCGCGCCAGCATCCCCACCGCAAAGCCACCCTGTAGCTCGCATAGAACCGAAAGAAGACGCGAGGTCAGGCTGCCGCGTGAACGCGCAAGTAGGTGCAACAGTACCTCCGAATCCGAATGCGATTGGAAAATACTGCCCTCCGCAACAAGCCGCTGCCGAACAGTCAACGCGTTCGTAAAGTTGCCGTTATGCGCCATCGCTACTCCACCGATGTCAAGGCTCGCAAACATCGGTTGCAGGTTCGATTCCGAAACCGCGCCGCTAGTAGCGTAGCGGTTGTGACCTAGCGCCATATCGCCGCGCAAACACGAAAGGCTAGCGCGAGACGCTAGAGAATCGCCCACCAAACCCAAGGCGCGCTTCGCGTGAAAATGCTTACCATCGTAGCTAACTATGCCGCAACCATCCTGACCGCGATGCTGTAGCGCGTGCAAGCCAAGCGCCGTCTCCTCCGCCGCCGTAACGCTGCCGATGATCCCAAAAACACCGCAGGCATCGCGAAGACGATCGCAATCCATCGATGCAGAAGCTCTGTTAGTGCAAGGCGAATTTAATATAGCCATACCTCGATCCCGATGACTCCATCGTAGCGATGGCTGGCGTGAAAAGCAACGCTGAGTTGCCTAAACTCAGCGAGCCAAGAAAATGCAATGCTCGTTCTGTAAGCGGAGCTATGTAGGGCGCGCTGTAGCTCGACGATATTTGGCTCGATAGGCGACCAGAGACTCCGAACGTCTGCAAAAAGCCGAAAATAACGCAGACTATAACTAAACCTCGGAAAATACCGTAAAATAAGCCCATAGCCCTATCAAAACGCGCGTTGATGTAACGGCGCAAGCTCGTAGCCAGCATGCCCGTTACTATGTATAGAGCCGCAAAAGACAGTAGAAAAAAAACTCCAACGATCAGCAAAAAACTAAACTGGCGACCATCAAATAATCTCAACAAAATACTATCCCAATAAGAATAAGTGAAATAAAGCAAAGCCAGAGGACCAATCCAGTTCAAAAGCCAGCAAAGCTCACCGCTCAAACGGCGACCATAGGAAGATAGGCTGGACGCAAAAATCAAACCTAAAACGACTAAATCGATAAAAAGAGGCGTTTGGAGAAATCCGTTCGTAGTCATAAAAGCTCAATTGGCGGATACGCAGGGGCTGGCGGTAGCTGAGGGGAGATGTGCGACAGAAGCCGTCTGGAAAGAGGGAGAAGAGGCAAGAGGAGGAGAAGAGGCAAGAGGAGGAGGAGGGAGGAGGAGAGCTGAACGCGCGCGAACCAATAAAGTTAGGGCTGCCGAGAGGATTGGCAAAGATTTCATACTAACAAGGGTTGCAGACTGACAAGACTTTCATACTAGGTTGGATGATTGTAGGATTCCGTTTGGGGTTCCGTTTGGGGTTCCGTTCAAAACGTCTCTCTAGCTATAGCATTATTAGCAAACATAAAAGAAGCCGTTAATCTATTCGCTCCCTATTTGTCCCCAGCTCTTTTTGCCCCGCCCCTATCCTCCGCATTCGTAGTGGCTAGTAGCCAGCTCGAAATATCGCTAACTCGCGATATACGATGAAGGTTAAAGTTGGTAGCTCCCTCAAAGTCTCGTTCCGCACTAGTGGAATCCCCAGCGGAATCCCCAGCGGAATCCCCAGCGGAATCCCCAGCGGAATCCCCAAAGGAACCCTCAGCGGAATCCTCGCTCGCGCTAACTGGCGGTAAAAGCATATTCGTAAAGCCTAGCTTGCTCGCCTCCGCAGCCCGCAAGCGCGTACGACCAACCGCGCGAATGTCACCAGTCAAGCCTATCTCGCCGCAAAAAACCCAGCCGCGCGGAATAGAAAGCCTCCGCGCCGCAGAAACTATCGCGCAAGCAACAGCCAAATCACAAGCCGTCTCCCTAACTCGCAGACCACCAGATATGTTCAGGTAGACCTCAAAGCCCCCCAAGCGCAAGTTCGCGTGCGCCTCTAAAACCGCCAGCAAGGTCGCCAAGCGCGTGCTATCCCAGCCCAGAGCCGTGCGCCGAGGCGTACCTGGCGGCGCGCTAGCAACTAATGCCTGAACCTCGCACAAAAATGGACGCGAACCCTCAACGCTCGCAAATACCGCAGTGCCAGGTGCCTCAGCCGAGCGCGAAGATAAAAATAATGACGACGGATTAGATACCCCGCGCAAACCGCTCGAACGCATCTCAAAAACTCCCAGCTCGTCCAGCGCGCCAAAACGATTCTTGACCGCTCGCAACAAACGAAAGCCATGACCGCGCTCGCCCTCTAGGTACAGAACAACATCAACCATATGCTCTATCTGCTTCGGACCAGCTAGCTGACCCTCCTTCGTTACATGACCTATTAGCAAAACCGTAATCCCCGTTAAACGCGCAAAATGCGTGAGACTCGCCGTCAAGTCGCGTAGAGCCGATAGCCCGCCCGCCGAAGAACTGCCCCTCAGTCCGCTACCAATACCGCCACCAATGCTGCTTGCCGTCGCAACCGCCTCGTCGCTACTATCACCGCTATTGTCCCAGCTGTTATCCCAGCTATTATCCCAGCTATTATCCCAAGCCGCAGCACCAGAGCTACGCATCGTCTGTATCGAATCAACTACCAAAAAAACATACGCGCCAGAGCCAGTCGAAATCGCTCGTCCTTGAAGTCCAAGCAAGTAGCGCAGGAGCTGGTCAACGCAAGTCGAGGCACTGCACAGCAAATCTCGATAGCCCGACTTTCTTGCCTTGCCTTGTCGGCTAGAAGACTTTAGCCCAGAATTATCCGCTCCAGACGCCTCTTGTGCGGACTCCAGCCGTCTCGCCCGTAAGGCTAGCTGCGCTCGGTCCTCCTCGCCGCTGACATAAACCGCCGCCGAGCCAAGCCGCGAGGCGCTAGCCGCGTTATTAACTCTGGCAATCCTGTCGCTCAGCGAAACCGCAACCTGCAACGCAAGCGTAGACTTGCCAACACCAGGGTCGCCGCCTAAAAGTAAAACCGAGCCAGGAACAATGCCACCGCCCAAAGCGCGGTCGAACTCATCTATGCCAGTCGCAATGCGCTCTAGCTGCTCTTGCGAGCTACCTAGCGGGCGTAGAGGCGAGGTAGCTAAATCTTGTTCTAAATCTTTAGCGGAGATTTTGCCTAATCCCAAACCCTTGCCCAAACCCTTGCCCAAACCCTTGCCCAAACCTTTATCAAAGCCTTTATCAGAGCCCTTATCAGAGCCCTTGCCAGAGCCTTTGTCCAGTAAACCGCGCCGCTGACGCTCGAACAGGTTTTCTCTATCGCCAAGATTAGTACTACCAAGGTTGCTATTGCCAGCACTAACGCGGCTGCTCGTAGCCGGGCTGTGACTGATAGAATCCCAACTACCACAGCTATGGCAAGAGCCCTGCCAGCGCGAAAAACGCGAGCCACAAGAGCCGCATAAGTATGTAAGTTGTTGCTTCTTCATCCGAACTACTCTAACAGCAGAAAACTTGTAGTAGAAAACTTGTAGTAGAAAACTTGTAGCAGAAAACTTGTAGTAGAAAACTTGCAACCGCGTCGTAAGTCGTGGCTCTGCTACTCTGCTAGCTTGTAGCCATCTCGCTCGCTAGCCTAGCCGATGGCA
>JABABG010000025.1 GCA_014238315.1 Alphaproteobacteria bacterium
GAATTGCTGCAAGCGGAATTGCTGCAAGCGGGATTACGAATAGTGCGGTAACCGCGAGCGTACGCGGCGGCGTTCGGTTCCCCGGTCTCCCCCTCTTTCCCTTAGGCACCGAGCGTTATGAGATAAGAGGCGGCTGTGCCTTTGCGCTAGAGGTTTTCCCGAACGACGAGATAACCCTATTAGACGAAGAAGGCATGCAACCTTGCTCGATAACCGCCTTCGCCTTACAAGAATCGGGCTCTTGCGGCGGTTCTTCCAGCGACCTAGGGCTACTCGGAGCAAGAGACCTAGCCAGCAACAAGAGTAAAGATAAGCGCGGAGAGAAGACCTTAGGCTCTCTGCTAGACGCCGATGCAGCAGAGCCCCTACGAGCAAAGCTACGCGCACGCGGTTGCGACCTAGTACAAAAGACCCATCGCATTTTTGACGAGTACGGACGCCCAGGCGCACAGCATCGTTTTTCTGTGCAGGAAGCATCGCTGCTGATCGTCTGCGCCGAGCGGCAAGCTAGCATGTTCGAAATCACCACAACAGCGAGCGATAATGGCGAGGTGCTAGTAAACCCTCCCTCCAAGATCATGCTCTATGTCAAGCGTGCGCCGAATAGCCGCCAAGATATAACCCAAGGTATAGACAAGGATATAACATTGCACCCACCATTGGCCGAGCCCCTGCAAGACTTCATCCTGCAGCCAGGCGAAGCGAAAGCCTATAAGGTCAAGAAGGGAGAGTTTGTGCAAATACAAGATATTCGCGGACGCGAGTGTTCCGACTTTCAAGCCTACGACCTCCGCGCGCTCGACAAGCAGCTTTTGCGAGACATCGACCCGACGACCACCCGTTCGATGATGAGCAACCTCTACCCGCACCCTGGGCTTTTTTCGAAGTATTTCACGCTCGACCAGAAGCCTCTGATAGAGATAGTCCAAGATACGGTGGGCAGGCACGATAGTTTCAACCTAGCCTGCACGGCTAGGTATTACGAGGACGCGGGTTACTTTGGGCATGCGAATTGCTCGGACAACCTGAACTTGCAAGCCTCGGCTTACGAGATAGCTAGTCGAGCGGGCTGGCCTGCGATAAATTTCTTTTTCAACACAATGCTAGAGAGCGACTACTGCCTGATCTCTGACGAGCCCTGGACTCGCCCTGGCGACTATGTATTGTTGCGAGCGTTAGAGGATGTAATCTGCTTTTCGACCGCCTGCCCCTGCGATATAGACGCTGCGAACGGCTGGAATCCGACCGAGGTGCAAGTACGCGTATATGCTAAGGATTGTTTTTTCCCCCAAGGACTAGGAGTGCGCATGACCACGCAAAGCGATGCGAGCCTGACGAAGCAAACTGCGTTCCATGCAAGTTTTGCCAAGAAGACTCGCAACTTCACGGAGTATAACGGCTACTGGCTAGCCCAAGACTTCACCAACCTCGGCGCGATAGCCGAGTATTGGGCTTGCCGCGAGAAGGTTATAGTAACCGACCTATCCCCATTGCGCAAGTACGAGGTTACAGGACCCGATGCTGCAGCCTTGATGCAGTGGTGTGCGACTAGGGACATTCGCAAACTTTCGGTAGGGCAGGTTGTCTATAGCGCGATGTGCTACGAGAACGGCGGCATGATCGACGATGGTACGATCTTGCGCCTAGACGAGCATAACTTCCGCTGGGTTGGCGGTTGCGATAACTCTGGCTTATGGTTGAAAGAGCAGGCTACTAAGTTAAAGATGGACGTTTGGGTCAAAAACTCGACCGAGCAGATGCACAATATAGCGGTGCAAGGACCGAACAGCCGTGAGCTACTCAAGCCGCTTTTTTGGACACCGCCGCAACAGCCGACCGTGGAGGAGCTTGGATGGTTTCGTTTTACCATCGCACGCTTGGGCGACTTTCATGGCGTGCCAGTTGTCATTTCTCGCACTGGCTATACGGGCGAGTTGGGCTACGAGATTTTCTGCCACCCGCGCGATGCTACGCTCGTCTTCGATGCGGTGTGGTCTGCGGGAGTCGACTATGGCTTGAAGCCGCTAGGGTTAGACGCGCTCGACTTGCTACGCATCGAGGCGGGCTTGATCTTTGCAGGCAGCGAGTTTTGCGACCGCACCGATCCATTCGAGGCCGGCATCGGCTTCACCGTGCCATTGAAGAGCAAGCAAGACGATTTTTGCGGACGCTCGTCGCTACAGAGTCGCAAGGACTCGCCGCGTCAGCGCTTGGTTGGTTTAGAGATTGCGAGCAACTTGGTACCACAAGGCGGCGATTGCATCAGGCAGGGACGCGCGCAAATTGGCGAGATAACATCTGCTATGCGCTCGCCTATTTTGAGCAAGACTATAGCTTTAGCCAAGCTAGATGTAGAATACGCGAGCGAGGGCAACGAGGTAGAGATCGGACAGCTGGATGGTCAGCAGAAACGCATTCCGGCTACCGTCGTTCCTTTCCCATTCTACGACCCGAAGAAAGAGCGTGTACGCGCGTGAGACGGGACAAAAGCGCGGGATAAAAGCGACTGTACAAGCGGAGAACGGCTAGCTTTTTTAGCTGACGCGTTGGGTTAGTCATTGGGTTAGTCTTTGGGTTAGCTGTTGGACTAGTCATTGGGCTAGTTTGGTCGTGCTCAGCTAGTCGAAGCTACTTTAACGCTACTTTAATTGCTTTAGTGTAGGGACGAGCGCACCCGAGAGCGTTCAATCTTGCTACTTTCTTTTCTACGATGGTAGTAGCCTCATACAGCCTCTCGGACACCCTTCGGAACTATCCCACGCGGGAACTCTACTCTCTTTAGCCTACCTGAGCCTGCCTGCCAATATTATGCGGACGAAACTGCTTGCGGACGAAACTGCTTGCAGACGAAACCGCTTGCGGACGAAACTGCTTGCGGACGAGTCTGCTTGCGGACGAGTCTGCTTGCGGACGAGTCTGCCCAAATTTGCCCGAATCCAGCTGTAGACGAGTCTACCATCATCTATCATCAGACGAACCCGCCCGTAGATCAGTCTACGAGCGGAGGTGTCTGCGTTTTCCTCTCTGTTGAAGGAATTCCGTTATAAAATTTCTTTTAGAGAGCTTTTCTTGGAGAATTTTTTTGGGAGAATTTTTTGGGAGATTTTTTTGGGGAGAATTTCTTATCCGTCGCTTTTTTTCTCCATCTCCATTTCTTCTTTGTCCATCATCA
>JABABG010000080.1 GCA_014238315.1 Alphaproteobacteria bacterium
GGCGACCGCACACTACGAGGGCGCGCGCGACTTGGTCCAGCGTACGATTGGCGCACGGACGCGCGATGAGATTATTTTCACGAAGAACGCGACCGAGGCTATCAACCTAGTCGCGAGCAGCTGGGGTAGTCTAGTCTGGCGGAGGCTTAGCAAGGTTAGCAGTACGGGCAGCAGCAAGGATGGTATTAGGGGTGGCGCCAATTCCAGCCACTCAGACAGCCACTCGAGCAGCGACTCGGCGATTCCAACGATCGCTGTTTCTGGCATGGAGCACCACTCGAACTTACTGCCTTGGCAGTTTTTGTGCGAGCGTTACGGCTATCGTCTCGTGCAAATTCCTATAACGCCGCGAGGAGAGGTTGACCTCACTTCCTATCGAGATTTATTGCGCACCCATAATATCTCGCTAGTTGCTGTTGCGCATGTATCGAATGTACTGGGTACTATCAACCCTATTGCGGATTTAGTCGAGCTAGCGCATGCGCATGGCAGTTTAGTTTTAGTTGACGGCAGTCAGGGCTTGCCGCACTTATCGGTTGATGTTTCCGAGTTAGATGTAGACTTTTACGCTTTTACTGGTCACAAGGTTTATGGTCCTTCTGGGATCGGTGTTCTTTACGGCAAGCGCGCCTTGCTTGAGGAGCTTCCGCCCTACCAAGGCGGAGGCGAGATGGTGGAGCGCGTTAATTTTTCGAGCTCCAGTTTGAACAAATTGCCTTGGAAGTTTGAGGCTGGCACGCCGCCTATAGCGCAGGCTGTAGGACTTTCTGCGTCCTTGAGGTTTATGTCGGAGATAGGCTGGTCTGCCATTTCGTCGCACGAGGGCGAGCTATGCGAGTTTGCCTTAGCGAAACTACTCGCAGTTCCATCTTTGCGTTTGTTGGGCTTGCGTAGCGGATCCTCACGCGCGCCGATTTTTTCATTTGTTTTGGAGGGTACGAACGCGTTTGATGTTGCGAGCCTGCTTGACAAGCAGGGTTTTTGCTGCAGGGCTGGCTTTCACTGCGCCGAGCCCTTGATCAGGGGATTAGGTTTTCAGGGCTGCGTACGCGCGAGCTTTGGACTTTACAACAAGCTAGACGAGATTGAGGGACTAATCGAGGCATTGACGAAGGCGCGCTCGATGCTAGTTTGAGCTTTTCGGCTACTTTTTGGCTATTTTTTCGGCTACTTTATTCGAGCACTTTATTTAGGGACTATTACTATGACGAACAGAGACTTCAGGCTTTAGGTATTTATTGGGATGACGGATTATAGCAAACCACCTTCGAATCCTTACGCGCACTTAAACTCCAACCAAACTTTTGGCATGGAGTCGAGCGTTGCTGAGGGGACGGAGTTCATCAGTGGCGAGAGTATCGGCGATTCTTCGACTATCGATGCAGTATCTATTGATTCGATAATTTCAGTTTTATCGACTGTTTTCGACCCTGAGATACCGGTTAGCATTTACGATCTTGGCTTAATTTACGAGATAAAGCGTGTTAGCGATTCCAGCCCGCCCGCCAGCTCTAGCGATGGTATAGATTGGGAGATATTGATGACCTTGACGGCGCCTGCTTGTCCGGTAGCTGGCGAGTTGCCGCAGCAAGCGGCGGACGCGGCGGCGAGCGTTGAGGGGGCGGGTCGTGTTCGTGTTCGCCTTACTTGGTCGCCGCCTTGGACACCTGATATGATGTCGGAGGACGCGCGTTACGCCCTGGGCATGTAATTCCTGGGCATGTAATCCCTGGGCATGTAATCCCTGGCATGTAATTCCTGGGTATGTAATTCCTGAGTATGTAATCCCTGGCATGTAATCCCTGTAAAACTCTGGCTTGTAGAAAAGAGACGCGAACTTACGATGCAAGCCAAGAATTTTTGCAAGAGTTTTTGCAAGAGTTTTTGCAAGAGTTTTTGCAAGAGTTCTAGCGAGAGTTTTGCAAGAGTTTTAGCGAGAGTTTTGCAAGAGTTCTAGCGAGAGTTTTGCAAGAGTTCTAGCGAGAGTTTTAGCGAGAGTTTTAGCGAGATTTCAAGCCAACTATCAGCCGAGCGCAGACCATACATCTAGCACTTGCTGAGTATGACTACCC
>JABABG010000053.1 GCA_014238315.1 Alphaproteobacteria bacterium
AAAACCTTGGCAAAAACCTTGGCAAATCGAATGGCGGGGTTGCAGTTAACGAACTTTCTGGTAGCGGGGTGGCTGGTAGCGGGGTGGCTGGCAGCGGGGTGACTGGTAGCGGGGTGACTGGTAGCGAATCTGCCAGCAACAAGCTCTATGATAACAAAATCTCTGGCGGTAAAATCTCTGGTGCAAAGGACTGGCGGAAAATTAACCTCGCGCCCGCAAGCTCCGAGCCCGAAGAAAGCCTGCTCGCAACCGACCTCTTGCTACGCACCCTGAATGCCAGCTACTTGCGCACCGACCGCATAATCTGGTCTTGCCAAGCGCGAGCGGTAGGCAACACAGAGCCGAACGCGCAGCTAGAAAAACACGCGCAACTAAAAAAACACGCGATAGTAATAACGCTCGGCGGCGCAAACTACCTGCTCGAAGCAGCTATGCCAGTACGGCTACGACAAGCCTTCGAAAAAATGATCGAACCCTTCCAGCTAGAAGAAATACCGCATTCCATCGCGCTCGGAATAATGGCTATGAAGCTGAAACCGTTCCTCCGAGACCTGCTCGCGCTATCCGCGAATGTCAAAGACTATTTCCTCGTAGCAGGAGAACCAGCCGACAAAGTATACAACAAGGAATACAACAAGCCCTCTAGCAAATCGTCTAGCGGCATCTCTAGGAAAGTAGCCGATGAAAATCAGAAAAAACGAGCAGATTGGCTGCAACAGCTCGACCTATCCGTAGAAGTCAAAGCAACGCCAGTTGCCGAACTGGCGCAAGAAGATGGCTCGCAAGACTTGATAACGCAAGACTTGATAAATCCACAGCTAAACTCGCAGCCGACAAAGCCGATAGCAGAGCCCTTCATCCTGCACCTGCACCTCGCGCACGCTAACGCAAAAGACCTCTGCACCGTCCTAAAGCCAGTGCAAAGCACACGGCGATACCCGCCAAACCTGCATGTCGCTTGGAACTTCTATACAACCTCAACGACTATATCGCTAAAGGAAATGCGCGAGCTAGAAGAAGGCGATGTGCTACTGCTCGACTGAGGTTGGGATGGCTGTCGCTTGAGGGGTTTGTCGCTTGAGGGGTTTGTCGCTTGAGGGGTTTGTCGCTTGAGGGATGGCTACTACTATCCGAGCTATCTGAGCTATCTGAGCTATCTGAGTCTTAGTTGGGAAAATCACTAGCTGGCGGCACGCTGGGCGCTGGGTGCTCGTTGCCGCTGTCCACGCCATCGAGTTGCGCCAACGTCTGTTCTAGTCGCTCTGTTATTACCTCTAGTTTCGTTCGCGTGCCAGCAGCCATAGTAGCCGTATCTTGTTGGCTCAAGGCACTAACTCCTCCGTCATCCGTAGCCCCCTGCGCGCTCCCCGCGCCCTGCCGCGTGCGCTCGGTGCTAGAGGCAGACGAGTTTGCCCGCAATGTACGCTCGCGTAAAGCCTTCTGCGCTCCGCGTAAAGTGTAGCCCTCGACATAAAGCAAGTCGCGGATCGCAAAAAGCAGGCGCACATCCTCGCGCCGATAGTAGCGTCTGCCACCGCTACGCTTGAGCGGCGATATTTGCTTGAACTTCGTCTCCCAAAAGCGCAATACATGCGGTTGCAAGCGAAGTAGAGTCGCAACCTCGCCGATCGGGCGGTACGTGCTGCCCTCAGATAAATCGCTCGATAAAGGTGCGTCCGCCATGCCTATACTACTGCCTATATTATTACCTATATTATTACCTATACTACCGCCTATACCACTCGCTTATAGCTACTCGCGCGATAAGGCAACTCGCCTCTATCGGCTACCATCTACCATGCTATCTACTCTGCCATCTACCATGCTGTCTACTCTGCCCTTGCCAGAAGAGCCGTCGCCCTTCAGCCGCTCGCGCAACGCAGTGCTCGCACGGAAGGAGACAACCCGCCGCGGAGCTATCGGCACAACCTCGCCAGTGCGCGGATTGCGACCAACTCGCGCAACCTTGCGGCGAACGCTGAAGCTACCGAACGACGATACCTTCGCTCGACCATGCTCTAGTAAAAAATCCGACAAGGTCGCGAAAATATCGTCAACTAGTCGTCGGCTCTCACTTTGCGAAAAACCCAAACGCCTCTGGGCTGCCAGCGCAAGCGAGTTGCGGGTCGCATTCCTGCGCAAACTCGTACTAGCTAATCGAGGGGGGCGGCTGGAAGGGGCGCCAGAGTCCACGCCAGAGTCCACGCCAGAGTCCGCGCTAGAGTCAAAGCCAGAATCCACGCCAGAATCCGCGCTAAAATTCGCACTAGGATTTGGCAGACCATCATCTCGCTTGTCTGGCGAAGGCATAGAAAAACTTCTCTCTAAAGTAAACTACAGAAAATCTTATCTCTTACAAATCTCGCTTATGATAGCCTCAAGCGAGACAGAAAACAAATATTCGCCGAAAAAATAGTAAAAAATAGTAAAAATGAGCGAAAATACAAAGCAAAGGCAACGCGCGCTAGGTGGGTTGATGCGAGAAGCTAAACAAAAAGATACGCAAGAAGTCAAGGAAGACTATAAGAAAAGTTCTGCGAAAGACTCTACCAGAATCTCTGCGAAATACCCTGCTAAAGACCCTACGAAAGAATCTTGCTCTAAGCAAGACGAGCTAGTCGAGCAGTTGCTACAGCAGCCGACCCCACGCCGAGCACTCGCCAAAGCCATAACGCTCGCCGAATCGCCACGCATAAAAGACCAGCAACGCGTAAGCCAGATGCTAAAGCAACTGCGAAAGCGAAAAGTCCGCAACAAAAACAACCCCTCGCAATGCCGTCGCATCGCTATTGTCGGCGCGCCAGGCGCCGGAAAGTCTAGTCTGATCGCAGCCTTATGCGCTCGGTTTCTGCAAAAATCTCAACAAGAATCTCAAGCAGAAATAAGCCAAACCCAAATAAAACAAGACAAGGCAAAACAAGACAAGGCAAAACAAGCCAAGCTAGAGCAGGCAAAGGCAGAGCAGGCAAAACTAGCCGTGCTAGCAATCGACCCAAGCGCCGTCGGCGGTGGTGGCGCAATACTCGCAGATAAAACAAGAATGGCAGGCATAACCGACAATCCGCAAATCTTCGTGCGACCCTCGCCCGCTGTCAAAGGTGGAGCACTCGCAAAAGGCTTGCTCGAAAGCATATTGATATACGAAAGCTGCGCGTTTACTCACATCCTCATCGAAACAGTCGGCTCAGGGCAGGCAGAAACCGCCATCGCCGATTATGTAGATTGTCTGATACTGCTCGTCTCAACAAAAAGCGGAGACGCCCTGCAGGGCATGAAGCGAGGGATACTGGAGATCGCAGATTTCCTAATAGTCAGCAAAGCAGACGGCGCAGAGCGAGCGAAGGCACGAAAAACGCTCGGCGACTATCAGCAGGCAGCCAGTTGCTTCGTCGCAAAAGAGCAGGACAAACGCGGCGGATACAGAATATGCTCGGCGCAATCAGAAAAAGATATCGAAAAACTCTGCTCCGACATCGAGCAATTCTTCGTCAAAAAAACAAAGCAAGAAATAGCGCAAAATCGCGCAAAGCAAAGGCAAAGACTGTTCTTGCAAGCCTGGAGCGAGTGCGCGATAGAATACGCCATGCAGCATCTGCTCGAGAAGAACCTAGAGAAGACCCTAGAGAAAAAAGGCGGAAAAACGGATAGGGCCGGGAGCGGGAAAGCCGACGGTAAAAAAGGCGCAGAAGACGCGCAACTGGCTCTCAATAAAAAAATTGCCGAAATACTAAACCAGATAGCTAAAGCAGAGTTGGCAAAAACAGAAGAGTTAAACCTAATGCTACCAGCAGAAAGCGCGCGCAACTTCTTCTGGGGGGGGAACGCTCGCAAAGTGTAATAAAGCCTCGTGGAAGGGGGAGGGAAACCTCGGTAAAAATACTCACGCTACTCGAAATCATCGTTTGCCAGGGGTTATTTGCAATGCGCCATTTGCCAGGGGCTGTTTTAATAAATACACCTGCTAGTAAACATACCTGCCCTCGTCTTAATGAATATACCTGCCCTCGTCTGCGCCAGCCCATAAGGCACCCATAAGGCGCACCAGCTACCAGCTCGACGCACGGCTTGGCTTGGCTGAGTTGGAGTTGGGCTGGGCTCGGCTGGGCTGGGGGGCGGGGCGGAGTAGAAAAAGAAAGGCTACGCCTTCTGAATCTCGCCCATAAAGTTGCGGATGTGCGCGTCTAACGCGCTCGATTGCGAGCGAAGATACTCAACGCTTCGCGATAGCTCCTCAGCATGCTTGTCGGCGCCCGCAGAGGCACTATCGACAGTCGAAAAACTCGCCTGAATAGTCGCTACATCGTTCGCAGCCCCAACCATGCTCTGCGCAACCGCCTCGCCAACCTGTCGTTGCTGCTGCATCGTTTCGGAAATGCTACTCACAACACCCTCGGCACTGCGAACAGTCGTGCGAATCTCATCGAGAACTCGCAAAACATCGGCAGAGCTGGTCTGTAGGTTGTCGATAAGACCAGATATCTGCTCCGTCGCCTTCGTCGTCTGGTCGGCTAGATTCTTCACCTCCGCGGCAACAACCGCAAAACCCTTACCCGCATCGCCCGCACGCGCCGATTCAATCGTCGCGTTCAACGAAAGTAAGTTAACCTGACCTGCTATGTCTTGAATCAACTGGACAACCGAGCCAATCGAATCAGAAGCCGATGCCAATAGCTGCGCAGAGGCGTCCGCCTTCTCCGTGCTCGTAACGCTCTGGCGAATGGCAAGAGTCGATTCTTGCGCGCGACGGTTAATCTGATCCATCGCCTTCGTCAATGACGAAAGCTGCTCCGCCGCTCCGCGCACGCGCTGGGTCGTGCTCGCAACGCGCGGAACCATCTCTTGAGTAGCCGTTCGCGCCTGACCAGACTGACGCCGCATCTCGCCAGACGACGCAACTAGCTGACCGGTCGCGTTCGTAAGACCGCCAGTCGCAGCACCTACCTTCTCTTGAAAGTCTATGACTAAACCCTCTAACCTACGGTGGCGCTCATCGTCCATACGCCGCGTGTCGCTGATGCCACTCTCGACCTCGGCAGTCTTATGCGCTCGGCCGACCAAATCCCTCAAAAAACGTGCCTGCTCGCCTAAACGATCCTTGCGCAGCGTATAGGGGAGCGGCTTCTCACCTCGCTCAAAGGCGCGAAGAGCAGATAGCAACATCGATTCTCCGCCGCCCGAAGCATGCTTGCGCGAGGAAAAAATCTGACCAAAAATCAACAGAACAAAGCTGAAAACCGCAGATGCCACAATGCCGTAGAACAAAAAAGACGCTTGGGTTGGCGGCAATTCTGCAACGCTCTTTCCCACAGAAGCATCCACGCCCGTGGAAGCACCCGTGCCGACAGAAACGCCCGCGCCCATAGGGTCGGCTATCACTAAATCCCATACATCGTCAAATAACTCCAGAGGGTAGAATGATACAAACTTGTTTATCTGCTCCGCGCTCAAGCCCGTGCCAATCGAGTGTTCGGCAATGTCGCTAAGCCAACCCTTCAGCGGAATGTTGCTAGCGCCAACCGCATGCCAATCTCCCTCCCCATCAAAAAAAGATAGCCTGATGCCATAACGCTCGGTAACCGCACTTTGCTGTGATAATAGCTCTCGGAAAAATTGCGAGCTGGTCTGCAGAAAAAGCAAAGTGCCTAGAAGCCTAGAATTCTCGTCGAGAACTGGAGTCGAGTAAAGCGCGAGTGTTCTATCCGAGCTAGAATCTTGCGGAGAGTACGAGTGCGCAGAAAAAACCGAAGACCTATAGTCCGAAGCAGAAGGGACGTCGGACAAGTTCAAGCCCGAAGAGCCTTGTTCTAGCGCAAAAGATAGCGAACGGCGGTAGAGAGCGTTGAGCTGACTTTCAACTAAAGAGCCTAAAGCAAGGGCGATGGGACCGCCCGAAGAGCTACCTTGCGAGCTACCTTGCGAGCCCTCCTCGGAGGGCGATGGGGCGGAGCGGGACTCTTCACCTAGTGGGTCGGACAAGGGGTCAAAGGCTGGCTCATCGCTAGAAGTAGCGTCAGAAGCATCGCCAGAACCGTTGGCAGAATCAGCAACAATAGCACCGTCCAATCTTGCTCCTCGAAGTAGCTCGTGCTTATCGGCAGCAAAGGTAATCTCGCCATCGATATTTACGAAAATTAATTCTTGCAGGTTATTGCTTCGTAGATACTCTTTTGCCTTGTTGCGAGAAGAAAAAAATTGTCCGCCAGCATTAGCTCCTCCCCCACCAGACGCAGCGCCCCCGCGCAAAGACTCCGCATAACTGCGCAGGCGCGGCGATAAGGCGATAGATTGCAGGCGCAAGAACAGCAAGTCTAGGTTCGTTACAACCTGCTTCGCTGTAAGGTTAGCAACCACTCGAAGTCTGTTCGATTGCACGTCCTCCATAAAAGAGTCGATGTCCGAATTGCTCGCTCGCGCAAAACGCTCGGAAAGCCAGAGACCGCCAAAATAGTAGAAAGCAACCAGAGTGCCACCCAGTAAGATGATCGCAACAACCGATACGCCCGAAAACCTGAACGCAGACAAAAATAATCCATAGAGAGATGACAAGCGCAAAAATCGCCAGCCCGTGCCCGTCGTCCCGCCAGAAGATGCGCTCGCCGTGAGGGCTGAAGGTCGGCTCGACAGGCTACCTCTGCTCGCAACCCCGCCGCTGGAGCCAGCAGTGGAGCCACTAGTAGGGCTGCCGAAGGGGGAGGGTACAGAACTCGGCAAAACACTCACCGAACGCCTACCAGTGCCAGTGCTACCCGCAGACCCGCCCGTCTTACCTTCGTCC
>JABABG010000083.1 GCA_014238315.1 Alphaproteobacteria bacterium
CAACCGCGCTCTCGCTAGCCAAGAGCCAAGAAAACCCCGCGCTGCACAAACCCCCACGCCCCAAACTGCAAGCCCCAAGCTACAAGCCCCAAACTGCAAGCCCCAAACTGCAAGCTACAAACTGCAAGCCCCAAGCTACAAGCTACAAGTGCCGAGCCCTAGCCGAGCCCTAATGGACCTACAAATAGCCCCCTATCTAAAAACCTGATAGCCCCCCCTACTCGTGAATATCGACCGAAGTTTTCGTAACTCGCACCGCAAAATGCTCGCGGTCGGTGATCAAGTTGCCACGCGCGATTAAATGATCGGCAACTCTAAGGTCAACCTCCCCCTCAACGCTCTTGTTCAGAGAAATTATCGCGCCACGACCAATCTGCAACAAGCTGCCAACCTTCAAGTTCGCTGAGCCAACCTCTGCCCTAATCTCTAAACTAACTCGGTTCAGCGATAACTCGCTTCTCATAAACGCCATAAGCTAATACCTCGTGCTTCAAGTAGACCTAGACTCACCGAATAGTAAATCTGCAGGATAGCAGACCCATAGAATAGTAAACTTATAGAGTAGCTAGACTAAAAAAACAAGGCTCAAGCTAACCAGCCTCAAGGTTACCCATCCTCAAGGCTACCCATCCTCAAGGCTACCCAAGGCTCAGGCAACCATAGCGTTTTTGCCCAAACCATTCCCCAAACAGCCGTCAAAGTTGCCGTCAAAGCTGCCGTCAAAGTTGCCGTCAAAGCTGCCGTCAAAGCTACCCCTTTGGCGCAGGCTGGAGACCCGCAAGAGCAAAAACTTACGCCACTCGCGAGCGCACGGCTCGGCATGGTAGAGGCTCATCGCTCGCATTAGCAGGCGTATCGAATTGCCAAGCGCACGGGCACGACTATGGCTATTGCTAGGGCTATTGCCAGGGATGGTGCCAGGGATATTGCCAGGGATATTGCTAGAGTGGCAACTGGTAGTGCCAGCACCCGTTACCCCGCCCGTTACCCCGCCCGCTATTTCGCAATCGCTCAAAGCTCTAGTCAAATTCTTCTCCGCCATGGCAAAGAGCAGCCTCGCTATCTCTCGCCTGCTCGCCGACTGGTTAAAGCTACCAGCCCCGACAGCCCTGAAGCCATAAGGAGCTCGCCATAAAGCGCGTCCGACCATAACCCCGCCAAAGCGCGCAATCGCATCCTTGGCAAACCCGCCGTCCGCAATACCGCCGTTATAGATAATCCTCAGCCGCGGCATGTCCTTCTGCAGACGCTCGACAAAGTCCGCCCGCAACGGCGGTAGCCTACGATTGTCGCGCACGCTCAGCCCGTTCAGCCAAGCCTTGCGAGCGTGGATGTAAAAAATCTCACAGCCTGCAGAATGTAGACGCTCGATAAAACCGCGGAAATGCTCGTAGCTATCAAGCTCGTCAACGCCAATCCGAGTCTTGACGCTAATGGGTATACTCGCACTCGCTCGTCCACTCTCGCTTGCGCTGCGCATCGCAGAAACGCAACTGGCAGCTCGGAGCGCGTCCTTAATCAAAAAAGCACCAAAGCCACCCTTGCCAACGCGCGGACTGGGGCAGCCCAAGTTTAGGTTGATCTCGCAAAAGGGGTAGTTTCTTGCCTCCGCTACAGCGCGGTAGAGTAGGTGCGCATCGCTACCGCCTAGCTGCAGGGCTAGAGGGCTGGCTCTAACATTACTATCGCCAAAGTTATTATCGCTGGCATTACTATCTACTGCAGAAAAATCTCGTGAGGAAACTCGTTCGTTATCAGGCTCGTTACGAGGCTCACCGTGAGACCCGTTATGCGCCTTGCTCCTGCTATCAGCCCCTCTAGCAGCCCTGCTAGCAGCACCGCTATCCGCTAAGTCTAGCAGGGCGAAGTACTCGCTAAGGCGCGTGTGGGCGCGGGCGCCGCCGTGGGCTAGCGCGGCGGCTGGTATCATCTCGGTAAACAGCCGTGCTTGTGGTAAGAGCGTGCGTAAATACGCGCAACCCGCTGCGTCTGTGCGACCCATCATCGGAGCAACCACAAGGCTGCTCCCGTATCTGGGCTCAGGGCTGTTCCCACATATCAGCTCAGGGCTGTTCCCACATATCAGCTCAGGGCTGCTATCATACCTGGGCTCAGGGCTGTTCCCACATATCAGCTCAGGGCTGCTATCATATCTGGGCTCGCTCATATCATAAAACCCATCGACATAAACTACCTGTAGCTAGCTCGGATAATCGTTGCGAGTCTCTCATACATATCTTCTTTGTATATCCTATCGTTATATTTTGCTAGAATCGCGTAGAACCAATTTGCAATTTATTTGTAATTCGTCCCACAGAGAAAAAGCCGCTACAGAAACAATGCACGGATTATCAGAACTACTCGGAATAGCAATCATCGCCATCACCGCAACCCTATGCGGTATGGCAATGGTGCAGTTTCGACAACCGCCAATCATCGGATATATCCTCTCTGGAATTTTGCTCGGTCCAGGTGCCTTGGGACTCGTGCAAGACCGCAGCAACGTCGAGACCTTGGCAGAAATAGGCGTAATACTACTACTATACTTCATCGGAATCGAGCTGTCTCTGCAAAGCTTTCGGCAAATATGGAAAACAGCCGTTGGCGCGACCATCATCCAAATCGTTCTAAGCATACTCTTCGTCCTATGGCTAGGACCTAAATTCGGACTGTCGCTCGGACAGATGCTGTTGTTCGCTTTCTGCCTCGCCGTATCTAGCACCGCCGTATCCGTTACAGTCGTCCAGAGCATCGGCGAGAGCAGCACGCGCACCGGGCAGCTGGTAATCGGAATACTGATCGCACAAGACCTCGCCATCGCTCCCATGCTCTTGATAATCTCCGGCTTCGGCGGCGGCGCCATGCCAGAGTTCGCTAGTCTCGTCAAAATCGCCATCGAGGTCGCCATATCCATAGTCGTGCTCGTAGCCTTCATCGTCTTCTTGGCTCGAAAAAAATCCTTCAATATGCCCTTCGCAGACCTAGTCATGACAAAAAGCGACCTAACCCCACTTGCCGTGCTCGCATGGTGCTTGGGATTCGCCCTAATCAGCGGATTGTTGGGGCTCTCGCCGGCCTTTGGCGCATTCCTCGCAGGCCTGACTATCGGAAACAGTGCCCAGAGCAGTATCGCCCACAAAAACGCAGAGCCCATAAAAGTAGTCTTGCTAATGGTCTTCTTCCTATCGATAGGATTGTTGGTAGACTTGGGATTCTTGTTCGAAAACTTCCTCGCAATAATGCTGATACTCGTTAGCGCAACAGTGTTCAAAACCCTGCTAAACGTGCTAGGACTACGAGCCTTGGGCAAAGGCTGGGGCGAGGCGTTTCTCGCTAGTCTGCTACTCGGACAAATGGGCGAGTTCTCATTCGTAATGGGCGCGGTCGCCGTCGGCGTGACGTTGATCGACCAAAATCTGCTCAACTATCTCATAAGCATAACAGTACTGTCGCTCATAACCGCTCCATTCTATGTCTCGGTCGCGAGGCGATTGCATACCGTGATGATAGAGAAAAGCGGCGAAGTCGGGTTGGGCATCGCGCTTAAAACTATCTTACGCTCACTCTCGCCCTTTGCAAAAGTTAAGCTCTCGCAGCGCGATATAAGGTTTTTGCAGAAAGAGTGGCAAAAACAAAAAAAAGATAGAAAAAGGTGGAGCGAAACTCCTTGAAAAAATACTAATAAATACGCTGCTTACTAATAAATGACTTACCTAAATTTTGCCTAAATCTTGCCTAAATTTTGCCTAAATCTTGCAATATGGACTTCGCGTTGGAGAGGCTCTACGGAATGGAGCGCGGTAGGTGGATCGTCGGCATCGACGAGGTCGGTAGAGGACCTATCGCAGGACCAGTCTTCGCTGCTGCCGTAGTGTTTCCAGCTCAACAATTGGTCGAGAAAGCTCCCGAGTTCCTAAGCTACATACGCGATAGCAAAAAGCTCTCTCCCAAGCAGAGAGGTCGGTTAGCCGAGCTCATAAAAAAAAACGCGTTCTACGCGCTCGGCGCCGCATCGGTCGCTGAAATAAGTCGTATCAATATACTACAAGCAAGCCTAAAGGCGATGCAGAGGGCTTGCGAAAGGCTCGGCTGGCAGCTCGAAAAAAAAGCGCAAGGCAAAATGCCGCACGCATATCTCGTAGATGGGAAGCACTCGCCAGAACTGAAAATGCAAAACCTACAGGTCAACCCGCAAAAAATAAAGCCCATAACCCAGGGCGACAACAAGTCTATAACTATCGCATGCGCGGCTATCATCGCAAAGGTCGCAAGGGACGCCTTGATGCAAAAACTGCACACGCAATATCCTCCATACGCCTGGCAGAAAAATATGGGATACCCTGTGCCAGAACATCTCAGGGCGCTCGAAAAAAACGGCTTGTCGCCGCATCATCGGAAAACATTCGCGCCTTGTAGCATGCTTATGAACGAGGACAAGTAAGCCGTTTATCCTTGAATAATTTATTCTTGCATAATTTATTCTTGCATAATTTATTCTTGCATAATTTATTCTTGCGCCAGCATACAATAGTCTGTATTATGCAGACAATCGTCCTCACGGCTGGCGTCCGCGGGCGCAGGCGTAAATGCAAAAGACGCAAGGTAAAACCCGCAAGGGAAAAGACGCAAAAATAAATTATGCAAGAATAAATTACGCAAGAATAAATTACGCAAGGCAAAATACTCGTGCCAGAACAAAAAAACGACAAAAAAAATAGCAGGCGGACTAGTAAGCCCAACGGTAACTCTAGCCGTAACCTTAGCGGTAACCTCAGCGGTAACCCCAACGGTGAGCTAAACCTTGCCCTTGATGCAGCACTAGATAAGGTTATCCTCGGCGAGTGCGCCTCGACTATGGCGCAAATGCCCGCCCAAAGCATCGATACTATCTTCGCCGACCCTCCCTATTTCCTGCAGTTAGACAAAGAGCTCAAGCGACCAAACGAGTCCACTGTCGAGGGCGTCAAGCAGGCGTGGGATAAGTTCGATAGCCTCCAAGACTACGATAGCTTTAGCGAAAAGTGGCTACTGCAAGCAAAAAGGTTGCTCAAAGCAAATGGCACAATCTGGGTCATGGGTAGCTATCACAACATATATCGACTCGGTGGCTTGCTACAGGACCTAGGATTTTGGATACTGAACGATATCGTATGGGTCAAAAATAACCCCATGCCTAACTTCCTCGGTAGACGATTCACCAACGCCCACGAAGTGTTATTATGGTGCGCTAAAGACAAAAACTCGAAACACCGATTCAACTATCGCGCGCTAAAAAAACTCAACGACGAAAAACAGATGCGTAGCGACTGGCGGCTACCTATATGTAGCGGTAAGGAGCGCTTGCGCAAAGGCGATGGTAAGTCTCTGCATCCAACGCAAAAGCCAATAGCTCTGCTATATCGGGTGATACTATCTAGCACTGCAGCTGGCGATGTCGTCCTAGACCCCTTCTGCGGTAGCGGAACTAGCCTAGCAACATGCAAAATGCTAGGGCGCAAGTACATCGGTATCGAGCGCGAGGTAGAGTATGCCAATGCCGCGCAGGCTAGGCTCGCTGAAACCAGCTCGCCAGCCGACGCCGAGGCGTTATTCCTGCCTGAACCGCGCGAGCAAGCTCGTGATGTTACCTTCGCAACTCTGCTCGAAAACGGATGGCTCGCGCCAGGCGAAAAACTAGAGAGTAAGTGTCGGAAATTCCAAGCAAGCATCACCGCAGACGGAGACCTAACCCATCGGCAGCGGAGAGCTTCGATCCATCGGCTCGCCGCAGAGCTCGCCGGTAGGCAGAGTTGCAACGGTTGGGAATACTGGCACTATCAGCAGAAAGACGATAGCAGTGGGTTGCCCGCGATGAACAGCGAGGGCGAGGGCGGGGTTGCTCGTGGCTCGGCAAACGGCAAGCAAAGCGGTGAACCAAGGGGTAAACCCAGAGGTGAACCAAGTGGTGAACCAAGCGGCAAGCAAAGTGGTAAACAGGAAAAGCTCGCAACCGCTAGCAAAAAAACGCGCCGCGTGCCGCTAGACGAATTGCGCCAAGCCCTGCGCGCAACCCTAAAGCAAGCCGCTAATAGCAGACAGCAAGAGAGTAGCCAGCAAGGTAACAGCAAGCTAGGTAGTAGGCTGAGTTAGTACGCTGATTAGTAAACTTGGCAGTAGACAATCAGTAGTCAAGCAAAGTAGTAGCTAAGCCCTCCGACGCAATTTCGATTGCTCGGTGTAATCTATCCCATTGGCACCGCAGCGCGCATCGCCCACAGCGCACGCACAAACCTATTCGTAGCCGCAACATCATGTACGCGCAAAACTCGCGCTCCCCCCGCAACCGCACAAGCACAAGCAGCAAGGCTGCCCTCAAGACGCTGACGAGTATCGGAAGAAGCAGGACTCGCAGAAGAAGCAGGACTCGCAGAAGAAGCAGGACTCGCAGAAGAAGCTATAGCCTCGCCAACGATCTTGCCCAAAAACGATTTGCGCGAAGCACCCACCAAGCTCGGATAGCCGAGCGCAGACAGCCGAGACCAGCCCCCCAGCAACGACAAGTTCTGCTCGAAAGTCTTGCCAAAGCCTAAACCCGCGTCCAAAATAATCTTCGCGCGCGCAACCCCTACCCCCTCGCACAAGCTCGCGAGCTCCTGCAAGCGCGACAAGACGCTCGGTAGCTCCGATAGATGCTCCTCGCACGGCTGCCAAGAATTGCCGCCCGCAACCTCAGTACCAACCAGAAAGCGAGACTTCGCGTTGTGCATCAAAACAATCCAGCCACTATCAGAGCTTGCTGAAAAAGCTCCATACGGCGCAAGCGATGTCCATAGATGCTCGCGCGCCGTGCCAGAAACATCGTTGAGCATGCGTACTCCATAGGAAAATGCCTCGCGCGCCAAAGCGGCTTTGCGCGTATCCACAGAAATAAGCGCGTGCGGAAACTCGCCTAACAATGCCTCAAGCGCCGTTAGTAGCCGCGCTCGCTCTTGCTCAAGACTTAGCGGGTCGCTACCAGGGCGCGTGCTCTCCGCGCCTATGTCCAGCCAATCCGCGCCAGCTCGCAAAAAAGACTCCGCTTGGCGTAGCAACACCGATATGCTCGCGGGCGACCATTCGTCCGAACTCATAAGACCATCGCCAGAAAAAGAGTCCGTGGTCGCATTCAATATACCCATAATCGCCGGCGATAGACTGCTATCCCGTAACTTAGCAATGCCAAGCGGAACCGAAACCTCGGTTTCTCGTTGCTCCATAGCCATAGCCTCGTGCGGAGACGCGTCTTTTCGGGCTTGACTCATCGCAATTCCATCCTAAATTAATCCTAATCTAAATCTTAGGCTTATGGAAAACAAACATACTCGCAAAAGGATAGCCCTCGGAGAAAAAAGCGCGGAAGCGACTAGCTACGAAGCGACTAGCGGCAGAGCTGGTAGCGAAGCGACTAGCGGCAGAGCTGGCAGCGAAAAATCGACATACAGAAAGAGCGGCTACAGCATCGTCATCGAAGAGCTGGCTCTGCAAGCGAGTATCGGAGTTTATCCGCACGAGCGCAAGAAAAAGCAACCCCTAGTAATATCTCTAAAACTAAACATCAACGCAGAAATACCGAAAGGGCGGACTGTCCGCCAGCCGATAGTGGTTGAGAATAATAGCTTCTTATGCTACAAAACATTGTGCGACGAGATTAAAGAAATAGTGGCAACAGGACCTGTGGGGGGACCTGTGGGTGGACATATAGAGCTGCTCGAAGACTTGGGCGAAATGCTCGCGCAGTGTTGCTTCGCGCACAAGCAAGTACAGTCTTTATGGCTGAGCTTGAGAAAAACTCAAGCCATCGAAGGCACTAAAGCCGTCGGCGTGGAGCTCGCTTGGCAACGAAAATAAAGCAAGGGGCTAGGTAAGGGGAGAGGGGAGAGGCAAAGGGGAGAGACAAAAACAAGAGCAAGAGTAAGAGTAAAAGTAAGAGCTAAAGTAAGGTCAAGGGTAGAGGCTAAAATGAATACTAAAGTGAATATTTGGGCAGAGCGGATGCTCGCGCCCGTAGCGGTTAGAAAGCGAGCAAAGGCACCCGCCCTCGCCCTATCTCTATTCGCGTCGCTGGCTAACTCGCAACTCGCAACCCTCGGCGTAGCAGTGGCAAGCATAGCAAGAGTAGCAAGCATAGCAAGAGTAGCAAGCATAGCAAGAGTAGCAAGCATAGCCATGGCAACTACGCTCGCATACAGCCCCTCCGCAAAAGCCGAACTAAACCAAGAGCAGAAAAGTCAAAAAGCCTGGGACTTCATACTGACAAATGGCACCATAATGGCAAAAATTATGGGCGACAAAAAAATGTCTAAAAAGAAAAAACGCCTACTACTAAAGGATATCCTAGATAAAAACCTAAACACTAGGATTGCAACCCGCGCAATAATCGGTAGACATTGGCGGCAGATGAACGAACAGCAACGAAAACAATATACTCTAGCATCCTCACAGTGGATCGTCCTATACTCCGCTAACTTGCTCAGCTCGCTAAACTCCACAAGTTTCGAGGTCAAGGACGCTAGCCCCATCGGTAAGGATGTGCTGGTGGAAACAGGCGTGAAAGAACAAAAAAATACGCCACCAATACCCATCGATTGGCGAGTGCGGATAGATAAAGCTGGACAGCTATCCTTGATCGATATGCACGTAGAAGGCTTGAGCATGGTCTCCGCACAGCGCGGAGAAACAGAAGACATCTTGGCCGAAAGCGGGCTCGAAAAATACCTCAAGCTGTTGGAGGAGCGATTGCAAGGGATAAAAAAAGAATTCCAGAAAAATAACTAATAATAACTAAAATAGCCAATCGCTAAAATAATGAATAACTTAGTCGCGGGGAGAAAAATAACCAGCAGAGTAAGTAGCAGAGTAAGCAGCAGAGTAAGCAGCAGAGTAAACATAAGTGCGGTCGTAATGCTCGTCTGCGGGTTGCTCTTCCTATCCCCTCCTCTATCCCTATTTCCTCTGGCAAAAGCGCAAGCCGCAGATAGCCCAAACAGCGAGCGCGTAAAGCGTAGCAACGATTGTAGCATCGCTGACGCCAGTGGCTTCGTCGATAGAAAAGCTCAAAAATTATTAAAAGAAATGCAGAAACAGCAGGCAGAGCAAAAGGCTCAAAAAAACGAGCCAGACTCGCAACAAGAGCGCCAAAGAAAACTGAAATACAAAAGAATATATAAAGCCATACTCAAAGAGGTCTTCGCGTATGAAACAGTCGCTCGAAGTTTGGTCGGACCATACTGGCGGAAAATGTCCGACGAGCAACAAAAAACCTACAAAAAATTAATCAGCGAAATACTGCCAATAACCATCAGCAACAACATATATACATTGCAAGTGAAAAGCTACTCGATCGAAGAAGCCTCTAACTTGGGCAAAGACTTCGCCGTACGCTTGCTCGTCAAGCTGGAAAACGAAGCAGAACAAGTGCCAGTGGTATGGCGCGTGCGGTGCTTCCAGAGCAGCGTCAAATCCAAAAGCAAAAATATGGGAATCGTAGACCTGCTCTTTCGTAATGTCAGCGTTATCGCCGGAAAAAGAACAGAAATGACTAGCCTATTGAGCAAGCGAGGGGTGGCAGAGTTCCTATCGATACTCGATATGGAGCGGAGAAGGCTAAACGCACACTAAGGAAAGCAGCCACGAGATACGCAAATAGCGCGGGCGGCTGGATGGCTGGGTGGCTGGTTGGCTGGATGGATTGCTGGTTGGCTGGATGTTGGCTCGAAGGGAAAGGTAACTCAAAGCCTACGAGGTGGAGGGGACGGAGGTGGAGGGGACGGAGGCGGGGGCGAAGAGACGAGCCTATCGCTCTCAGGGGTGGGGGCGGGTCTGGCGTTCGCCGCATCCATAGCCGCATCCATAGCCGCATCGCCAGAACTAGGACTGGGATTGCCACTGGGATTAGGACCAGAGTTGGGACCAGAGTTGATACTTGGGCTAGAAGAGCCCGCGCCAGCCTCAGGCACAGAAGACGGCGATTCCAACATAGCAACAGACAATAGCCCCTCCTTCTCGCGAATCTTGTTCTCTATCGCGTTCGCACTAGCGGGATTCTCGCGCAACCAAACTCGCGCCTTCTCGCGACCTTGCGCTATGCGTTGCTTGTCGTAAGCGTAATACGAGCCAGATTTTTCGATTATCCCTGCGCTAACGCCAAGGTCCAGAACCTCGCCACTCTTCGAGATACCCTCGGCATACATGATGTCAAACTCGACTACGCGGAAAGGTGGCGCAACCTTGTTCTTGACAACCTTAACTCGCGTCTGGTTGCCAACTATAACATCCTTATCCTTCACGGCGCCGATCCTGCGGATGTCAAGGCGCACGCTAGAATAAAACTTCAACGCGTTGCCGCCAGTAGTCGTCTCTGGGTTGCCAAACATAACGCCTATCTTAATGCGAATCTGGTTGATAAAAATAACCATCGTCCTAGAGCGAGAAACAGAGCCAGTCAACTTCCTCAAAGCCTGACTCATAAGGCGCGCGTGCAGACCGACATGGCTGTCGCCCATATCACCCTCCAGCTCCGCGCGCGGAACAAGTGCCGCCACAGAGTCGATAACTAAAACATCCAAAGCACTAGAGCGGACTAGCGTGTCCGCTATATCTAACGCTTGCTCGCCAGCGTCCGGTTGCGAAATTAACAAGTTGTCCAAGTCGATGCCTAGCTTCTTCGCGTAAGACGGGTCCAGCGCATGCTCGGCATCCAAAAAAGCGCATTGACCGCCGCGCCGTTGCGCCTCCGCTATAACGTGCAAGGCAAGGGTCGTCTTGCCAGAAGACTCAGGACCGTATATCTCGATGACCCTTCCACGAGGCAAGCCGCCTACTCCCAAAGCTATGTCTAAACCCAGAGAGCCAGTCGAGATAGATTCTATGTCCTCCGCTCCTTGGCTACCCAAGCGCATAACAGAGCCCTTGCCAAAGCTACGCTCTATCTCCGCCAAAGCCGATTCAAGTGCTCGCTGCTTGTCGTTACGCTGCTTGCTAGTCTTGCTATCAATAGCCATTCGTCTTACTCCCAGTTCGTCGTAATACACTCACACAGCCCTAAACTATAGTCGCTATCGAACAAAAAGGCAACCCTTGACTGTAAACGCATAAAAGCGTATATTTAGGCACAAATTGAGCGATGTAGATATGAGTAAATTTTCCGACCTGGGGCTAAGCGAACAAATGCTCGAGCAAGTAGCTCGCGCAGGTTTCGACAAACCCACACCCATACAAGAGCAAGCCATACCAAACGCACTGATGAACCGCGATATCGTCGGTATCGCGCAGACAGGCACTGGTAAAACCGCAGCTTTCGTACTGCCGATGCTAGATATTCTCGCCCACGCAAGGCAGCGCCCGGGCTTGCCTAGGGCGCTGATACTAAACCCAACCCGCGAGCTCGCTATGCAGACCGCAGAAGTAATCGATATTTTCGCCGAAAAAAATAGCGCAAAGCATGCATTGCTCATCGGCGGAATGACCATCGGAGAGCAAATACAAAAACTCGCCAAAGCACCAGATGTCGTTATCGCAACGCCAGGCAGGCTCATCGACCTGCAACAGAGAGGAAAAATAATGCTCAACGCCATATCCGTGCTCGTAATCGACGAGGCGGATAGGATGCTCGATATGGGATTCGTCCCAGAGGTCGAAAAAATTTGCTCGCTACTGCCAGCCCAAAGGCAAACTTTACTCATGAGTGCTACTATGGACGAAGAGGTCGGCAAGCTCGTAAAAAAATTCACTAATCGACCTAAATACATCGACCTCTCACCACAAAAACGCAGCGCCGAGACCATACAAGAAAAATTTATACCAGTGCAAAACGAAAGGCAAAAAATATCACTGCTCATAAATGAACTGAAAAATCGAACAAGCGCACTCATCTTTTGTAATCGCAGGCAACGCGTCAAAGAAGTCGCTAGGATGCTCACCGCAAATCGTTCTGGAGATCACCCTGATAATCAACTGGCGAAAAACACCGGAAAACTGCACGGGGAAATGCCACAGGCTATGCGCATAGAAGAGCTAGAGCGATTCCGTAAGGGCGTCATAAAATTCCTGATATGCTCCGATGTCGCTGCTCGCGGACTCGATATCGAGGCGGTCGATTGCGTCGTAAACTTCGATGTACCCATAAGCCAAGATAACTATGTTCATCGCATCGGACGCACCGGAAGGGCCGGCTTGAAAGGCTCCGCTATAACCTATGTCGGCGCAGAAGATAGGGTAATACTCGAACGCAACGGAATGCTAAAACAGGTCGAACAAGCCATCGCCAAAGATGGGGGCTGCTGGCAAGGTAGCGAAAAGCCATACCTAGCAACGACAGAGACAGAAAGAAACTATAGACAAAGCCCGAAGAAAAAACGAGACTCAGCCAAGAGCTATCTTGGGACTGGAGGAGTGCCAAGAAAAACCAAGGTGGCGCGAAGCGGTGGCGAAAAGCTAAACAAGCCCGCGATGCAGGCAGAAGCCTTGCCAGCCTTCCTGCGCAACCCCGTGTGAAAAACCGTCAACTCCGTCTAAAAAAACTCGTAAAAACCAATACAAAAAAACAAACAGAGGTTGCTCGTAACTAGCCTATAAGCCTACAGAAGCCTACAGCTGAAAAATAAGCTAATAAAAAGAGTGAAGGTATAGTTGCGCAAACCTACAACAAGAGCCTACAACAAGCAATAAGATAAGGGTGGAAGACCTTATGGCAGAAAGCCAAAGAACAAATAGCAGAAAAAATACAGAGGGACAAGCGCTCGAAGGAGGCAAAAAATTCCTAGTCCTCTTCTCGCGCGCGCTGCCAGCCCTAGACACCGCGCACGCACGCGCATACCTCGCGCAAAGAGGAAGCGGCAATAAAAACTTCATAGCGTATGTATGCGATAGACGATTGTTCCCTCGCCTAAGTGTTTGCGAGACCTTCGCCCGCTCTAACTACAGCTCAGTTATCCAATTCGTAGAGTGGCACACCATACGCGATACAGAAGGAATCGAGAGAGTCGTTCTAATCTACAAAAAGCCGAACACAAAACTATACCTGGAAACGCTCGAAGAAACGACTAATCCCATAAGTTTGCGCGATTGCATGAAAAACTTCGTGCAGCCAGTCATCAAAACCTTGCGCTTGATGCATAGCACCGGAATAACGTATCGAGCCTTTGCGCCAACTAACTTGTTCGTACAAGCCGGAGGAACGCAGAAATTTATATTAGGGCAATGCCTCAGCGAACCCGCAGGAATGCTACAGCCAAGGTTGTTCGAAACTCCTACCGCAGCGATGGCAGAGCCGCAAGGGCGCGGTAGCGAAATCGCAGCTAACGACTACTACGCACTAGGGGTTATGGTACTAACCTTGCTCAGAGGGCATGTGCCTTTGCGAATGCTCTCCGAAGAGGCAGTCCTAATGCAAAAGGCGCGATTGGGCTCATACAGAGCACTCATAGAACATACTCCTCTAGAGGCGGAAAGCTCAGAGCTAATCCGCGGATTGCTCGACGATAACCCCGCAACACGATGGGGATTCGAGAAAATAACATCGTGGCTCGGCGGATACAGAAGAGCTATCGATAACCATTTCTCGCCGCCAAGGGCTAAAGCACCATACTATCTACAAGAGCAAACCATAACGACTAGGCAAGAAATGTCCTATCTGCTACACAGAAACTGGCAAGAAGCCGTAGAGCTGTTCAGAAGACAAGACCTCTCTAACTGGCTAAGACGATCGTTCAGCGACGATGTGAGCGCTAGAGGGATACTCATTCTACAAGGTAGAGGCGACAGCGATAAAAGCAAAAAGAACGAAGCATCAGACGGCATAATAAAAAGCTTGATGCTGCTAAATCCGCTCGCGCCAATCTTATGGCAAAATATGGGCTGCACCGTAACCGCATTCGGAACTATGCTAGCTAGATACCACGAGGAGCAAAGCAAGGCAAAAGTAATAATAAACTTGTTGCGAAAAGGAATCCACGATTTTTGGATGAGAAACTATATTCATAGTCAGCCAACATACGTCGCAACCGTAAATATGCTGAACTCCTTGACACGACACTTGCTACAAAGGGATGACGAGGTCAATAGACTCGTGTTCATGTATACGCTCAACCAAGACGCGCCCTGTATGTCGCAACTCTTCTCGCGAGACTATGTGTACGGAATGGAAAACCTTATCAGTCGCCTAGAAGAACGAATAGCACAACAGGGCGATAGCGGAAGGATAAAACTCGATGCGCATATACTCGCATACATCGCCGCATACTACCGAAACGATGTCTCGCAATACATAAACGCAATAATCGAGGGAGACGACCCCATACAAAGCGGACTCGCGCAAGCACGCATGTTGAATATATTACAGCACAACTACGAAAGAGTGCCAGCTAGAGCAATATGCAAAGCTGTCTTCCCTCTGCTAGAGCCAGCGTTAGAAAGAATCAAAAATGTCGAGAAAAAACAAAAACTCCACACTCAACTAAAAGAGTGTATAAAAGATGGATTCATACAGCCAATGCTCGCCATCGCTGATAATCCATCTATACTCGAACAAGACGCTAGAGAATACATAAAAGCTCAAAAAAGCTATCGGATAAACGACCAAGAGCTCTACGAGATCGCAGACAAGCACCGAGATATGCCTAGCTACACTAAACAGAAATCTAAAGCAATCGCTCTAACCACAAGCTCTGGATTGATGGTGGTCGGATTCATAATCATATTGCTACGTCTACTGTAAGATGACAACGGCTCCTCACTCGCGACAGGCTAAAGCTAGCGATGGCAAAAGCGATATAGCCCAAGAATACATAGAGAGTTCTCGAAAGCGCACTCGCATCATAACCTCGATACTATTCGCATGCCTGCTCATCATCGCGGGGCTATATTCCTCGTGGTTCCTGCTAATCTCGTTCGCAATGCTGCCAAGCGTGATGATCCGACAAATCGAAAAAAAAGAAAGAGGCGCATTGATAACCTCCGTGACCGGACTGAATGTCGTAGGGCTTACGATCGCACTACAGCATAGCTACAGAAAATACGGGATAAGTCCAGAGCCGGGCATGCTCTTCTCCGATTGGATCAATTGGGTCTTGCCTTTTGGAATGGCTTGGCTCGGTATCTTGATATTCGTCTCCTTGCCAATCGTCATGGCAATTATCTTGGAAACCATGCTGCAAAACAAAGAACAACATTTGCGAAAACAGCAAAAGTTGTTGCTGAAAACTTGGGGAAGCCAAATAAAACACAGCCCCGATGGTCGTAGAAGTTATGCGAGGGCGGATAACAAGCCCAGAAAATAGCCCTCCTAGACAAACTTGGGCTACCAACAAACGAGCCAAACTTGCTCGGTGCCTACTCGGTGCTTAGTTAGGTTGCGCGCTCAGACCCGCTAGGGCTCTGGAACCAAGGGGCTGGAGCTAAGGCTGGCAGGGGCTAAGGCTGGCAGGGGCTAATGCTGGTATTGCTTGCCGTTGCTCCTCCAGCGCTACCTCTTTGCGCAGCTTGGTAAAAGCAATAGACTCAATCTGGCGTATACGCGCCTTGCTCACTTTATAGCGGTTGCTCAAAGTCTCCAGAGTCTGAACGGGTTCCTCTAAGCGCCGAGAGCGGAAAATATCGCGCTCGCGCGGTTTGAGATTAGCAAGCGCGTTAGCTAAAATTCTTCGGCGATAGCGAGTCTCCTCCTTGTCGAGAATCATAGCCTCATGGTCCGATTCTTCGTCCGCTAGCCATTCCTGCCAAGTCTCTCCCTCCTCACCTACCGGCGTTTGCAACGAAAGGTCGCGCGAAGACAAGCGCGAGTGCATCATCTCAACATCCTTCACATCAACATCCAGAGTCTTCGCAATATCCCGCATCTCCTCCGTGTTCATTCGATTGCCATCGATCGCTCGCATTTGCTGGCGTAGCTTGCGAAGGTTGAAAAAAAGTTTCTTCTGCGCAGAGGTCGTTCCGATCTTGACTAGAGACCAAGAGCGCAAAACATAGTCCTGAATCGCAGCCCGTATCCACCACATCGCATAGGTCGCTAGGCGGAAGCCGCGCTCAGGGTCAAAACGCTTAACCGCCTGCAAAAGACCGATATTACCCTCCGATAAAAGCTCCGAATACGGAAGACCGTAGCCCCTGTAGCCAGAGGCAATCTTCGCTACTAAACGCAAGTGACTCAAAACTAGACGATGCGCCGCCTCAACATCGTTATGCGATATCCAGCGCCGCGCAAGCATATACTCCTCCTCCTTACCTAAAAGAGGGACTTTGCTTATCGCCGATAGATAGACCTCTAGACCATCTTCGCTGATGCTCAACGCCGAGAGACGGCGCGGGGCTATGGCTCCTTTCGTAGTAGACATAAGATTAATGGTGGGAAATATACAACTTAAAGAATATGATGCTAGTCTAGTAACCCTTTACAATGCGTATACCCTACTATACTATCTAAAGCAGATGGTTAAAACAATAGAGAATAAATTTGCTAAGACTCGCCATCGTGGTGGGTCATCGTTGGAGCGGCTCGCTGTTGTGGTTGCTTGCCGTTGAAAGTATAGTCCATGCACGATAAGACAAAAATCAAAGACACTACTACATATATGCTGGTTTCTGTAAATGAAGTCGAAATAGTAGAAAATCTTGCTAGAGCCTTGCTCGCGCGTGGAGTCAAAATCTTGGCGACAGCGGGAACTCACGAAAAGCTAAAAAAAATCGGAATCGAGAATACACCCGTAAACGAATACATAGGTTCAGAATACATCGCTCAAGGAAGGGTGAAAACTATACACCCGCGTATCTTCGGCGGAATCCTCGCAGAACGCAGAGCAAAAACTCAAAATAATCCTCAAGGCGACAACAAGGGGGGGCAAGAGGGTAATATAGAGGGTAATATAGAGGGTAATATAGAGGGTAAGCTGGAGGGTAACCAAGAGGGTGACCTAGAGTGCTTGCCAGACGGAACAAAAATCTTCCCGATAGACTACGTAGTCGTACAACCATACCAGTTCGCCCAACAGGCAAGAAAAGAAGAGTCGGGAAAAGATAAAGAATCTCAAGAACTGCTCGAGTATATCGACATCGGCGGAATATCCTTACTACGAGCAGCCGCAAAAAACTACAAGCATGTATGCCCCCTGCACACAAAAAAAGACTGCGACATCATCGCAGAAATAGTAGACGGGCAAGCAAACGAAGCTAAAAACTCAGACGGACAAATGATCATCAGCCAAGAGATACGTAGCAACTTGGCTACTAAAGTCTTTCAACTGACATCCCTATACGATACTCTGATCGCAGATTGGATGGGCTTGGTAACATCTCACGAATCATTGCCAAAATCTCGGGGTTTCTTCGCCACAAAAAAATTGATGCTACGATACGGCGAAAACCCAAACCAAGCCGCTGCTCTATACTCTAGAACAACGGTGGAAAAAACGCCAGAGCAGCTAAGACCAGAATCGCCAATGCTATGCGGGCGTAGCCCTAGCTACAATAATCTCCTAGACGCATATAGGGCTACAAATGCCGTGCTGATGCAAGAAAAACCTTGTTGCGCAATCGTCAAGCACGGAAATATATGCGGATTGTCATGCGCTGAAAAAATCGAGGAGGCTTTCCTACTCGCGCACAGATGCGATAGACTCTCAGCTTACGGCGGAGTAGTCGCGATAAATCGATCTTGTGAAGGTCAATTGCTCAGTGAAATAAAGAAATATTACTTAACAGTTATCTCCGCGCCAGACTTTGAGGAAAATGCTGTCGAAATGCTCGATGATAAAAAACCCGAACCGCCAATGCTGCTGCCATATCCAAGGCTAGCGTTCGATATAAAAAGCCATTTCGAAGTGCGCTCATTAGGAAGGTATGTGCGCTTGTTGCAAATGCCAAGCTATATAAAACTGAAGCTCGAAGACATTAAACATAAGAGCGAGAAAATACCTAACATCGAGCAAAAAAGCGCGATGCTGTTCGCATTTGAAGCTGCTAGCTTGATGACCTCTAACGCAATAGCAATCGTGCGCACCGATGTAAAAACAACCATCGGGCTGGGCGCAGGGCAGACGAGCAGGGTCGATGCCGCGTATATCGCAATACATAAAGCTCAACGCGAGGGACACGAAATAGCGGGAGCCGTAGCGGCATCCGATGGATTCATTCCCTTCCCAGACACACTCGATATGCTCGCGCAAGCAGGCGTCAAGGCGGTGCTACATCCAGGCGGAGGAAAACACGAAAAAGAGATCATCGATTGCGCAAATGAGCTCGGTATCGCGATTTGCTCAACGGGCGGAACTCGCGCATTTAGCCACTAGAGAAATGTCGCATCGCGCTAGTTGCTAGTTGCCCAAATTTTACCAAGTTGACCAAAATGTCGCGCCAGCCACGCTACCCTAATCTACCCTAGTCTAGCCTAGTCTAGCTATTCGACAAGCATCGCGCTAGCTATCAAACAAGCATCGCGCTAGCTATCAAACAAGCATCGCGCTAGCTATTGGAGGTTGACCTCTCCTGCGATGGGTGCTGCTCGATGATAGTGCGTGGTAGTCTATCCAAGGCTCGCTCGAATAAAAATGACTGGGTCTTGCTATCTTGTGCCGCCCGTTGCAAAAAAGTCTCGCTCGCCGAAAGGGTAGCAGAGACAAAGGCATCGCGAAGATGCGATTGCCAACGAGATTCGAGTTGCTCTAGACGCTCTTGGGCAAAGAGTTGCGTGCGTTTTACGCTTAAAACTCGTTCCTGCTGAGCTACGCGGCGCAATTCTTTAACCTCTTCGTTCGTCTGCTGCTTGATCTGAGCTACATCGCGCTCGGCGTTCTTATCACGAAAAAGGACCTCCGCAAGCTCGCGCGAGGCGCGTTCGCGCATATCTCGTGCCTCGTCTAACTCTTTGGCAATCGTCGCTATTCGCACATCTAGCTTCGCCTTGATCTGCGGCTTCGCCTTGATGAAGATAAATATACCTAGCAAAACGAAAGAGAGGTCGACCCAAAAACTCGGTTCGTGAAATATCATACCTACCTATCTACCCGCCTATCCGCCAGTATCTGAAGAACGGGTAACGGAAATCTCAGGCGCCGCCTCGGCATTGCCAGCAATATCAAGGTCAACAGCGCTGGCATAACCTTGCTTAGCAGGTTCGCTCTGCGCCGATGCTTGGTGATGTAATCGGCTCTGCCCCTGCTGTGGCAAAGACGCTATCGCATCGCGCACAAGCCCGCGCAACTCGCTCGGCTTGGGGTGCGCGTGCTTGCCCAATATACGCGACAAGACTTGCCCTACCACCTCCGCAATCGAATCCTCCGCCGCACCAAGCGAACGCTCGTGCTCGGACAAGAGACGCGCCTCGCTGCTGGCTATGCGTGCCGCTATTTCATTTTCCAAGTCCGCAAGACGCTTCTCCGTCTTCGCTCGCTCCTGCAAAACTACATCAGCCTGAAGACGATCCCCGTCAATCTGCGCTGTGCTGACCATATAAGCAATTCGACCGCCAAACTCGTCCGCCTCCATGCGAGCCTCCTCCGCCCGACGCAGATCGGATTCGATCTGGAAAACGCGCGCTTCCAAAATCGAAACCATGCGCGGTATCAAAACCCGCGACATAACTAC
Organism: Alphaproteobacteria bacterium; assembly: GCA_014238315.1. Taxonomy (GTDB): domain Bacteria; phylum Pseudomonadota; class Alphaproteobacteria; order JABAAW01; family JABAAW01; genus JABAAW01. The sequence continues at coordinate 19,591 of JABABG010000083.1, forward strand.
ATAAAGGATGCCGAAGGTAACTAAAAGCCAGAAAATTTGGCTCAAGTATGTGTCGAATTGCTCCAGTTGCGGCATAGATAGCTAAACTCGCAAGTACTCAGAAGATAAACATAACCATTAAACCTATCAGCAAGGCGAAAAGAGCTATCGCCTCCGTAACCGCAAAGCCTACCCAGATGGACGCTCCTATCTCCTTCTTCGAGGCTGGGTTGCGCGCTATCGCTTGAAAATAGCTCGCCCATACATTGCCAACGCCTATCCCCGCGCCGATCATTCCAATCGCCGCTAGTCCCGCGCCAATCAGTTTTGCTGCTTCAACTTCCATAATCATAAATCCTTATTCGTTATTGGTGGTACAAATAGAGCAAATCACAGATATACAAATCACAGATATAATAAGCCCTCAACATAAACTAGTGCAGGTACAGCGCATCGTGCAAGTAAATACAAGTAAGAATCGCAAAAACATAAGCCTGGATGAAGGCTACCAGTAGCTCTAAAGCCGTTATCGCTAACAAGCCCACAAACGGCACTATCCCTAAAATACCCAGCGAGACAACAAAGCCAGCTATAACCTTGAGTAGAACATGTCCTACAACCATATTCGCAAATAATCGCACAGATAAGCTTACCGGGCGAGAGATATAGGAGAGTAGCTCTATCGGAATTAGCAACGGTGCTAAAAACCAAGGCGTGCCGTGCGGTAGAAATAGTCTCAAAAAACCTTGCCCATGGCGTGCTATCCCTAAAAGAGTCACGGCTAGAAATATCGAGCCCGCCAAAAAGAAATTAACCGCCAAGTGACTAGTGAAGGTGAAGGAGCCAGGAAATAAGCCCGCCACATTGCCTACCAAAATGAACATGAAAAGGCTGAATATAAATGGAAAAAAACGCTTGCCCTCCTTGCCTATGTTGTCGCGCACCATATCCGCTACAACCTTATAGATAGACTCCGCTATAAGCTGCCCGTAGCTAGGCACTAGCGCGCGCTTGCTTGTCGCAAAAAAGAACGACGCGCAGATGGACATAACGCTAATCGTCATCCATAAAGACGAGTTCGTAAAAGAAAGGTCAACACCATTCGGAAACTCGATCGAGACTATCTTCTCGATGCGAAACTGCTCTAGCGGGCTATGTCCATTCGATGCCATATCAATATCCTCCTAGCTACTCTCCTAGCACAGAGGTGTGAAAAACGCAAAAATAAGGTCGGAAAAATCTCAAAATGGTATAGACGAAAATAGGCTGATATAGGCTAGTATAGACGAGGGTAGGCGAAGTAGGCTCGTTGAGCGTTCGCGCTAGCTGTTTTGCGCTAGCCGTTTTGTTTGTCAAGGCGTTGCGCCATGCGATACAAATTCCAAAAGCCCGCCAGAATGCCTAAAAAAAATAGGCTGAGCAAAAATAACGGAGTCGTCGAAAGCCAGCGATCAAGCCAAAAACCTAGAAAAATACCCACGACAATCGGAGAAATAAAGTCTGCGCTCAAACGCATGCCACTCAGGGAGGGGGCAGCCTCCTCGGACGGGGCGACCTTCTCGGATACGGTAGAGTCGGGCTGGGAAGTGGAGCCAGACTGGGAGGTAGAGCTCGGCTGGAAAGTGGAGCCAGACTGGGAGGTCGAGGAGGAGGTTGACCCCTCCGAGGAGGTTGCCCCCTCCGGGGAGGTTGACCCCTCCGGGGAGGTTGACCCCTCCCCAGTAGCTCCCCTCCCGTTTTTATGATCCCTGTCCGCCACCCAAGCTAGCGAGGTTGAAAGCTCAACGCGACAGAGTTAATGCAGTAGCGCAAGCCCGTAGGCGCTGGTCCATCGCTAAAGACATGCCCCAAGTGCGCATCGCAACGCGAGCATAAAACCTCGGTTCTGACCATAAACAACGAGCGGTCGGATTTCTCGCGCAACGCATCCCTAGTGATAGGCGAGCTATAGCTAGGCCAACCAGTGCCAGAATCAAACTTGTCGCTCGACGAAAATAGTGCTTGAGCGCAACAGACGCATAGGTAATCGCCATTCGCCTTCGAGGCGTTATATTCGCCGCTGAAAGCGCGCTCGGTGCCGTGACGGCGGGCTACTCGGTATTGCTCCGCTGTAAGCTGGTTGCGCCATTCCTCATCGCTCTTGACTATTTTCGTCATAGTTATAAATCCCAATAGGGGCCTACAAGGTGTTGCCTGCAATGCGTTACCTGCAATGCGTTACCTGCAAGGCGTTACCTGAAGTTATTCCCCGAAAGCAACGTTCAGAATCTCATACTCGCGACCGCCCTGTGGCGTTACTACCTGCACGACCTCGCCGACAGTCTTGCCGATCAAAGCCTTCGCCATCGGAGACTGCACCGACAAGCGACCGTTCGAGACATCCGATTCTATCTCACCAACAATACGATAGCTCTTGCGCTCCTCGCTTTCGCAATCCTCCAGCGAAACCATCGCGCCAAACTGGACGCGGTCGCCATTAAGTAGCGAAGTATCGATAATCTCCGCCAGAGAAAGCTTCTCCTCAAGGGTAGCTATGCGACCCTCGATCATACTCTGACGCTCGCGCGCCGCATGATACTCCGCGTTCTCAGACAAATCGCCAAGCTCGCGCGCAGAGGCTATCGCCCTGATGATAGCCGGACGCTCCGTGCCCTTAAGAACCTTAAGCTCAGCCTGAAGACCAACATAACCCTCGCGGGTCATAGGAACTCGTGACATTTTCTAGCTCTCCATTACATTGTCGTTGCGCAGACGCTGGCTCTTATCGTTAGACCAGCACCTGCCAAATACGATATTATTGCTCCCCCTAAACCCGCTACCCCAATCCCAAGAACAATCCCAAGAACAATCCCAAGAACAATCCCAAGAACAATCCCAAGAACAATCCCAAGAACTGCAACCTATTAGTGAAGACTATTAGGACCTTGAAAAGCACCACGCACAGAAAAACGCGGAAACCCAACACAGAAGCCCAACGCGGAACCGTAGCCTCAGCCTACTCCTATATATCGTAACCTAGAGACGCCTCTTCCAGTACAAGCAAGCCAAGCATTATGCCATAAAATTACAGAATTATACAAGAGTAAAATATAGAAAAAATCATCCCGCCAAGCAAACTCGTCAAGCAAATTCATCAAGCAAATTCGTCAAGCAAAATCACTCGCCAAAATAGCCAGCCAGCATTTACAAGCCACAAGCATCAAAGCTGCGGTCTCCACTATCAGCCGCCGACCTTACCCCCCTCGCCTTTCTTCCCCTTCCCGCCTTTCTCGCCCTTCCCGCCTTTCCCGCCTTTCTTCCATCCCGCAAGCTCTTGCAAACAGCAGCATAAGTGTATCTCATCGTCTTGCTGCTCCACCGCCTCAAGCACCGCACGCGCACCAGAGCGAGTAGAAACATAGGGGATAGATTGCGCAAACGCCAGTTGGCGAACCCCCCTGCTCTCCTGAACGCCAACGCGTCCCTCCATCGTGTTGAAGATCATCGCTATGTCTCCGTTGATCATCGAGTCGATGATGTGCGGCGAGCCCTCCGCAACTCGATTGATCGCCGTGATCGCAACTCCGTTGCGCTTGAGTAGCCGCGCCGTGCCCCTAGTCGCAACAAGCGTAAAGCCAAGGCGGACAAAGCGAGCCGCGATGTCTATGAAAAAAGGCTTGTCGCGCTCGGCAAGCGATAGAAAAACTCGACCGCCGCGAGGGAGCACTAGCCCCGCGCCTAGCTGCGCCTTCGCAAATGCCGTAGAAAAGCGCGTGCCAAGACCCATAACCTCGCCTGTCGAACGCATCTCTGGTCCTAAAACTATGTCCGAGCCAGGAAAACGCGCAAAAGGAAAAACCGACTCCTTAACTGCAAC
>JABABG010000038.1 GCA_014238315.1 Alphaproteobacteria bacterium
CTAACGCCCTGCTAGAGCGTAAAGGCGAGGCAACGCTTTTCCTCACCGCGAAAGGTTTCAAAGACCTGCTGGTCATCGGTTATCAAAATCGTCCGCACATCTTCGCTCGCAACATCAAGCGAGCCTCGCCATTATACAGTCAAGTTGTCGAGATAGACGCTCGCATAGACGCAAAAGGGCGTAGCGTCAAAAAACTCGACGAGGGAGAAGTGACGAGGAAGCTACAAAGCGCCTTCAAGCGTGGGTTGCGCTCGCTCGCCGTTGCCCTGCCGCACGCATACAAATACCCGCGCGATGAGAAGCGCATAGCAGCGATTGCGCGTGAGCTCGGCTATAGGCAAATCTCTGTCAGCCACGAGGTAGCACCCCTGATAAAATTGGTCAGTCGCGCAGATACGACAGTTCTCGACGCTTACCTCTCGCCCGTGCTTAAGGGTTATGTTCGCAGGCTCGAAGATATGCTCGGTGGCAGGCAGGGCGAAAGAGGCGGGCGAAAGAAGCTCAATGAGTCGCTCAAGACGCGACTCTTGTTTATGCAATCGAATGGCGGGTTGGTCGCAAGCGACTATTTTCGCGGTAAGGATGCAGTCTTGTCTGGTCCAGCCGGTGGAGTTGTCGGTATGGTCAAGACCGCTAGTTATGGCAAGGGGGAGAGGCATAAACTAAAGCTCATAGGATTCGATATGGGAGGAACTTCCGCCGATGTTTCGCACTACGATGGCGAATACGAGCGTAGGTTCGAGACCACTATCGATGGCGTACGGTTGCGTACGCCTATGATGAACATACGTACGATAGCAGCCGGTGGCGGTTCCATGCTGAGTTTCGACGGTTTGCGAATGCGAGTGGGACCTGGCTCGGCTGGTGCAAAGCCAGGACCAGCCAGTTATGGTTGTGGTGGTCCGCTCACCCTTACAGACTGCAACTTGTTGGTTGGAAAAATTCAACCTCGATACTTTCCTAAACAATTTGGCACCGACGGTAGGCAGGCACTAGATCTAAAAATTGTGCAAAAAAAGTTTCGCGCTCTAGTCGAAGGCATAGCGCGGGAGCAACCCTCCGCCGTCAAGATCAGTGCCTTGTCCACAGCCCTCGGATTTATCGAGATTGCCGTCGATAGCATGGCGAACGCTATCAAGGAGATTTCCGTACAGCGAGGTTATGATGTAACCGATTATACTCTGCAATGTTTTGGCGGTGCTAGCGGGCAGCACGCTTGCGCGGTCGCAGACAAGCTAGGTGTCTCGCGTATATTTATGCATCCGCTGGCGGGCTTGCTCTCTGCCTATGGCATAGGTCTCGCCGAGCAGCGTTGTCTGCGCGAGCTACAAGTAGGTAAAGATTTCAAGCGGAACGATGCAGAGGCTATCGTCGCTAGTGCTTGCGTGGATTTGCAGAAAGAAGCAAGTCGACAACTGTTAGATTATCTCGCTGTCGGTGAAAAGCTCGGACTGCTCAGCAAAGTGCGTTTGCGTAGCCGTGGTAGCGACAGCACGATCGAGGTTGTAGCAGGCTCAAGCAGAGCGATGCTACGCGATTATAGGAAAAAATACCAACGCACTTATGGGTTCTCTGCCAGAGCGCAGGATGCTCTGGTCATCGAATCTGTTTCTGTCGAGGTCTTCGTCTATAAGGTTGCGGTTGATGCGAATGCTCTCGATAGCATCGCGGGTTTCACTAAGAGAATAAGCAAGGGTTTTAGAAAAGGTATTGGGTTAGGATTTCCCAGTAAGCCGAATAGTGCTATCTCGTCTGCGAGCGTAGATATTTATATCGACTCTGCTTGGCAATCCTGTCCGCTCTATAGGCGAGAGGATTTGCCACGCGGACGAGCGATTGTAGGTCCCGCTATTATCACAGAGCACGCCTCGACCATCGCAATTGAGCCTCAATGGCAGGGTTTGTTAGACGAGGAGGATAATCTCATCCTCACGCGTACGCGTACAGGTAATAGACGTACGCTTGTAAGTAGCGTACGTAATCTTGTAGGGTTTTTTGCACAGCCCTTTGCGCCTACGCCACTAGGTCTCGGCAAAAAAGCGCAAGGCTGGCGAGGCTCGACTAGGCAAGGTTCGGCAAGCTCGCACGACCTTGCCTCTCCGATTATGCTAGAGATTTTCGGAAACCTGTTCAAGTCGATAGCCGAGCAGATGGGCGCGAGCCTGCAAAATACAGCGCATTCGGTAAATATCAAAGAGCGATTAGACTTCTCTTGCGCTTTGTTCGATAGTAGCGGAGCTCTCGTTGCAAACGCGCCGCATATACCAGTCCACCTCGGTTCGATGAGCGAGGCGATCAAGGCGGTTGTAGCCAAGCACGCTAATACGATGCGTACGGGCGATGTTTATATCCTAAACTCGCCTTACGATGGGGGTACGCATTTGCCAGACATAACAGTCGTCAAACCGTTCTTCACCGCCAACAATAGGCGAGCTTCCTTCTACCTCGCATCGCGCGGACACCATGCCGATGTCGGAGGTATCTCGCCGGGCTCTGCTCCCGCTAACGCCAAGCGTATCGAGGAGGAGGGCGTGCTCATCGACAATGTCCTTCTGGTCGCCCGTAAAAAGTTCAGAGAAAAAGAAATACGTGCTCTATTGACGAGCGGTAAATACCCTTGTCGCAATGTCGAGACTAACATCGCTGACCTGCGCGCGCAGGTCGCTGCTAACGAGACCGGCGCACGCGCGCTCGAGGTGGCTATCGGTAACTTCTCCTATCCTCGCATAGAGCGTTATGCGCGCTATGTCCAGCAGCAGGGCGAAGAGTGCGTGCGGCGGATAATCGATAGGCTACCGCGCGGAGGGAGTTTTACTTATCCACTCGATAATGGCTCGAAAATCGTAGTGCGGGTTTCTCTCGATCGGAAAAGGCGCGAGGCTCTAATCGATTTTAGCGGAACGTCCAAGCAAGACGAAGGCAACTATAACGCCCCTGTAGCTATCAGCAAGGCGGCGGTGCTGTATGTCTTCCGCACCTTGATCGAGCAGGATATACCTCTCAACGATGGTTGCTTGCGTCCTCTGCGTATCCGTATTCCGCAAGGCTCGATCTTGAGCCCAACCTACCCCGCCGCGGTTGTCGCCGGCAATACCGAAGTCTCGCAAGCCATCGTCGATGCCCTATACGCAGCGTTAGGGTTGCTCGCCTCTTCGCAAGGTACGATGAATAACCTCATCTACGGAAACTCGCGCTACCAGAACTACGAGACTATCTGCGGTGGTACCGGCGCTGGCGAAAATCATCGCGGAACTAGTGCCATACATAGCCACATGACCAACACGCGCATGACAGACCTAGAGGTGCTCGAACAACGTTTTCCAGTTCGCTTGGATAGCTTCTCGATCATTCGCGGCTCTGGCGGGGTCGGCAAGATGGCTGGGGGTAGTGGGGTTTTGCGGCGTCTGACCTTCCTCGAACGCTCTAAACTGACGGTGCTATCCTCGCGCCGTCTTGTCTCTCCTTATGGCTTATGCGGTGGGGGCTCTGGTAGGCGTGGGCGGAACTATGTCTTGCGCGGCGCATTAAGCGAGCAGGCGCGGAGCAGAGAAAGTCTGCATGGCAACGACGAAACGATTATGCAACGCGGTGATAGCTTCGTTATGGAAACTCCAGGTGGAGGAGCTTATGGGAAGCTCGGATAGCTGGTATGGTGTCCTCCCACGCGAGAATTTCAGAATGCATTTCAGAATGGTAGTGTGTTCGCGATACTCATCACAAAGATGTGATTGGAAAAAACCTCGCTTTGTGTTATACATCGCTAGTGGGAGATAAGAAACCGCGAGGGAAACAACTTTAGTCCAGAGGGTATGCCAGAGGTTATCTAAGGGATTTTCAAAGAGACTCGATGCATAACTTTGCGACTGAAATATAGGAAATTGAAAAATGGCGAAATATACCAACATAGCTCAAGAAATATACGGCTACCATAGGCGCTACAGCGGCGGAGACGGTGGTGTGGAAATAAGAGGGGGCTCTACAGATGATATCATCTACGGGGGGGACGGTGACGATTTTCTATATGGGTTGTCGGGAGACGATCTTTTGACTGGAAATGCTGGTGATGACTTTCTGTACGGCGGATTAGGTGTCGATATTCTCCACGGTGGAAATGGCGAAGATTATCTTGATGGGGGCTCGAATAAAGATGTGCTCTACGGTGAAGGTGGCGACGATTATCTTTCTGGGGGGAGAGGTGACGATCTTCTCTTCGGTCATGCTGGCGATGATGAACTTTATGGATCGTCAGGTGACGATGTTCTCTACGGTGGGCTTGGCAACGATTATCTTAGTGGGTCGATAGGCAACGATGTTCTCTACGGCGGAGGTGGTGATGATCACTTTGTTGGAGAAATAGGGAACGATTACCTAAATGGTGGTGACGGAGACGATAGCTTCTATGGCGGTCTTGGGGACGATGCTGTTGTTGGCGGGGCTGGCGATGATGTTATCGTTGATCATTTTGGACATAACTATCTCTATGGTAACGAAGGTAACGATGAGATACACGGCGGCGATTGGAGCGACGTTATAGGCGGCGGTGATGGTAATGATGTAATCGTTGGTGGCGCAGGGCTCGAGGATAATCTGCTCGGCGGGGCTGGCAACGATCGCTACTTTGTCGGCGAGGGTGATGGCAGGGATGTTATCTCCGATACAGAAGGAGAAGATACTCTGCTATTTGGCGTTCCGTTCGGCACCCTTGTCGCTGCAAGCTTCTATCAGGAGAGCGATTTCGAGTTCGCTAGGGATGGCGACGATCTCGTTGTCTCTACCGATCAAGGCAACGAGGTCGTGATACAAAACTACGAAGAAAGTAGTTTCAGTATCTATTATAACTCTGAGGTAAGCGATGTCGAACAAGCCTTGCTCGTGCCAGAGGGGCTCTTCTAAAGAACTCGAATAAGGCAAACATAGTAACCTAAATAATAGCGATGGGGCTAGTGGCTACGGCTACTAGCCCCATTTTGCTTGGTTCGTAGCGGATTGTCCTAGCCCTAGCCCGCCCTAGTCCCAACACAGATTCAACCAGTCGCACTCCGCAACCTGCGCGGTGATAGCTTCGTTATGGAGACCCTATAGGTGGATGAGCCTTATGGGAAGGCCGGATATGCTGGTAGGGTGTCCTCCCACGCGAGCATTTCAGAATGCATTTCAGAATGGTAGTGTGTTCGCTATACTCATCACAAAAATGTGATTGAAAAAAGACTCGTTTTGTGTTACGCATTGCGGGTGGAAGACGAGAAATAGCTTTGTGTTATACATCGCAAGTGGGGACGAGAAACTGCGAAGAAAGGAAGCAACTTTAGTCCAGAGGCCTCGAAGAGGCTTGCAAAGAGCTTCGGCCTTTGAACTGATAAGGACAGAGGGATTGAAAAATGACACAAGCAACTTCTAGAAGAAACTATATTGTTGGCGGGGATGGAGACGATTACATCAGTGGCTCCGATGGTGATGATCGTATTGATGGGCTGTGGGGTAATGATACTATCTACGGCGGAGATGGGAACGATATTCTTAATGGAGATCGGGGTGATGATATTCTCTACGGCGAAGATGGGAACGATGCTATTACTGGGCATTGGGGTGATGATATGCTCTACGGCGGGGATGGCGAAGATTCTCTTTGGGGGGGGGGCGGTAACGACACCCTCTACGGTGGGGATGGGAACGATATTCTTAGTGGGAACGGGGATGATGACATTCTCTACGGCGGGGATGGTGAAGATTCTCTTTATGGGTCGATAGGCGACGACACCATCTACGGTGGGGATGGTGTAGATTCCATTATGGGGGGCTCGGGTGATGATACTCTCTACGGTGGAGATGACAATGACGTTATTCATGGAAATGATGGAATCGACCACATAAAAGGTGATGCCGGAGACGACATGTTATTTGGCGGGGCTGGGCTCGATGCTATCGTTGGGGGAGCTGGTGATGATGTTATCGTTGATCATTCTGGGCATAATCATCTCTATGGTAACGAAGGTAACGATGAGATACACGGCGGCGATTGGAGCGACGTTATAGGCGGCGGCGATGGTAATGATGTAATCGTTGGCGGCGCAGGGTTCGAGGATAATCTGCTCGGCGGGGCTGGCAACGATCGCTACTTTTTCAGCGAGGGTGATGGCAGAGATATTATCTCCGATACAGAGGGAGAGAATACTTTGCTGTTTGGCGTTTCGTTCGGGACCCTTGTCGCTGAAAGCTTCTACTATGAGAACGGTTTCGAGTTCGCTAGGGATGGCGATGATCTCGTTATCTCTACCGATCAAGGCAACGAGGTCGTGATACAAGACTACGAAGAAAGTAGTTTCAGTATCTATTACAACTCTGAGGCAAGTGGATTAGCACTAGCCTTGCTTGTACCAGAGGGGCTCTTCTAAAGAGCTCGAATAAGGCAAGCATAGTAAGGCAAGCATAGTAAGGCAAGCATAGTAAGGCAAGCATAGTAAGGCAAGCATAGTAAGGCAAGCGTAGTAAGGTAAGCGTAGTAAGGTAAGCGTAATAAACTAATAACCTGAAATAATAGCGATGGGGTTAGTGGCTACGGCTACTAGCCCCATTTGCTTGGCTCGTAGCATACATAGTATGTCCTAGCCGTCCTAGCCCAAACCCTGCAAGGTGTTTCGACAAGGAGCTTCGAGTAGACTATGAAATAGTGCTGCTATTGTGATAAAAAATGAGGATGCCACAAGCTACCTCGTCCTCGTCCCCCGCAAAATTCGTGCACCTGCGAGTGCATACCGCATACTCGATGCTGGAAGGCACATTGCGCGCGCCAGACTTGATCGGGTACTGCAAGCGATACAAAGTACCAGCCTTAGGGATAACCGATAGCCACGGGCTCTTCGGCATACCTGAGATGAGCCTCGCCTTAGAGAAGGCAGGTATCAAGCCAATCTTGGGTCTCGAGGCGCAACTCTGCTTCGAGAGAAACAGCTCCGCTTGCGCACAGAGCTTGCGCATAGCACCGCTCGTCTTCTTCGCAATGAACGAGCTAGGATACGCTAACCTGATGCGTCTGGCTAGTGCTCTATATCGGATAGAACCCTTAGCGGAAAAGGGTGGGCGGGGAGAGCAACTTGATGACCTTGAGAGGCAAAAACAACAGGCTGAGGATGAGGCACCCCTTACTGCACCCCTTACTGCACCCCTTGCCGACAAGCCGTACTTGGAACTAGAGCAGCTTCAACGCTACAACGAAGGTATTCTGACCCTATCCGGTGGGCTCGATGGACCGCTCGGCGTTTTGTTATCAGAGCAGCGTAAGCGCGAAGCAAAAGAATTAACGCAACGACTAAGCGAGATTTTTCCGCAACGTTTCTACATAGAGCTCAATCGTTTCGCTGCAAACGATAGCGATGGTGAAACGATAGATAAACCCGCTCACAATAACGCTTTGGCTCGCGAGCAGCTGGTCGAAGAAGGTTCGCTCGACCTATGTAGAGAGTTACAATTGCCTCCGATTGCCAGCAATAACTGCATGTTCGCCGATCAAAGTATGTACGACGCGCACGATGTGTTGCTCGCAATTGCCGATGGCGTGCATGTCTCGCACGAACAACGCCGCAGAGCCTCGCGCGCGCAAGAGCTCGTAGACCCTGAAAGAATGCTCGCTCTGTTCGAGGATATTCCAGAGGCTTGCGAGAATACCGTACTGGTGGCTCAACGTTGCAGTAAGGTTTTCGAGCCGCGCTCAACGATGCTACCGAACTTTAAAACAGAAGGAGGGCTAAGCCAGCAAGACGCATTGCGCCAGCAAGCGCAGCAGGGACTCGATAGGATACTAAACGAAAGGTTTAAATTTGCCGAAGGCGACGAGCGGCGCAAGCCTTACCAAGATAGGTTAGAGCTGGAGCTAGGCGTCATCATCGAGAAAGGGTTGCAGGGTTATTTCCTAATCGTCGCGGACTTTATTCGTTGGGCTAAAGAACAAGATATACCCGTAGGACCAGGGCGTGGCTCTGGTGCCGGGTCGCTCGTCGCATGGACGCTCGGAATCACAGCTCTTAATCCTATGCGCTGGGGCTTTATATTCGAGCGATTCCTCAACCCTGAGAGAATGTCCATGCCAGACTTCGATATAGACTTCTGCCAAGAAAGGCGCGAGCAGGTCATAGAATATGTACGAAAGCGTTACGGCGACGATAAGGTCGGGCAGATACTAACCCTCGGTACGCTACAAGCGCGAGCAGCCGTGCGCGATGTGGGTAGGGCTATGGGAATTCCATACCCGCGCGTAGACCGTCTATGCAAGACTATTCCGCCACTTAGCTCTTTACAAGAGGAGCTCAGCATAAGCGACAGCCCTCTAGTGCAAGCAAGAAAAGAACCGGAGATTGCAAAACTGCTCGACCTTTCGCTCAAGCTCGAAGGTTTGTTCCGACACGCATCAACGCACGCCGCGGGGATAGTCATCGGCAATAGAGCCCTGCTCGACCTAGTGCCGCTATACCGCGACAAGCAGAGCGACGCTAGCTCAACGCAGTTTACCATGAAATATGTAGAGCAGGCAGGGTTGGTGAAGTTCGACTTCCTCGGACTCAAGACCTTGAGCGTAATGGCGCACTGCCAAAAAATACTGAAGGCGCGTGGCATAGAGATAGACCTCGACGCTATAGAGTTGGACTCACCGCGCGTCTTAGAGCTGTTTGCGCGCGCCGATACCTTTGGCGTCTTCCAGTTTGAATCGGGCGGAATCCGCGAAGTGTTGCGGCGTATGCGTCCAGATAGATTCGAGGATATCATCGCCGCCGTGGCTCTATACCGACCAGGTCCGATGGAACAGATCCCGAAATACATCGATCGCAAGCACGGGCGGGAAGAGATAACATACCTGCACGAAAAGTTGGAGCCATTGTTATGCGAGACTTACGGTATTCCAGTCTACCAAGAGCAAGTCATACAAATGGCGCGAGTGCTCGCGGGATTCTCGCTCGGTGCATCAGACCATCTGCGCCGTGCGATGGGGAAGAAAGACCCAAAAGAAATGGCTGGGCAGCGCAAAAATTTCATCGATGGATGCCTCAACAACGGAATCGAAAATAGGCTCGCTGAAAAAATCTTCGAGCAGATTTACGCGTTCGCAGGCTACGGATTCAACAAGTCGCACGCCGCCGCCTACGCGATGATCGCATACCAAACAGCTTGGTTGCGCGTACACCATTCGGCAGCTTTCTTCGCATCGATGATGGTCTTCGATGCAGAAAACATCGACCGTCTCGCGCAGTATGTGCCTTGCTCGCAAGCCTTGAACATAGCTTTGCTACCGCCAGATATTAACTACTCTAGGGCTGAATTTTCTCTCCAAGACGATGGCGGAAGCGAGGCTATTCGCTACGGGTTGGGCGCGCTAAAGCATGTCGGGTTTGCAGCCATGCAGGCGCTAGTCGCAGAGCGCGAGAAAAACGGAGCCTTCCGCAATCTCTTTGATTTCGCAGAGCGTATTGCCAATCTTTCTATATCTAGGCGAACCTTGGAGTCCTTGGCGCGTTCGGGCGCGCTCGATGCGCTAAATAGCAACCGCGCGCAAGGCTTGGCGGCTATCGATCTGTTGCTATATGTCATGCAGAGCAAGGTAGCAGAGCAAAAGCAGCAGGATTCTCTGTTCGGTAAGGGCGAGCAGAGCACATTAGCTCCGCGCAAGTTGCCGACAATCGCCGCTTGGCAACGCGAGCGCGAGATGGATGAGGAGCGTGAAGCGATAGGCTTCTACCTCAGTGGGCATCCGCTCGCAGATAGTATGGAGATTTGTCGAGAGCAGGGCTTGCGTAGTTCCTCCGAGTTAGAGGAGATGCGCGGTGGCGAGAATTTCCGAATACTCGGACGACTCGAAACGATACGAGAAAAAAGGCTGAAGGATAGCTCGCGTAGGTTGATACTCCTATCCTTCTCCGACCCAGAGGGGTTTTTCGAGGCAACTATGTTCGATAAGCAGGCGCAAAAGTATCCCTTCTTGCAAGAAGGAGCAGCCATCGTGTTGCAGCTCGATTGCGTACGCATCGAGGCGCGAGATAGCGTACAGATGCGGGTCGTCAAGCTATTCTCTTTTGAAAAGTTCGTAGCCGCTGCCAGTAAAAAGAAAGTTCCTAGCGCGGCGGGCGAGGCAGGTCGCGAGATGGGTGGCGAGATGGGTGGTGAGATGGGTGGCGAGATGGGTGGTGAGGCGCAAAAAAATAAAATTGTCTCGCAGCACAAAGAGCAAGCTCACAAAGAGCAAATTCAAAAAAAGCAAACTCAAAAAGAACAGGTCCGTCAAGAGCAGGTCCGTCAAGAGCTTGGCAACGCACAGGCTATCGAGAAGTTAAAATTATTCGTAAGTAGCTCGTCGCACGATTGGAATCCGCGCGTACTAGCAAAGCTATTAGAAGAGCAAGCGAGCGTCGGCAATGGCAAGATCGAGCTCTACATTCGCCAAGAAAATCGACTATTGCGCGTTTCCTTGGCGCAAAACTATCTTCTAGACGACTCGCTAGAGCGTGCCCTAAAGAGCCTCGATGGCATCGATAGGGTAGAGCGGATGCAGGCTGCCTGATTGCCCCGATTGCCCTAACTGCAATTGTCGAGCGGGGGGTGACTGGCTAGTCGTCTTTCACAGCTCGTTTTTTCAATGCCTGTAGGATATCGTTGGCAGCCTCCGCGAGATTGCTGCCAGGTCCGAAGATGGCAAAAACTCCGCTTGCGAACAGAGCCTTGCGGTCTTGTGGTGGTATCACTCCGCCACAAACAACGAGGATGTCTTCGGCTTGCTCGTCTTTTAGATATGCCATCAGCTGCGGAACTAATGCCTCGTGCGCCCCCGCTTGCGTCGAGACGCCGATGATA
>JABABG010000085.1 GCA_014238315.1 Alphaproteobacteria bacterium
GAAGCTCTCGAAGGACGAGCTTATGGCGATGATTCAGAAACTAATGATAGCGAACCTAGAACAGCAATCGAAGACGCAGTCTCTGACCTCGAAGATAACGCGCTCGCAGTTGCAGAGCTTGGCTACGAAGAACATAGCGAGGCTGAAGGATGTATCGGACAAGACGAAGCAGAGCAATGTGGGTAGCATAGTTGCGCAAGTTTTTGGCTGGATAGCGGCGGTGATCACGGTGGTGGCCTCGATAGCGTTGGCGGCGATTTCGTTTGGCGCGGGCTCTGCGTTAGTGGGTTGTGCGCTTGTAGCGGCGGCGATAATTACGGTCTCGGTTATGGTTTTGACGCAAACCGGTGCTATGGAGAAGTTGACGAACGCTTTGGCGCAGCCGATAGAGGATATGTTTAAATCGATGGGTATGGATGCGAAGGCTGCTAAGCTTGCGAGTCGCATAGTCTCGCAGATTTTAGTAGCGGTAGTTATTTTAGCGATCGATATAGGTATAGCGATCATCAGTGGCGGAGCTGGAGCGGAGAAGGCGATATCGTCGCTGATGGAGAAGATAGTCAAGATAGCGACGATGACGGCGAAGATAGCGCAAGGCGCGGCGGCGGTTGCGCAAGCGGGCGGTGCGTCAGCGGAGGTTGCGAGCGCGAGCTTTAAGTATGAGGCTGGGATTGGCGAGGCGGACATAACGGATAACAAGGCGTTTTTAGCGAAACTTCGTTTAATTTTGCAACAAGAGCAGGACACGCTACGGGAGCTTATCGAGAAGATTTCTGGTACTTACGTGCGCATGGATTCGATGATCAAAGAGATGCACAAGGCTAACACGCAGATGCTTTCGCAATGGGCGAGTGCCTAGGCGCGCGAGGGAGCGAAGGAGCGGATGAAGGAGCAGACGAAGGAGCGGATGAAGGAGCGGATGGATGGGTGGATGGAAGGAGCGGATGAGTGGGCGACTTATACGAGGTAGCCTAAGTTTTGCTCCCATCGAGCATTGACTAGAGGGTGGTATTTATAACTTTGCGAGGCTGTTCTAGCCTTGCCCAATTTGGAGGATTAGACTTATGAGCGAGACTACGATATCGAACAGCGATTACGCGACGGCACTTTACAGGCACTCTAATAAGCTAGACGACGATGTTGCACTGACGAGCGCGGCTAAGGGTCAGCTCAAGGCGAGCGACAAGGTGGGGGCTGAGCGGGCGGCGGCACAAGCGCGTCTTGTGTCTGAGGCGCCGAAGACATCTAGCGCGGCTGAGATAGCCGAGAGCCACGAGCTCGGTGTTCTACCCCCGCAAGACAAGCTATCCTTGCAGGACGCTTCTCTTTATAAGAACATGCTTGGCGAGCTACCGAGCAAGTTGGGTTTCGATATGTCGCAGATAATGCAGGCGATGTTTAAATCGATGCTTTCGATGCAACGTTCGCAGTCTTCGGCTCGCATGACGGACTTGCTTTTAGTTGGCACTGCGTACAAGCAGGCGGCGACGCAGATGCGTTCGAGCGCGGCGATGGAGTTGACGGGTTCGGTTGTTAGCTCTGGCTTGCAGCTAGTTGGAGCGGGTCTTTCGATGGCGGGAACTGCTTACAGCGCGAAGACGAGCGGCTTAGAATATACGCAAACGATGAAGCCATTTACTGTAGGCAATCAAATGCTGGATAGCAGCGCGAGCGTTTTGAAGGGGGGGATGAACTTTGCCTCGAAGACGCAGGACGCGGACGCGAGCTTGAGCAAGGCGGCTGCTACGCACGCGCAAGCCTTACGCGAGAACGAGGACGAGCTACATAAGGAGGTCAACAAGTTTGTAGACCAGATGCTACAGATTATCCAGTCTATCGAGAACCAGCAACACGCCGCCTCGTCGCAGATTCTCTCTGCCTGATCGTCGAGCGTAAGTTTTTATAGGATTTTTTATGTCGAACTCCGCCCCCCCCGCCCTGACTTCTACGCAGATGCGTTTGCTAGCCGAGATAGCCTTCACTGGTGTTTTTTACGGTTTGAGTACATCTTCTAAGGATATATTTGACTATCTGCAGCATAATACTAACAACCCTGAGGTTGGGGTATTGGGCAACGCTTTGGCATTGATCAGCGATGGCAAGTATTCGGTTGCGGCGCGCTTAATTGAGAATGGAGTTTTGCGTAACAATCCGGATTCTGTTGATGGGCAGTTATTTGCGGCGCTGGCATTGAAGCTGGCTGGTCAGCCGTCGCAGGCTGAGCGATTGGCTACCCGTGCGACCGCTGACGGAGCCGACAAGGTTGCTATGGGTTTTGCGAAGAATTTGCACTCTGTTAGCGGCGTCAAGTCTCGCCCGAACTATTAAGCTCGCGCTTATTTTTGAGGTTAGCGCGAGTGCTTTTATGCGCTTTGTCTACCTTTTGGTTTAACTTTTGCCGCTTTGTTTAGCTTTGATTTTTTTATTGAGGCTATTTTCTAGAGCGTGTATTTTCACGCGAGTATTTTAGATAGATTTTCAACCTTATGCGAAGTTTGCGAGTATCTTTATATCTATTTTTGTTCAGCGCGCTGACATTTCTTAGCTCCTGCTCGCAAGACCTGTACTCGCAACTAGAGGAGCGCGAGATAAACGAGATGATAGCGGCTTTGTCTCGTTACAACATCGACTCTGATAAGATTGCGCTTAAGGATGGCTATAGCTTGAGCGTCTCGAATCGTCATTTTGCGGACGCGATCAACATATTGTCGGCAGCAGGCTACCCGCAGCGCCAGTATGTTTCGCTGAACGAGTTATTTGGCAAGAGCGGTCTGATCCCGACACCTTTTGAGGAGCATGTCCGCTACATTTATGGTTTATCCGAGGAGCTCGCGCGTACTGTTGCTTTGTTTGACGGAGTAATAGTAGCGCGAGTTCACATAGCGTTGCCGACGGGTTCTGAAGCTAATAGTGGCAAGGTATCTGTTTTCATTAAGTATGACCAACAGTTTGACTACGACACACTAGTTCCGCGCATTCGCAAGTTTGTCTCGGATTCGGTTGAGAAGGTAGAGTTTGACAGGGTAGAGGTATTGGCGTTGCCTGGTCAGAAGTCGGCGGACTTTTACCGCATTCGCCGCAGGCTAGCGGAGGAGCGCAAGCAGGTTCGGCTAGTAGAGTTTATTTTAGGGGCGGTTTGCGCTTTGGGCATCTTGGCGATAGGCATGCTAGGTTTGCACCGCCGAGGTTATCTGAGATTTGGCAGGCGTTCGCCGCAACCGTCAATCTCGCCTATTTCTGGCACGGCTACTTTGAGCTCGCGTCAAGCTAAGGGCGATACGGTCAAAGCCGAGGCGGATGCTTGAGCTGTTCTACTATCAACGAGAGAATTGAGTTAATTTATTATATTATTATTCCAATAAAGTTAATTGATAGAGTTATTTAATTGCAACGATATATTAATAAAATAAATTATTAGAATAAATTGATAGGATTAATTGGTAAAATTAATTAATTGGAAATTAATTGAGAATAAATTGAAATAAAATTGAAATAGAGCTGTATATGTGCCCGCAAATTTTAAGCCGAACAACACCGCCCCTCGAAGCGCATAGCAGAGCGAATGCGAATACGAGCGCATCGGAGGCTATCGGCTCAGATTCTATCGGTCCAGAGACCATTGAGGCAGACGCTGTCGTATCAAAGGCTGGCGAGAGCCAAACCGCGCTTTCCAAGCGAGCGTTAGAGCTGTGGTTGCGCTTTCAGCTTAACCCTTCGCTCTACATCGACCCTTCGTACAAGCCTATTTTGCTATCACCCTCGCAACGACGCTACGAAGGCGGTGCTAATAGGGGTGCGGATTATTCTAAAAACGGCTCTGGCGGCTCTGGCGGCTATGAGACTTCTGCGCCGCCCATCGACCCCCTATCGCTTTTGTGGCGTCAGGCTAGCTTATCGCGGCGGATATTCGAGGTTTTTTCGCTAGATTTCCCGCGTTTTCCGCGCTTTAGCTCGGACTTATCATTTTTCACGCGCCTGGCGATGATCGAAGCTGCGGACTTGCAGAGTCTGCTATTTTCGATGGGTCTTGTTTTGAGTTCGGGCGAACTGGCGTTATTTATTGATCGCGGCTCGGTGGCGTCTTTGCGCGAGGGACTAGGTGAGGCCAGCTACTTATTCGCGCGTGGCAGAGCCCTAGGGTTACGTCCTAGCGAGGACTGGATATCGCTACAGCTAGGCTCGTCGTCGCGCAAGCGTTTGAGCGAGCGCAGCTTCCAGCTAGAGCTAGGCTTGCGCCTTTTGTTTTTGCATTGCAAGGAGGATCTAGACGAGCAGGTCCTACGGCGTTTAGCCCTGAAATGTCCGTATGAAGTAGTCTCCAGCATCGAGCGCAGCGCGGATGAGGAACTGTCGTTTGGTCTTGCTATTTTCAGTGATGCCAGCGATGCCAGTGATGCCAGCGATGCCAGTGATGCCAGTGATGGCAGGTTATCGGACTCCGCGCGCGCGCGGACTTTATGGCTGAGTTTAGCAGAGGAGGTTATCGGCGCATGGCACGCTTGGCTCGCATCTTGAGCGGTAGCATAGCACCCCTGACGAACTCGCGAGTGCTGAAGAGTGCGGACTACGCGCGTTTAGAGGAGGGCGGGTCGCTACTTGAGGACTTGGCGCGCGAGCAGCGCATGGCGAAGCAGGAGGCGGCGCGTAGCTTTGAGGAGCATAAGCAGCGAGGCTACGAGGAGGGGCTAGCGAAGTCGGAGGAGGCTCGCGCGGCGCAGGCTTTCGAGACTGTCGCGCGTGCGATAGATTACTTTGAGGGCATGGAAGAAGACATGATATCCTTGCTGGAAAGCGCGCTGGACAAGATAGCCGATGAGATAGACAAGGATAAGTTGGTGCGTCAGGTTATCGTGCGCGCTTTGCGCGATTACCGCTCGCTACCGCAGATAACGATACATATATCGCGCTCGCAGGAACGGGCGTTGCACAAGGACATAGAGCGACTAGCGCAAGAGGCACGCTTGGCGGGTCTCGTTAAGGTGTCGGTCAACTCGCGTTTAGAGGAGGGCTCGTGCCTTTTAGAATCGCCGTTAGGTACTGTCGAGCTAGGCATAAACTCGCAGATAGCGTCGCTTAAATCGGCTTTAGGGGCTTTGCGTAGCACACCGCGCCGCGAGCGTGCGCTTAGTAAGACTAATTCTGGCAAAACCAATTCTATCGAGCCCAGTCAGCGAGTAGAGAACCTAGAGTTTACTAGCAACAAGGTCGCCAGCGCCAAGGTTGCCAACGACAAGGGTGCTGAAGCCAAGACTTCCGAGGCTGACGCCAAGACTTCCGAGGTTAGGGATTAGATGGGCTCTGTTGCGCAACGAGGCTCTAGTGCTTCGCCATTCTCACCGCTCCTAGCGGAGCTTGACAAGGGCATCGATGCGGCGAACCCGGTCCATGCGACTGGTCGGGTTGGCGAGGTTATCGGCACTTTGGTCAAAGCGCACGTTCCGAACGTTCGGATCGGCGAGATTTGCGAGTTGCGCACGCGCTCTGGCGACAAGCTTTGCGAGGCGGAGGTTGTGGGTTTTTTGTCGGACGCGGCGCTACTGACTCTTTACGGAGATATGCAGAGCGTCTCTACGCAGACGGATGTAATCCCGACTGGCAGGACGCAGGAGGTTAGGGTTGGTCTGGCGCTACTGGGTCGCGTTTTGGACGGTATGGGGGAGTTGATGGACGAGGCGCAGAAGGGCGGCTTGTCGCTCTCCGACCGCCAGCCGATATACGCGAATGCGCCGAACCCTCTTACGAGACGGATAATAGAGGAGCCCTTCGGGGTTGGCGTACGGGCTATCGACTCTCTACTGACTTGTGGCGAGGGTCAGCGTCTGGGCATTTTTGCGGCGGCTGGAGTTGGCAAGAGCACGCTGCTTTCGTCGCTGGTCAAGGGAGCGAGTGCGGATGTTTCTGTTATCGCGTTGATTGGCGAGCGCGGTCGTGAGGTTAGGGAGTTCATCGAGCAGAGCTTGGGCGAGGAGGGCATGCGCAAATCGGTTTTAGTGATAGCGACTTCGGACAAATCTTCGATGGAACGAGCGCGAGCTGCCTATGTTGCGACGGCGGTAGCGGAGTATTTCCGAGCGCGTGGCAATAAGGTTTTATTTATGATGGACTCGGTCACGCGTTTTGCGCGAGCGTTGCGCGAGATAGGTCTAGCGATGGGCGAGCCACCGACGCGGCGCGGCTTCCCGCCCTCTGTTTTTGCGGCATTGCCGAAGATGATGGAGCGCACGGGCATGGGAGAGGTTGGCTCGATCACGGCATTTTACACTGTGCTTGTTGAGGGCGATGACATGACGGAGCCGGTTGCGGACGAGACCCGTTCGATTTTAGATGGTCACATAGTTTTATCGCGCGACTTGGCGGCGCAGAACCACTACCCGGCGATCGATGTTTTAGAGAGCGTCAGCCGCGTTCAGACCTCTGTGGTTAGCGCGGCGCACTTGGCAGCGGCGCAACGCATGCGCAAACTTTTGTCTGCCTACCATCAGGCGGAGCTACTTATCAAGATAGGCGAGTATCAGACTGGCGGCGACAGCATCACGGACGCGGCGGTTGCAAGGATAGATTCTCTGCGCGCTTTTCTGCAGCAGGGTGAGGATGAGTTTTCGAGCTTTAACGACACTGTGGCGAGCTTGCAGGAGCTAGTCGGAGAAGGCGAGAACTAATGGTTAGACTAATAGTTTAGAGCTACGGACGCAGAGATAAGATTGCAGAGATAAGACTTATGGCTTCTATTTTTGACGAGTTATTCCGCATTCGCAAATTACGCGAGGACAAGCGCAGACGCGCTTTAGCGGAGGCAGTAGCGCGAGCTTCTAGTTGCGAGCAAGCTCTGGCTCAGGTCTCGAACGAGCTTAGGCGTTTTGTAGCCGAGATGTCGGGGCGCATAGACGCGGAGTATCAGAAACTAGAGGCGGAGTCGATGCGTATCCCCGCCCCCGCCACCGCCACTTCCACGCCGATTTCCGCGCCCTCGTTGCGCGAAGCTACGGCTGGCTCTGGCGGAGTTGCACAAGGGGTTGCGCTGCACCGCGTTCAGAGTTTCCGCGCCTTTGAACTAGACATATACGCGCAGCGGGACGCCCTGCAGGTAGCGCAAGCGGAACGCCAGCAGGCTTTAAAGGTTGCGCAAGAGGAGCAGGCAAGTGCGCGCACAGAGCTCGCGCGCGCGCAACGCGAGCGAATGAAGATAGAGGAACTACAAACCGAGGAGCGCAAGCGGATTCTGCGGGAGGAGGAACGATTTGAGGAAAAGCAACTCGAGGAGTTTAAACCCCGCTCAATTTTCGCTCATTTGCAGTAAAAGTCGACTATAATATCTATTACGATGCTTACAAGATTATTTACGAAGATGAAGTTTATTAGCAATAAATCTGTTAGCAAGCCATCTGTTAAGAAGCCATCTGTTAGCAAGCCATCTGTTAGCAAGCCATCTGGTGGCTTTTTTATCCGCTCCCGCTCTGGCTTTGCTTCCCGCTCCCACTCTGGCTTTGCTTCCCGCTCCCACTCTGGCTTTGCTTCCCGCTCCCACTCTGGCTTTGCTTCCCGCTCCCACTCTGGC
>JABABG010000029.1 GCA_014238315.1 Alphaproteobacteria bacterium
ACATTTCGTACTTAGTTCCGCATCAGGCGAACCAGCGGATTATGGACGGGGTTGGTCGCAGGCTAGGATTGGATAGCTCACGGATAGTCTCGACTGTGGGCGAGCATGGCAACATTTCTGCAGCGACCATTCCGGCGGCTTTGGCGAGTGCTTGCGCGG
Source organism: Alphaproteobacteria bacterium (assembly GCA_014238315.1). Classification (GTDB taxonomy): domain Bacteria; phylum Pseudomonadota; class Alphaproteobacteria; order JABAAW01; family JABAAW01; genus JABAAW01. Next base: position 160 of record JABABG010000029.1, read on the forward strand.
ACGGCAGGGTTAAGCGCGGTGACTTGATAGCGATTACGGCTATGGGCGGCGGCTTTGCTTGGGGCGGTGCGCTGATAAGGTGGTAGGCTCGACAAAAAAGTCGAATGGTCGAGTTGCGGGCGAATTAATCTGGGGAAAATATACTCTAATTTGAGCTAATTGACGCTAGCGCGCTGGTAGGGTTTGCAAAAATTCTATAGAATCGACACCATCGGGTGCGATGAGAGCCGATAGGCATTACGAAGAAGCATTACGAAGAAGCATTACGAAGGGTATGGTGAATGTTGTTATGAGATTTTTTAGATTTTCCGCTATTTCGCTTTTCGTTAGTTTTTTTGCACTTTGCTCGCTGTTATTCACTTCGAGCGTTGATGTTATCGGCTTGCGAGGCAAGGGCTCTGGCGCGGCGATGGCGGCGGGTAAGTCTGTTGTTATTGAGGAATATATGTCCTTGACCTGCCCGCATTGCGCGACCTTTCACCGCGAGATTTACCCGCAGCTATTGCGAGGCGTGCTTTCGAGCGAGCATGTTTCGTTCCGCTACCGCGACTTTCCGCTCGACCGAGTTTCTTTGCAAGGGGCGATATTGTCTCGTTGCGGGGGTACCTCGTTGCGAGACAAGCTAGTTGGCGCGATCATGGATAGGCAGGATAAGCTGTTTAGCTCCGATACGCCTACTTTGGTGCTGATTGGCGTTTTACAGCTTGTCGGCATCGACGAGGCGCGCGCGCGCGCGTGCTTGAGCGACAAGTCTTTGGAACGCGCGGTTTTAGAGGAGCAGCTGGAGGGCAAGCGTCTGTACGACATTTCTTCGACTCCTAGTGTGGTTGTAGCTGGCAAAAAGATGACTGGTCGTTTGAGCGCGGAGAAGATTACCGATGCGGTTAATGATGCGTTGTCGCGCGCGGGACTACCGCTCTACAAGCCTTAGCTTTTGCACCATTAGCTCTTGTAGCCTTAAGTGTCTGCCTCCCTTGCTTTTACCTCCATGGCTTTTGCAACCTTAGCTTTGACTTTTTGAACTAGCTTCAGTATCTACGGCAGACTTTATTTAGCGGGCTGGGTTGGGGTATATTTTATCGAGCATTATTTATTTATAATTTATTCATACATAATTTATTTATATTAGTCCTATGCACCCGGTTTCGCTAAAGATATCTGGCTTTAAATCTTTCGCCGACCCTGCGACCTTGACTTTTTCGCTAGGCGTTAGTGCGATTGTTGGACCGAACGGTTGTGGCAAATCGAACATCATCGAGGCTTTGCGCTGGGTAATGGGTGAGGGCTCTGCTCGGCGCTTGCGTAGTGGCGGCGATATGGAGGAGGTAATTTTTGCGGGCAGCAGGGATCGTCCGCCGTTTTCTCGTGCCGAGGTTATCTTATCGTTGGAGGGTCGGCATGGCGCGGGCTCGGATTCGGCGCGCGCAGCCGATGCAAGCCTTGCGTCGGTGCTTGAGCGGGCGGGCAGCCTAGTAGCTAACCCAGCAACTAACCAAGTAGCCAACCAAGTAGTCAGCCAAGTAGTTAGCTTGGCATCCAACTCGCCCTACGAACAAAAGCCCTACGAGCAAAATTCCTCCGAGCAAAAGACTTCTGGTCAAAAGGGAGTTGGACTTCTGGCGCAACTTCGTGATGAGGATCGCATAAGCATCTCGCGGCGTATAGAGATTGGCGGCGGCTCGACCTACCGCATCAATGGCAAGGAGGCACTAGCGCGCGATGTGCAAACGCTATGCGCGGATATAGGTCTAGGCGCGGGCGCGAGCGCGCTGGTCGGTCAGGGACAGGTTGTCGAGTTAGTCAGGGCGAAGCCATCAGAACGGCGTCTATTGATAGAGGAGGCGGCGGGCGTGCGCGGTCTGTATGCTCGGCGTAGCGATGCGCTCAGCGGTCTTGAGACGACGCAGGCTACTTTGGAGCGGGTCGACGAACGTTTGCAAGAGGATTCGAGACGCATCAAGTTGTTAGAGCAAGAATCCTCGCGCGCCGAGCGTTACCGCGATCTTTCGCGTCAAATCAAACGCTTGCAGGCAGCCGAGCTTGCGCGTGAGGACAGCGGTCTACAATCGAGGCTAGAGTCTTTGCAGGCACGCGAGGCTAAACTAACGTCTTCGCGCGATTCCTCGCAAGCCTCGCTAGCCGAGCTCGATGCGCAAATTACCGAGTTGCAGGCGAGCTGTAGCGAGGCTGAGGCGAAGGAACTAGCTAGCGCGGTGCAGTGCCAGAGCTTGGCGCAAGATATAATGCTGCTGGAACGTTCGTGCCAAGATGTACGAGAAAAGCAGAGCGCGCTCGAACAACGGCGCGTTGCGCAGCTACGCTCGCAGGTAGAACAGAATCAGGCGTTTGTCGAGGCTGAGCAGCTCTGGCGAGATGCGCTGGCGGTCATTGCGACGAGCGAAAAGCCGTGTCAAGAAGAAGCAACGGGGGGGAGCAGGGCGGAAGAAGCAAGCGCAAAAGAAGCAAGCGCAAAAGAAGCAAGCGCAAGAGAGAGCATAAGAGAGACAGAGGCTAACGATAGGCTAGCCTCGATAGACGCAGAGCTCCCAACACTCGAACAAAAACTAGCGCGGCTAGCAGAACGTTTGCGCGAGCTTGAACGGAAGAGCGCGACTTACGCCGAACGTCTAGAGGTTTCGCGCCAGAGCAAAGAGCGGATAGAACAAGAGCTAGCGGCACTAAGCCGCGAGCTGCAACAAAGCGAGCCCGATGGCGATAAAGATGGCGATAAAGATGGCGATAAAGCAGAAGGTATCCCCCAAAATATCTCCCAAAATATCTCCCAAAATATCTCCCAAGGCACTCTCCAAGGTAGCAAAATAGATGTCGCGGCACCCTCACCTGAAGATATAACCGCGCTGAGCGCTGAGGTACTCGCGCTAGAATCGAGCAACGAGGATAGGCAGCGCAAGGTTTTACCGAGCCTACGCAGGCAAGAGGAAGGGCTACTCAAGCAGCGGGAACGGCAACATAGCGAGTACCTTAGTGAGACCAATCGCTTGCAAGCCGCGCGTAACGAGCAGCGTGACGCGCTCCGCCTTGCCTCCGCTTCGCTTGCCGAGGTCGATGATGACAAGCAACATCAACCAGCCAAACTTTTGTTAGGCGAGATAAAAGTTGCGAGCGACTTGTCTCTGGCACTATTCGGGGCTTTAGGCGACGACCTATTTGCAACCCTACACGAATCCAGCATGCGCTACTGGCTTACGATAGAAACTCCGCCATCGGCAGCCTCCTCGAAGGCTCCTTTGCCCGAAGGTATCAGCAGCCTTGCGGAGCATTTAAAGTTAAGCCCATCGTTGCGCGCAACGCTACAGAGGCGTTTGGGTCAGATAGGGTTAGTTTCTTCCAGCGTCGAGGGAGCTACCTTGCAAGGCTCGCTACTGCAGGGACAGCGACTAGTCGCGCGCGATGGCAGCAGTTGGCGATGGGACGGGTTGCGTAGCGGAGCCGCTGTTGCGTTGGCGACGCAACAGCGTTATCAATCTTTTTTGCAATGGAAGGAGCTGAAGCTCGGCTTGGCGCAAAGCGAGACGGCTTTGCAAAAAGCCGAGCAGGACTACGTTCAGACTTGCGAGCTAACCTCGCGCGAGCTAGCTGAGACTCGTAGCGACTACCAGAGCGCGCTTGACGAGGAAAAGACTTCTATCGCTAGGCTGCAGGGTTTGCGCAAACTTTTGCGCAAGGAGGAGTCGCGCGCGCGCGCGCTGGAACAGCATTTATCTCGGATTGCGCAGCTGAACTTGGACTTGGGCTCTAGCGTTGAGACTGGTCGGGTAGCGGCGGCGGCGCTCAAAGACTTGGCGCAACAGCCTGAGCTTGAGCGGCAGCGGGCTGGGCTAGAGCAACGGCGCGAGGTTTTACTGCAGGAGCGCGCGGGCTTGCTTGCGGATAAGCAACGCGCGGCTAGCCGCCTTGCGCGCGAGCAAGAGGAGCATCGCACGCGTCTGGATAACGAGCAACGTTTGCGTAGCTTGAAGGACAAGAACTCGCAGGCTCTCTCGAGCGTAGTCTCTAGCGTGCGCGACATCGAGCAACAGCTAACGGACTTGTCTTCGCGCCCGGCGCTCGACTTGCGCGAGTTGTCTGCGAGCAAGGATAAGCTCCGCGACTACGAGGCTAGGCGCGCCAAGGACAAGAACGCCTTTGAGCGTTGGCATAAGCAACTTGCGGATAAAAAGGAGCGCAAGCGCAAGCTTTCGTTGCGGGCTACGGAGCTGGAAAAGGACTTAGTGCGCCTGCAGGCTCAGGGCGAACACCTGCCAGCCGCGCGCGCGCAACTAGAGACGCGCTCGCAGGAGGAGCTATCTTGCTCGCTGTCAGAGTTGCGCGAGCGTTATGAGCTTGACGATATTTTTTTGTCGGAAGAAGTTGAGCTTCAGAAGACGGCGCGCAGGACTGCTATCGATAAGCGAGCGCGTTTGGGCGAGGTAAACTTTGCAGCGCAGCAGAGTCTTGAGGAGCTACGGTCAGAACACGACCAACGGCAGGGTCATAAAAAGGATGTCGCGGACGCTCTCTCGCGCCTACGCCTATCGGTGCGCAAGCTAGAGGAGGAAGCTACGAGCAAACTCTTGCGTGTTCGCGAGGAGGTCGGGGCGCGCTTTTCGTCTTTCATCACGCGCCTTTTTGGCGGCGGCGAGGGTCGTATATTTTTTTCGGACCCCGACGACCCGATCAACTCGGGTCTTGAGATTAGCCTATCCTTACCGGGCAAGCGTATTAAATCACTAGCGGCGATGTCTGGCGGTGAGCAGTCGTTAGTTGCGATAGCTTTAATTATGTCGGTTTTTTCTGTTGCTGGTGGTAGGTTTTGCATTTTGGACGAGGTTGACGCTGCGCTTGACGATGTTAATATATCTCGTTTTTGCGACCTTCTTGACGAGATATCCCGCTCTGTCTCTACGCGTTTTCTTGTAATAACGCACCACCACTATACGATGAGTCGAGCTACGCGCCTTTACGGAGTAGCGATGCCTGAGCCTGGCTGCAGCAGGATAGTCAGCGTTGCGCTGGAAGAGGCACTGGCGCACGCACGCACGGCTGCCGAGTAATATATGTTAGTATGTATTAGTGTATGTTAGTATGTATCATTGTATGTTAGTATATGCTACTGCAAGCTATCGTTGACTATTATAGATTATAGACAAGCGAGTAGAGTAGGCGAATAGCAGTTGCACGAGTTTTTTGAGGCTATAGACCACCGATGTTAGATCACCCATGTTGAAATCAGTTAAGCGTTTTATACTTTCCCCCTTTACGGACGAAGGTAAGACGGGCGGGTCTGCGGGTAGCACTGGCACTGGTAGGCGTTCGGTGAGTGTTTTGCCGAGTTCTGTA
>JABABG010000129.1 GCA_014238315.1 Alphaproteobacteria bacterium
CGTCTCGTCTAGTATCGCCAGCTTCGGACGCAATACCGCTAGTTGTAGCATCTCGTTGCGCTTCTTCTCGCCACCAGAAAATCCCTCGTTGACCGCTCGTTTCAGCATCGTCTCGTCGATGCCAAGCGCGCGCGCCTGAGCGCGTACGCGCTTGACCTGCGCTATCTTGTCTTCTTCCTTTTCGCCGCGCGCGCGCGCCTGCGCTGCCAAAGCCTCGCTCAAAAAACGCATGCCTTGAACGCCAGGGAGGGCTACCGGATACTGAAACGCTAGGAATAAGCCGCGATGCGCACGCTCCTCAGGCTCAAGCGCAAGCAAGTCCTCACCCTCAAACAAGACCTTGCCAGCGACCGCAAAGCCGTCCCTGCCCGCCAAGATGCTCGCAAGCGTGCTCTTGCCAGAGCCGTTCGGTCCCATTATCGCATGCACCTCGCCGTGCGGTAGCTCTAGTGAGATGCCGCGGAGAATGCCCAGGCTGGTATCTTTGCCCTTATTTTTGTCCTTATTATCAGCGTCTAGCCCAGTATTGACTCTAGCCGCTACGCCGCCCCCCGTTCTATCCGCCCCCGTTCTATCGGATAGATCCTCGCTACCCTCATCGGCTAGCCGCGCGTGCAACTCTTCTATCTGTAACAACAAACCCATAATTCTAGGTGCAACCTCAATGCAATCTTAACCCGCAACCTCAAGTCGAAGCCACGAATCTAATCCCAAATCTAATCCCAAATCTAATTTTCTAAAAAAGCCCCCTCCGAACAGAACACTCTAGCCGAAAGCTACTATTCGCGCAACATCAGCATTTTTTATTAAATCGTTGATTATTGCAACGAAGCGTGATTCAATCAAGCCATTGTGAAAGGATTGCGCCTGATATCCAACTTCCCCTTACTATCCTTGCGAAATTGGGGCTTGTTGTTGTTGCTCGCATACTGCCTGACTATAGGCTACAGGTTGTTCTATGGCGAAAACCGCCTATCGGAGCTCTCGCGCTTGCAGCTGCAGCAGGCGCGTCTCGAAAGCCAATACGCCGGCTTGCGCTTCGAGCGGCGGCAACTCGAAGACAATATCGCGAACCTGCAAGACGATAGTCTCAATCTCGAATTCTTGGAAGTGCTCGTGCGAACAAAGCTGAAAATGGCGCGCAAAGACGAAGTCGTACTCATAATGCCAGAGACGCAAACAGCTCCATAAGCAAGTATCCATAAGCAAGTATAGCTCGATAGATAGTTTGCCAGCCCATCGAAGAAATACTCGAAAAAATACTCGAAAAAGCATCCAAAAAAGTATCCAGCCAAGAAATATCTAGCGAAATGCCAACAAAAATATCTAGCGAAGATAAGAACATCGCAAAAGTCTCGCCACAGCTAGCCGTCTCCCTATTCACGCAGATGCTGGAAGTCCGCCGCTTCGAAGAGCGAGCCGGCCAAATATACGGCTTAGGTGAAATAGGCGGATTCTGCCATCTGTACGTAGGGCAGGAAGCCGTCGTCGTCGGCGTCAAAAGTGCGATGCAAAAACAAGACAGCATGATAACCGGCTATCGTGAGCACGGGCACATGCTAGTTTGCGGAATCGACCCTAAAAAAATCATGGCAGAGCTGACCGGTAGGGCTAGCGGAACCAGTAAAGGTAAGGGCGGGTCCATGCACATGTTCGCTCCAGAAAAAGAATTCTATGGCGGGCACGGGATAGTCGGCGCTCAAGTGCCCATCGGTACCGGCGTGGCGCTCAAGCATAAATACGAAAATACCAACGGCGTATGCGTCACATTCTTCGGCGACGGTGCCGCAAACCAAGGACAAGTCTACGAAGCCTTCAATATCGCCGCTCTTTGGAAGCTGCCAGTGCTATACATCATCGAAAATAATCGATACGGAATGGGAACCAGCGTCCAGAGAGCCGCCGCCGGCACTACACAAGACGGACACAGACTATGGGCGCGCGGAAGAGCATACGGAATCGGCGGAAAAGAAGTCGACGGCATGGATGTAATCGCCGTGCGCGAAGCGGTAGTCGAGGCTCTACAACATTGCAGGAAAAAAGGTCCATTCATAATCGAGATGGAAACATATCGATACAGAGGACATTCCATGTCAGACCCAGCTAAATACCGCACCAAAGAAGAAGTGCAGGGCATGCGCGAAAAACACGACGCTATCGAAAAAATGCGCGCAAAATTGCTCAAACAAAATTGGGCTAGCGAAAAGCAGCTAAAGGCAATCGAGCTCAGTGTACGCGAAAAAATGAAAGCAGCCGCAGACTTCGCGCTCGCTCAACCCTTGCCAGACCAAGAGCAGCTCTTCACAGATGTATACGCAAACGAGCTAAGCCATACTAGCGCGGCTAATCAGACCACTAACTCGCTGGCTTCGTAGTCTTATAGCAATGGCTAAACTAAAGATAGCAATGGAAATGGCAAGGCAACAATGGTAGCGCAGACCATAGCGCAAGGCGAAGTGCAGAGCCAGAGCCAAGAGCAGAGCCAAGAGCAGAGCCAAGAGCAGGGGCAGAGATTGGCAGCTCGCTCAACCCAGACCGTGCGCGAAGCCATACGCGACGCTATGGCTGAAGAAATGCGCCGCGACGAAAAAGTCTTCCTGATGGGCGAAGAAGTCGCTAACTACCAAGGCGCATATAAGGTGAGCCTCGGCTTGCTCGAAGAGTTTGGCGAAAAAAGAGTGCGCGATACCCCTATCAGCGAGGCAGGTTTCTGCGGCATAGGCGTCGGCGCAGCACTCGCAGGGCTACGACCGATAGTCGAGTTCATGACCTTCAACTTCGCAATGCAAGCCATCGACCATATCGTAAACTCCGCAGCTAAAACACATTATATGTCCGGCGGGGCGCTAAAGTGCCCCATAGTGTTTCGGGGTCCAAACTCGGTCGCAGCTCGCGTCGCAGCACAGCACTCTCAATGCTACGCTAGTTGGTTCGCACATTGCCCAGGCTTGAAGGTCATCGCTCCATATTCCGCTCAAGACGCTAAAGCCTTGCTCAAAGCCGCAATCAGAGACGATAATCCAGTCGTGTTCCTCGAACACGAGTTGCTATACGGACAAGAATTCTCGCTCGCTGAAAACAGCAGCGAGGAGGGCGATGAGGAGGGCGGCGAGGGGGACGGCGAGCTCTTGCCCATAGGCAAAGCCGCCATAGCCAAAACTGGCAACGACGCCACAATAGTCGCGTTCTCTCGGATGGTCGGGCTAGCCTTGCAGGCTGCTGAACAGCTCGAAAAGCAAGGAATCAGCTGCGAGGTGATCGATCTCAGAACACTCAGACCGCTCGATAGCAACTCGCTCGTCAAATCACTGCGCAAGACTAACCGAATGCTCGTAGTCGAAGAGGGGTGGGGGTTCGCTGCTATCGCTAGCGAGGTCTCCGCGCAAATGAACGAAAAAGCCTTCGACTGGCTCGACGCTCCAGTGATGCGTCTCTCCGCCCAAGATGTCCCCTTGCCTTACGCCGCTAACCTTGAAGCTAACGCCTTGCCAAACATCGAAAAAATATGCAGTAGCGTAAAAACTCTCTGCAATAAAAAATGAGCGAAAAAAGGTAGCAATAATGCCAATAGCTCTGCGCATGCCAGCACTCTCGCCAACCATGAAAGACGGGACACTCGCGCGTTGGTGCGTCAAAGAGGGCGATAAAGTCGAGCCAGGCTCGTTGCTCGCCGAAGTCGAAACGGACAAAGCCCTGATGGAATTCGAGTGCGCAGACGAAGGGGTCGTCGCAAGGTTGCTCGTCGAAGGCGGCGCAAAAAATGTGCCCGTCAACAAAGTCATCGCCGTCCTTGCAGAAGAAGGCGAAGGCAAGCAAGAAGTAGAGAAATTCATAAAAGAAAATACTCAAGAGCCCGAACTAAAGGCAGCGCAAGGAGAGAGTTCGCAGGGGGCAGTCGAGCAGGGAGAGAGTCTAGCCGCAGGGGCAGTCGAGCAGGGAGAGAGTTCGCAGGGGGCAGTCGAGCAGGGAGAGAGTCTAGCCGTAGCTGCAGTAGTAGAGCCTCCTTCCGTTACTCCCGCGGCTACTCCTTGGGCGCGCAGGCTCGCTGAAAATCACAGCATCCCACTGCAAAGCCTGCAGGGAAGCGGTGCTAAAGGGAAAATCACCGCTCAAGATGTAAATCTGCAACTCGGAAATGCCGCTCCCGAATATAGCCAAAAAGATAGTCAAAAAGATAACCAAAGGCGAATCTTCGCCTCACCTCGCGCAAAAGCGCGCGCAAAAGAAGCTAGCCTAGGACTCGAAAATATAGTCGGTAGCGGAGAGCAGGGGCGGATAGTCTACCAAGATGTCGAAAAAGCCTTACAAGCCACAAGCAGGCAAGGCGGCGGACAAGGCGGCGGACAAAGCTATCTAGCCCAGAGCATCGGAGAAATACCAGCTATCTCGCCCCTAGAAACCCCGTTCGAAATGCGCCCGCACACATCAATGCGCGAGGTTATCGCAAAAAAACTAACACTCGCAAAAAATACTATACCGCATTTCTACCTCAATATCGCTTGCAACATAAGCAACCTCGTAGAAATGCGCCAGCAGGTTAATCAACATTTCAAAAAAAATGCAGAAAAAAATAATCGACAGCCACTCAAAGTCTCGATCAATGATTTGCTCGTAAAAGCACTCGCGCTCGCGCTCGAAAGGCGCAAGGACGCAAATGTCGCATGGCAAGACAACGGCTTGAAGCAATTCCTCAGAGTCGATGTCGCGGTCGCGGTCGCAATACAAGGCGGATTGATAACTCCCATAATAAGAGACGCCGCAAAAAAACCTTTCCAAATACTCGCCCAAGAATTGCATTACTTGATCGAAAAAGCTCGCGCTGGAAAACTCAAGCCTCAAGAGTATAACGGCGGCACAATATCTATCTCAAACCTAGGCATGTTCGGAATCCAATCCTTCCAAGCTGTAATAAATCCTCCGCAGGCAGCTATACTCGCAGTCGGCGCGGTCGAAAAAATTCTATACCAAAATGACGATAAATCGATCGTCCAACAAAAAAGAATGATCGCCTCACTCTCCGCAGACCATCGCGCAATCGATGGTGCCGTCGCTGCCAAACTATGCGCAGAGTTTAAAAGCATCGTCGAAAATCCAATCGAAATAATACTCGGATAAATCTAGCAATAAAAAAACTTGACAAAAATAACAATTGCACGCACAATAACCCCCAGCTTGTAGCAGGTTAGCTGGTTGCGCAAGGGGGCTGGCAGGTTGTGCGAGGGGGCTCTGACGGGTTGGCTGGTTTGTGCTAGGGCTGGTTGCGTAAGGGGGCTGTGATAGGTTGGCTGGCAGGTCGTGCGAGGGGGCTGTGACGGGTTGGTTGGTTTGTGCGAGGGCTGGTTGCGTAAGGGGGTTGGCAGGTTAGATAGAGGGTTGATGATGGAAGGCGGCGAGAGCCTCAGAGGGTAGCTCGGTTGGCGAGTGGCTAAAAGGGCTTTGTCGCAGGCGGCTGTGGTGAGAGGGAACGAGAGCCTCGGGGGACAGCGCGGTTGGCGAGTGGCTATGAGAAGTTTGCGGGGGGAGAAGTTTGCGGGGGGAGAAGTTTGCGGGGGGAGAAGTTTGCGGGGGGAGAAGTTTGCGGGGGGAGA
>JABABG010000036.1 GCA_014238315.1 Alphaproteobacteria bacterium
AAGCCTATCCGCAAGACGCGCAAAACCGCTATCGCAAGAGGGGCACGAAGAGGGGCGCGAAGAGGGGCGCGAAGAGGGGCACGAAGAGGGGCGCGAAGAGGGGCGCGAAATCGGACAAAGCCCATACAGCGCCGCGCCAACGCGCACCGCGTCAAAGTGGTAGGCGCGCGATAAAAAACAGCCAGACGAGTTCGCAAGGCTTTTCCTAAAACCCTCCGTACCAACCTTCCTACCTCCCTTCCCTACCCCTTGCCCTACCCCTTGCCCTACCCCTTTTTTTACCCCTTGGGCAGACTCGGACCGCCAGCTCGCCCTAGCCAACTGCGCGCAATGCCGCCGAAAGCGCGCCAGCTGCTCGCCGTTGTAGCTAGAGCCTTGGTCGTCCGCGCAAGATAGGTGCGAGACTAACCAGCTCGGCAGACCCAAACTCGATAAGGCTAAGTCGTAGCTGGAGCTAGAGCTGGACCGCGAAGCCTCGCTATTCGTAATGCCGTCAACGAAGCTCCGAAAATCGTCCGCGCTCAAGCCCAAGCGATTCATGCCCGTATCAACGTGCAAAATATACGGCAAATCGCTAGACAAATCGCGCGTTGCCGTACCCCAAAGGGCTAAACTCGATAGGTCGTTGATGACCGGCACTATGCCGTATTCTACGCAACCCTGCGCGTCCGACCTATCCGTAATCCCGTTCAAAGCAAAAAACTCTAGCCCCAGCGATGAACAGCTATCGCCATTCCCGTCTCTATCCTTTTGGCTATCCTTTTGGCTATCCTTTTGGCTATCCTTTTGGCTATTTCTGGCGTCGAGATAGTCCGCTGCCTCTTGCCAATGCGCTACATAAAAAGAACGGCAGCCAAGGTTGACCAATGTATCGACTAGCCTAGACATGCTCAAGCCAGCGCAACTAGCCAAGCCGTAGCCGCTAGACTTGATAACCGAATGCACCTCAACCGAACAGCCCGACGCACCCACAACCTCGCGCAATATAGAAAGGTTGTGCGCAAGCGCGTTCAGGTCGTATCTGATAACAGCTCGCAAAAAAATATAACTCCAAAAAATACAGCCCGAAAATATAACCCGAAAAAATACGGCTCGAAAAAATATAACCGCAAAAATATAACCGCAAAAAGTATAACTAACTAGCCAATCGGTAATGTTGCGGTTGCGATTGCGGTTGCGGTTGCGGTTGCGGTTGCGGTTGCGATTGCGATTACGATTGCGTAGGACAAACGAAACCCTCAGCTACACCAAGTGGCGTCTAGTGGCGTCTAGCTGGCATCTGCTAGCTGGCTATCTAGTAGCGTGGCATCTAGTAGCCGTAGCCCCAAACCCCCTTCGTTGCTAAAACCCTTAGTTAAAATCCTTCGCTAAAAGTCTTCGGAAGAATCAGCAGAAAAATCCGCATCGAAGCCTTCCGCCTCTACACGATGCTTCTCTAGGTTGCCAAAACGCGCAAGGTTCGGCTCGAAAAATAGGTTAACAGTGCCGATAGGTCCATGCCGTTGCTTCGATATGATCAGCTCCGCCTTGTTGCGTAGCGGTTCTAGCTCCTTTAAATACCGCTGCAGGCGCGCACGAAACTGCTCCTCGCCTTCGTCCTCTCGCTTCTCAGGCGCCTTGCGCGACTTATAGTACTCCTCGCGATAGACGAACATAACAACGTCCGCATCCTGCTCGATCGCTCCAGAATCGCGCAAGTCCGAAAGCTGCGGGCGCGGCGGGTCACGCGATTCGACCGCTCGCGATAGCTGCGATATCGCCAAAACCGGAACGTTCAAGTCCTTCGCCAACGCCTTCAGCGAACGCGTGATGCTAGAAACCTCCTGAACACGATTCTCGCGCCGCTCGCCGCTCGCCAAGTGCAGAAGTTGCAAGTAATCCACAACTATCAGGTCGATGCCCTTCTGACGCTTCGCGCGGCGCGCCCGCTGGCGCAAGGCGCTGACGCTCAACGCCGCGCTATCGTCTATATATAGCGGCAAGTCCGCCATATAACGAGACGCCTCTGAAATACGCGAAAACTCGCCCGAATTGATATCACCACGCCGTATCCTATCGTTCGAAACGCCAGAACGAGACGCGATAAGCCTAGTCGCTAGCTGCTCCGCTGACATCTCTAGCGAAAAAAATAAAGTGCGACCAGGCTCGTTCGAATCCTGCGCGCAAAGACGCGCCGCGTTATAGGCAATCGTCAAACCCAAAGCCGTCTTGCCCATCGACGGACGACCCGCCAAAACTAGTAAGTCCGATTCGTGCAAGCCGCCCAACATCTGATTAACCTCCGTAAAGCCAGTCGTAACACCAACTATGTCGCGCTTGCGAGACATCGCGCGCTCCGCTATCTGACGCGCGTTCTCGGAAGCTGCTCCTAGCTCTTGCAGAACTTGCTCCTGCTCGCCGCTCATCGAAAGGTGGAAAAGTTTCTCCTCCGTCTCCTCGATTAACTCCTCCGCCGCTACTTGCAGCTCTACGCGCTGCGCGCGCGCGGCGGTGGAATGCGATATGTCTAGCAAGCCCCTGCGCAAGCGAAGGTCGCGCAAAATACGCGCGTAATCGCGCGGAACGCTCGGCAATAAGCTGTTCTCTAAAAAACTCAGGTAGTCGCTGCCTCCCTGCACGCGCAAATCCTCATCGTCCGATAGGTAGTGTCGCAAAGTAAGCGCGTTCGCCTGCTGACCGCGCAAAGATTGCTCCGCTACAGTGCGGAAAATAACGCGGTGCGCGGGGTGGTGGAAGTCGTCCTCGTCTAGCTGGTCCGCTAGCTCGTCGTATACGCGGTTGTTACGCAGAATCGCTCCTAACAACGCCTGCTCGACCTCCTCTAGTTGCAAGGGCGCGGGGGTCGCTAGAAGGCTAGTACTCTGGTCAGTACCCATGCTAGAACCCATGCTAGTACCCTGGGCGCTAGCCGTCTCCTCGTTGCTGTCCGTGCTGATGATCGCCTCTGCCATGATGAAGAAAATGGTAGCGCAAACTTTATAGGGCGGGAAAGGGCAAGGGGCTAATCTATAGTAACAAAATGATAACTACGGGGATAAGTCTTAAAAAAATTTTGGGGGGCACGAAATCCATTCCGCGAATCCTCGCGCAAACATAATTACCAAGCCTGATTACCAAGCCTAATGACCAAGCCTAGCTGGCTGGCAAAACCGCCGGAAAGCCCGCCGCGCGAAACTCTCGTCCTATACGCTCCTCAAGCAACTTAACCAGCTGCGACGATTGACCATCGCCGCCATACCTCGACCTCGCCTCCTCAAACTGAGCCGCGACTAAACTCGCCAAAGCCAGAGGTATCTCGTGCCTGCTCGCCTGCGCCAGAACAAAGCCCATGTCCTTGCGCGCCAAGTCCAGCGTAAAGTCAATATGATAGCTGCCATTAAGGATAACCTGACCCTCCGTCTCAAAAACAAACGAATTGCCAGAACTGTGCTTGATCGCCCTAAAAGCACGAGCCAAGTCGATGCCGCTCGCCTGCGCCAACGCCAACGCCTCGCCAGTCGCAGATAAGTGGATGAACGCTAGCATGTTCGTAATAGCCTTAAGCTCCGCAGCCTGCTCGATCGTGCCAACATAAATCTGCTCGCCACCCATCGCCGCAAACGCCAAACGATGCGCCTGCCAATAACAACGCTCGCCGCCTATCAAAAGCGTTATCTCGCCAGCTGCAGCACGATGCACGCCGCCAGTAACCGGAACCGCCAAACTCGCAATACCATGCTCGAACGCAAAACTCGATAACTCTCGCAAAGCAACAGGGTCGTTCGTGCTCATCTCTATCCAAAGAAAGTCTGAAGCAGAAGAAGCAGAGGTGGCAGGCTCGGCAGAAGCTGGTTCGGCGGACTCGGCTCGGCGAGAAGCAGAGGCGGGTTCGGCTGGGGAGGAGGCAGGCTCGGCTGGGCGAGAAGCGGAGGCGGGCTCGGCTGGGGAGGAGGCAGGTTCGGTAGAAGCAGGCGCGGTGCTAGAGCCCGAAGAAACCGCGCCGCTCGGGCGTCGAAAGTCAGCAGAGCCTATTACCTCCCGTATGACAGCGTTCGATGCAGCAGGGCTCGGTAAGCAAGTGATAAGAGAGCCACTCAAGCTAACAGCCTCGCTCGCATTCGCAGACCAGTGCAGGTTCGATAAGCGCGCTCGCGGAGAGAGCGCTAACCCAGACGAAAATTGCTCGCGTAAGTGCGACTGCAGGCGCGCAAACAAATCCTCCGACAAGTCGTGAACATAAAGCTCAAAGCCTCCCAAAACTAATCGCGACGCCAAGTGAAAGCCTAAAGCTCCCAAGCCAATAAACGCGTAACTGCCCTCTGGCGCAAGAGAAGAATGCATCTGCGAAGAATCTATCTGCGACATGGCGTAACTCCGCTTCTAATCGAAAAAACTCGTTGAACGCGACGATACTACTCCCCAAAATCGTAAAGCCAAATAAAAAAACTCGGCTGCAAAAAACTCGACCGAGACCTAGTCCGAAAATTAACCCAAAACAGCCCAACGAAAAACTTGTCTGCTCGCAAAAAATCGCTACAATGAAAGCAACCGCCGAGCGGTCCGGCGAAAGACCAGCGAAATGGATTGGCGAGCTGGGGCTAGCGAGAGGCAGGCAACACGAGAGAGGGATAGATAGAAAGGAATAAAAGGGACAGAAGGGATAGAAGGGGAAGGGATAGAAGGGACAGAATGGATAGAAGGGATAGAGGGGATAGAAGGGACAGAAGGGATAGAAGGGACAGAAGGGATAGAAGGGACAGAAGGGACAGAAGGGATAGAAGGGACAGAATGGATAGAAGGGACAGAAGGGATAGAGTAGCAGTCGGTCGGAAGAAAGGCTGGCGAGGGGGACGGAAATAAATAGCGAAGAATCACAGAAAATCTAAACTCAATAAAACCCAAAGGCAAAGAGGAAAAAATGGCAGGAAAAAGCATTAGTCTCAAAGCAGGTGATATACTGATTACACAGGGTGAAAAAAGCCCAGATAAAGCCTATATGGTTTTAAACGGACAGCTGGAAATCTATACCGAAGTCGATGGGAGAAAACAGCACATCGCTTATGTAGGGCCTAGGCAAGTCGTCGGAGAAGTAGCCCTAATCGATGGCTCTCCGCGAACCGCATACGCAGTCGCAACCGTCCCCACAGAGTGCGATAGTATGGATAGACGGACCTTCGACGCTTGCTTGAAGGAATCTAACCCCTTCGTCGTAGCCCTATTGCGGGTGCTCAGCGCACGATACCGAGCCTTGATGAAAAAAGTCGAACAGCAATAATATAATAAATCAATTATAATTCTCTTGCCAAAAATAAAGCTCTAATAATAAATTAATAAGAATAAATCTGCTTGGCGTAGAGCTATCGATAAAATAAATATAAATGCTAATGCCGCTACTAATATAACTAGTCCTTTAACTTATTGAGACTGATATAAAATGGATGGAGATGAATCAAGCTGTAAAGTGCTCGTAGCCGCGCAAGCTATCGCTTAATTTCTCCTCCTTGCCAGCAGCGTTTAAATAACGCACCCCCTCGTCAGAACTCATTACGCCAATCTGGGTGATAGGGGTCGGCGAAAATAGCCTGCCGATAGCATCCACATTCTCTAAAGGCGCGCTCATCAATAGCTCAAAATCCTCGCCGCCAGTTAAAGCAAAGGTAAGGGCTGCCGAAAGTCCGCTCCCCTCCTCCCCGCCTCGCGAAAAACCTATCGCCGCCTCGTCTATCTCGTCTATAGCCGGCAGGCGAGACAACCAAACCTCCGCACCTAGACCAGAAGCATGGCAGAGCTTGCGCAAATCACCAAGTAAGCCATCCGACAAGTCCATCATCGCATTGACAAGTCCGCCTACCTTTAAAGCCTCGCGCCATCTCGAAATTGGCTGTTTGTAACGGCTGATCGCACGCTCTATGTTGTTGTTATTGTTGTTATATTTATTAATATCAAACGCCGATAGACTAAGCACCGATAGACCCAACGCCGACCAGCCCAACTCGCCGCTGACCAAAAGCGCATCGCCAGACCTCGCCTTAGTTCGGCAAGGGTCGATGCCATTTTTCACCGCGCCAAAAATACTCGCAGAAATGCAGATGCCCGCGCCGCTGCTAGTCAAGTCGCCCCCTAGCCATTGCAACTCGTTCGCTCGGCAGCCACCCGCAAAGGTAGGCGCAAACTCGGCTATGAAGCCCTCCGCCTTCGCGCAAGGCAGCGAGAGAGAAAGCAGCAAGCCCAAAGGGCGCGCCGACTGCGCCGCTAAATCGCTAAGGTTCGCCGCCAGCAACCTATTCGCCCAATCGCTCGCGCTACTATCGCTGAAAATATGCACGCCCTCTACCATAGTGTCCATCGAGACCGCATAACGGCTGGTAGCCGACAGGCGCGGTAAAAAAGCCGTGTCGTCCAGTAAACCCTTGCCGCATTCACCTATATACGGGGCAAAATAACGCGAAATAAGAGCCGTCTCAGAAAGGCGTTCGGGCATCGTCTAAATCTTCGCAAAATCTATATTCTAACTAATATAACAATCTCTAAATGACAATTATATCAATATATTAATATAATAATATATTGATACTACCATTCGTCATCGTCCCTGCCGCGCTCGCCTGCCATGCCACCGTCGCTGTAGCTACCGCTATCCGCGCTATAGCTATAACTAACCCTGCCCTTCCTTCGAGCTTCTATCTCTTCCTCATACTCTTTTATCCTAACCCCTCTGCCAGACCTTTGTTCTCGTTTCTTAGTCTCAGCCAAGTATAGTTCTTGCTGTCGTAGTTCTTCTTGACGCAATTCTTCTTGACGCAATTCTTCTTGCCGCAATTTTTCTTGACGCAGTTCTTCTTGCTGCAGTTTGGCTTGTTGTTCCGCTACAAACCATTGCTCAACGATAGTCGTGAAATCGCAGCTCGCAGCTCCGTCTAGGATGCCATTGACAAAGCCTATCGTGCCTCGCTCATCGTAAAATAACGAGGCGATGCCACAATACTCGCCCGCGAGAACACCTAGCTTGCGTCTGAGGGTCTTGTCCGTCTTATTATCATTATCTGGATTAGTATCCAGTTTGACGTCCAGCTTGCTGTCTGGCTCAGTGTCTAGCTTGCTGTCTGCTGTCTGGCTGCTAGCCAAGCCTCGCTCGTTGTTAAAGCGGGCGGTCGCAAGTTCGATAGCCTTGCCGATGACGCTGCCCTTGCCGCCTACTCGTTCTAGCAGCATCTCGGCTACGGCTAGCCAGAGGACTAACCTTAGCAGGAGGTCTACGTTCTGCCAAGAGCGGTTGGTCGTGCGGCTCGCGAGCCAATCTTGTAGGGGGCGGCGGTTGGTGCGGGCGCAGGAGAGTAAGCGCGCCAAGAACGCTCTATCGCTTTTCCTTGCGCTTTTCCTTGCGCTTTTCCTTGCGCTTTCCCTTGCACTTTTCCTCGCACTTTTCCTTGCGCTTTCCCTTGCACTCTTTCCCGCCCTTTCACTCGCGCTTTCTATTATCGCTTGGCTGCTAGCGGTCGTCGCTAGTAGCCCCTCCTCTTCCTCTTCCTCCTCCTCTTCCTCCTCTTCGAGTAGCGGGTCTACCTGTTGGATAGTATCGCCGTGGAACTGCTGACCGTAGAGAATCTGCAGGGCTGCCAAGCGCGTAGCACGCTGCGTCATCCGTTGTTCTACCGATTCTGTCATCACTCCCTTTCAAATCCCTGTCGCAACATTAGTAGATCAAGGCAAGCAAAAAAGGCTTGCCTGCCCAGCTTCTCGGCGCGGGTCTTAGCCTGTGCCTCACTATCGCAAGCCAAGACGCCAGTGCCAAGCGGGAGCGAATGTTTAATCGCTACCCTTTGCAAGCCACTAAAAACCTCGCGGCAGATCAGCGAAAAATGCTCGGTCTCGCCGCGTAGCACGCAACCCAAGACGATTACCCCTAGATTACCTTCCTCAGTATAGTGAAATTCGTTATCCATGATCATCGATAGGGCGAACGGTAGCTCTAGCGCGCCAGATACAGAAATAGTCTTGGCGTCTTCGATAAAATCTTTTTCCTTTTGTAGCTCGCGCATCGCTTGCCTGACGCCCTTTTCAAGTTCGGCAACTATGTCCTTATAGTAAGGCGCGCGTAGTATGATAAACCTACTTTCCTCATTCAGCCCAATATCATCTATCTCAAACATGCTAGCTAACTGCTCTCGTAAAGGTTCGTGCGTGCCGCCACATAACGCGCCAGCATATCTAGCTCTATATTAGCCCAATCGCCCGTGTTAAGCTCGGCTAAAGTGGTATGCTGCGCCGTGTAGGGAACGATGGAGAGCGAAAAACCCGAAACCCGACCCTGCCGTCCCGCGCGCTCGCAGGTAGCTATCGTCAGAGAAACCCCGTCCAGCGCAACAGAGCCTCTCGCTACTAGCATGGTCGCTGAATCCTCGTCTAGCCGTTGCAGAGTTTCTGGCGTGAGTTCGAACCCTAGCCTTAGTTCGTTCTCGTGCTCCTCGCGACTAGTCAATCTTACGCAACCATCAACGTGCCCCATAACTAAGTGACCATCGATAGTATCGCCCAAGCTCAGTGAGCCCTCTAGGTTTAACCGCATCCCCTCGCGCCAGCTCGCAACCGTCGTACGCGCGCGCGTAGTTAGACCCGCCTGAACCATAAATTGCAACGGCGCATCGCTACTGCTAGAGCTACTCGCGTCCGCACCGTCCGCACTGTTAACGTTGACCGCACCGTCCGCTCGCACCAACTCGGCTATCGTCAGGCAGACGCCGTTGCACGCAACCGACGCGCCAAGTCTACACTTCTCGGCTGGTAGACCGCTCGCGATGGTGATGCGCCAGTCGCTTACATCCGCCGAGCTGCTCGCCAACTTATCTATCGCAACTACCCGTCCGATGTCGCTGATTATGCCGCTAAACACCCTAAAAACCTAGCACTTTAGCACCCTAGCACCCGCAACCGCCCGTTGCCGTATCTAGCTCGCGCTTGCGCGGACGGAGCGTGATGATGCGGTCACTATAGTCGCTCGCTCGTTCGTCTTCAAGTCCATCACCGAGTCCATCGCCTAGTCTTAGTTCGCTCTCGACTATAAAATCTTGTGCAGCCTCGCCAAGCTCGCCCTCTAGCATCGATAGCCCCTGCGAGCCCAATACGCGATTGGCGCAAAATAATACAAGCCTATCGACCAGACCCTCCCTAAACAGCGAATGCGCAAGGCGCGCGCCGCCCTCGCACAATAGCGAGGCAACGCCAGCCTCGCCCAAGCTCTCCATCGCCGAGCGCAACGACAACGAAACGCCGCCGCCCTGTCGCAAACTAGCCGCCGCCGCGATAAAGCGCACGCCGCTGTTGCGCAAAGCCTTGCCCTTGTCGCTCAGTATCTCGCCCTGGCGCGTGATGATCCATAGCGGTGCGCGCGCTATCGTTTGCACTAGCTTGCTCTCTAGCGCGATCGTAAGACGTCCATCGACTAGCACCCGTATCGGCGCAAAGTCGCGACTCGTAGACTCATCGTCAGTAGACAAGCCATCGTCGCCGTCTAAAAGCAGGCGCGGGTTGTCGCTACGCATAGTGCGCGCGCCGACCATGACAGCGTCCGTCCGCCGCAGCATAGCATCGCGCAAAGGACGCGCCGCGGGCGAGCTGATAAGCGTGCGCTCGTTGCTGGGGCGCGGGCTAAAATTGTTGCCACTATTGCCGAAGTCCCTATTGCCGAAGTCCCTATTGCCGAAGTCCCTATTGCCGAAGTCTTTAGGGTTGCTCGCCGATATTTTGCCGTCCAAGCTGATCGCCAGTTTCAAGGTGCAGAACGGAAGACCATACCTTACCCGCTTACAATGGCTGCTGAAAAACTCCGCTATCTCAAGTCCGAGCTCGCTGTTCGAGTCCGCCTCGATAACCTCGATGCCAGCTGCCCTCAGCCGCTCGCAACCCTTGCCGTTCGTGCGAGTATCCGGGTCGCGCAAGCCATAGACAACTCGCTTGATGCCAGAGGATATTATCGCATCAACGCAAGGCGCGGTCTTACCACTATGCGCGCAAGGCTCTAGCACTACATACAAGCTCGCCAAACTCAAGTCGTGGTGCAAGTCGTGGTGCAAGTCTCGCCCACGCCCAGCAAGCCGCGACCGCGCCATCCCTATAGCCCGCGGCTCAGCGTGCGGTACCCCGCCCGCGCCAGTCGCCGCAAAGCCGATTATCTCCGCGCCAAGCGCGATAACGCAACCCACAGCCGGATTCGGATAGCAACTGCCCTCAGCCGCGCGCGCAAGCGACAACGCGCTCGCCAATAAACGACTATCTAGTTCGGTTAGCCCTAACTCGCCCAATGCCCGTCTCCCTTATCGAGCTAAAGCCCGCGCCAACAGAAGCCCAGCTCACATAAGCACGGTTCACATAAGCACGGTTCACATGAGCACGGGTTCACATGAGCCGCGAAGTTCTGCTCTCGTAAAATCGGGGGCTGGCAGTGCCAGCAGTGCATAAAAAAGCAATGCCAAAGGTGAACAAAGTAATCCAGGCGAACAAAGTAATCCAGGCGAACAAAATAACCCAGGCGAGCAAAGTAACCTAGGGGCGCGGATACAACGGATAGCGCGCGCAAAGATCGACGATCTCAGCGCGAACCTCGCGCTCGACCTCAACATTGCCCTCAACCCCATTCGCCGCCAAGCCACCCAAAACCTTCACTATCTGCTCGCCGATAAAGCGAACATCGTCTGTACCCATACCCCTAGTCGTTACCGCCGGAACTCCCAAGCGGATGCCAGAGGTAACAGTCGGAGGCAATGGGTCATTCGGTATCGTGTTCTTATTGCAAGCAATGCCCGCGCGGTCTAAACTCTCGGCGCTATCACCGCCGTTAATCCCCTTGTCGCTAAGGTCGACTAAAACTAAATGCGTGTCGGTGCCAGCCGATACCAAGCGGTAACCCGCCGCCATAAGGCTGTCCGCCAAAGTTTGCCCGTTCGAGATAACGCCTTGCGCGTAAGACTTAAAGTCGTCTCGCAGAGCCTCGCCAAAGCCAACCGCCTTCGCCGCTATAAGGTGCATCAAAGGACCGCCCTGAAGACCAGGAAAGACAGAACTGTTTATCTTCTTGCCAATCGCCGAATCGCGCGTCAGTATCAGTCCGCCCCTAGCAGAGCGCAGAGTCTTATGCGTCGTCGAGGTGACAACGTCCGCGTACGGCAAAGGAGTGGGGTGAACCTTGCCCGCAACAAGACCCGCTATGTGCGCCATATCAACCATAAAATACGCGCCACAGCCCTCGGCAATCCGACCAATGCGCTCAAAGTCTATCGTGCGAGGATAGGCAGAGCCTCCAGCAATGATCAGCTTCGGTTTATGCTCGCGCGCAAGGCTCTCTAGAGAATCGTAGTCGATCTGCTCCGTCTGCTTATCCAAGCCGTAGTGGACCGGGTTAAACCATCTGCCAGATATGTTGACAGGCAGACCATGCGATAGGTGACCGCCCTCGTCCAACGCCAGCGATAAATATGTATCGCCAGGTTGCAACAACGCGAAAAATACCGCCTGATTGGCTTGCGCACCAGAGTGCGGTTGCACATTCGCAAACGGGCATTCGAAAATCCTCGTAACTCGCTCAAGCGCAAGACGCTCGACATCGTCCGCATGCACGCAGCCACAATAGTAACGGCGACCTGGGTAGCCCTCCGCATACTTGTTCGTAAGAACGCAACTCGCTGCCTCCAATACCGCTCGCGAAACTATGTTCTCCGAGGCAATAAGCTCTACTCCATCAGACTGGCGTGTAAGCTCTCGCTCTAGCGCAAGTGAAATCTCAGGGTCGCTATCACTCAGTCTAGTTTCAAAAAAACCGCGGCTCGGCTCGTACATATCTCGTTCCTATGCTCAATCGATAAAAAAAAAGGCTAGCAGTCCAGAGCCATGAATACTACTTACCTAGTAGCTTGGCAACATATTCCGCACAGATGCGACTAGGTTGCTCAAATTAATACAATATGCTAAAAAATGCTCAAAGCCATAAGTGCTCAAAGCCATAAGTGCTAAAAGCCATAGTGCTAAAAGCAAAAAATAAATGGGTGGTGAAAATTGGACAAAAATCAACCCAACGACGAAATAGTTCGTAAGCTGCACGAAATAGCCGAGCAAGCCAGCGAAATAGCCTTCACCGCGCAAAAGCTGATCGTCAATAGTCAAAGCCCCGAAGTAAGTATCGGTGGCAACGATCTGACAACCCTGCTGACGCTACTCGCGCTTTCCATATTCCTCGGTTCGTTCTCGATAGTCGGGAAAACTTCCCACAGCGCAAACCTGCTGATCGTAAACATCGCCGCGCCCGTTTGCACCGCCATAACCGCCGGCGTCGGGCTGATAGTCGCCAAAGGCGCATCAACGCTCGGGGCAATGCATACATACTCAACTATATTCCTACTAGCATTCGGAGTCTCCGCCGGACTCTCCGCCGTATATCGTCGGTTCAGATAACAAAGCTAGCTCGGCAATGCGCCTATCGGTAGTTGCAACAGAATAAAACCCAACGGGCTAAGACCCAAGCAAAAGCAAAAGAAACTAATAAAAGAAACCAATAAAAAAAGCTCAAGCAGGCAAAAACTCGTAAGGTGTAAAAGAAATGGACCAGCCCATATACCTCCTATACCTATTCTCAATATGCGGATTGCTCATGTCCCTATACCTGCTAGCGCAGGGAAAGTCGGCACAGCAAGCCTTCATTACCGCAGCCGTCTCGGCAATGCTCGCGTTGTTCGCGCCCGTCGTCGTAGCAGATGTAAAAAACGCAAATATCGTCTTCCTATGTATGATAGCCGGCGCAGCAACCGGCTTGTTGTTCCTGCTGCAAAAAAAGCCGACCGAAAAACAAATAGAAAAACAGACCGAAAGGCAGATAGCATTCGCACTATCCCTAACTCCACTCGGATTCGCGACAACGACAATAGCACTCGCCCTATGCCTGCACGAAGGAGTGCGAAATACACTCAATAGCCAAGGGCTCAATGACGCTATCGAAAGACTAGCACTAGCAACAACTATATGGGCTGGCGGAATAACCCTGACCGGCGCACCCATCGCCGCCTGGAAAATAAAAAAACGCCGAAAACAGCTCGATACTGAAGACGGGGACGCAAAACAAGACGAGGGAAAAACTCGCCAAGGAAACTCGATCAATCAACAGGCTAACCGATTTATATGGGGCGCAAGCTCCATAATAACCATAGTCGTTATCTTCATGCCCATATTCATACTCTTCCCAATAATCGCAATACTCGCGCTGGCGAGCGGAGGGGCGGTCGTGAGTGCCATGCAAAGCAAAAAAGAGCAAGCAATGCTACCAGCACTGTTCAACATATTCGGAGGTATCGCCGCATGCGCGCTCGGATTCGTCCTCGCCGCGTCCGTGCTAATCGTCGCCGGCGCTATACTCGCCTCAGCCGGGGTCGGCTTCTCTAGAAATGTCTGTATAGAGCAAAAAATGATGCTACGGCAATATACCGCCGCTATCTTCGGGCGTAAGCGATAAAGCGCAAATAGACGGAAAACCACACAGCGAAAGCAACGAGTATATCTCTGACGAAAGTAGCTCTAGGCTAACTCGTGCGCCTCGTGCTTGCGCCTGCTGGCAGAATAAGCGCAACGCCTCTAGACCGCTCGCGTCTAGGCGGCGCGTGCGCGCGAAGCTGATACGTTGGATGTTCGAGGCTGAGCCGAAGCCTGAGTCGCCATCGGAGCCCGCAACAGGCATAAGGATGCGCTCGGGGATACGCTCGGGGATGCGCTCGCTGGCAGAAGCTAAAATCGAGGCAGAAGCGCGGTCAAGACGCTCTGGTAGGGTCAGGACGAACTCGGGTTGGAGCGAGGGTTCGGGCGGGGTGGGGAGCTGGGCGGGGGTGGGGCTTTCAGTAGACAAGGCTGGTATCTCGCTATTTTTTCGTTGCGTTTCGTTGCGTCTCGTTGCGTCTCGTTGCGTCTCGTTGCTCTTCGCTATTGTCCTTGGCTGGAATCGCCAGCCTCCTCGTTCGACTGCTTAGCCGAGCCCTTATCTGCTTTATTAGCCGCCTTCTTATCCGCCTTCTTCTCCGCTTTGGCTCGTCTCGCTGCCTCCTTCTTCTCAGCCTTCTTCGCTCGCTTCGCAGCACGCGCCTCGCGTTTGCGCTCGGCCTTCAAAGCCTTATCGCGCTCCTTGCGCAGTAACTTAGGGTACGCTGGTAGGTCATCGTCCGTTATCAAAGCTCGCGCATCGCCAGCCATCTCGTCCGCGGGTAAGGTCAAACGCGGGCGGATGATGTAAAGACGCACCAGCTCCTGACGCTGCTTCGTCTTATGGCTGAACGGCAAGCCCAAAATCGGAATATAGCCCAGTAGCGGAACTCGTCTGCGCCGCACGCTCAACTCCGAGCGGATATGCCCGCCTACCACCAATGCCTGCGTCTCTAAAATCTCCGCCTGAGTCGTAAGGTGGTTCGTCGTAACCCTAGGCAAGCCATCAACATTGCCAGAGGAAGATTGGTCGATAGAGCCATCCTTAATAACAACTAATAGCTTGATCCGAGTCTGCTTGCCCTCGCGGATGATGTGCGGGGTTACTCGTAAAGTCGTCGATACCTCGACCGGATAAAGCGACGAATCCTGAAATGCCTCAACCCTGACAAAAAATTTCTCGCTCGATGCCAGCGACGCCTCGATGTTGTCAAGCGTCAAAATCGAAGGGCGTGAAACTATCCTGCCGCGACCCTTGCTCTCTAGTAAATTAATCCGCGCTATAAGACCATTCACATTCGAGACAATCGCGTTGTTCGATAAAGAAAAACCACCAGTCGCATAGCTCAACGCGCTCGCCGCAGCCCCCTCCGCCAAGCTGCCAAAACTCGCCTGGTTGCCGTCATACTCGCCTTGCCATTGGATGCCTAAATCGCTAACCTTGCTCTTCGATATGTCGATGATCGCAGCCTCTATCTTGACTAAACGCGTGCGCGAATCTAGCTCGCCAATTAAACGTTGGTAGTAACCATAGCGATCGCGGTTGTCGTAAATAACAACCGCATTCTGACGAGGGTCCGCAAATATCAATGGCACCGAATTGCCGCCGCTAACAGCACCCCTAGGAATGCTACTAGAACTAGAGCTACCGATAGCCGCTAGCCCGACAACCGACCCGCTAGAAGAGCCCTCGCCCAGACCAAAACCGCCGCTCGTAGAAGAGTTCACAGAAGAGTTAGCAGAAGGGTTAGTGGAGCTGCCAGAAGTTTTGCCGCCATCGCCTCCCTTCGTCGAAATACCAAGCTCGTTTATCTTCTCCAAGCCGCCACTCAATAGATGGTCTATCGAAGAATTGCCACTCGGCTGCGGCGCGCGAGGAGCACTGCCGCCATAACGCGCCGCTAAAACTTGCGACATAAGACCCGCAACACCAGGTAAAATCTTGCCACCCTTATCGCCCCCTGCGTGCGTGTCCTCCGCCCAAGCATACTGCAGGCGGAAAATCATCAACGCAAACTGCTCGCCAGCTACCGGATAAATAACGCTGTTCGACGGCGATACCAGACGATTGTGGTCCTCGCCCGAAAGCTCCACATAAATAGACTCCGCGCTGTCGTGGAATGCCTCTATCGCTTGTATGTCGTAGACAACAGCTAGATCGCTACTAGCAGAAACAACTCGCACTCGACCTCCTCCACCGTCGCGCCTGCTAGCTCTGGACGCATCGTTGCCATCGTTACTAGCGTCGCCAGCTTTGCCTCTAGCAGATGAAACGCTCTCGTTGCTTTTCCTGCTGGTGTCCCTGCTGGTGTCCCTGCCAGACAAACCCAAGTCGCCGCGCATCTGCCTGATGATAAGCGGTCCAGCGTCTATCGAGGCAGAGCGCAAACGCGAGCGGAAAGAGTCGTATTCTTGCCCCGACGAAAAACTATAGCTGCGCGTGAGCAAACGCGACGGCGAAGATAAGGTCAGGCTGCTCTTGTTGCTCGCCCAAGCAAAACCCCCAGCGCGCGACAAGTTGTTCAAAAAAGCTCGACGGCTACCGCCGCTAAACTCGCCAACTAAAGTGCGCTGCGATAGACCGCTACCCTCGTCCTTAACCTCTAGTCCGAGCAGAAACGAAAGGTCCGAGAAAAATTGCGCACCGCGAGCTCCGTCAGCCCGATATAAATACGGCTGCGCCTGAGCTAGTCCAAGCTCACCAAAAAGCAGTATCGCTAATGCAACGAGGGGCGCAACAAGCGGCAAACCCAATCTATAACTAGAGCCAGAGCGGGAGTGGGAGCGGGAAGCAAAGCCAGAGTGGGAGCGGGAAGCAAAGCCAGAGTGGGAGCGGGAAGCAAAGCCAGAGCGGGAGCGG